>DAIPHR010000105.1:0-10564 GCA_036771215.1 Cyclobacteriaceae bacterium
ATAGGAGAGCTGACAATTGACTTTCGCTTGGTTTATGACTTCCTCGTTTCTATTCAGGGGCGCGAGCCAGACTTTGACGCTTCGTTGAATTCTTCTGAGAATTTTCGAAATACCAGAAATTTTTTTAGGAAGACAAGAAGGAGACTTGGGGAAAACTTTTTACTACACCCAGGACAGACAATTTTGAGCACGAGTTTGGAGTATGTTAAGTTGCCAGCAGATATTTTGGCAATTCTTAACATGAGATCATCTTATTCGAGACTTGGCTTGACGATTTCCACAATAGTGCAACCTGGCTATTGTGGCTGTGTCTCAATTGAGTTGACTAATGCCAATAAGAATCCCATCAATTTGACTGTGGGAGCTCGTTTATTCCAGTCCAGATTTATTCAAATTGAGCGGAAAACAAATTACTTTAGTACAGAACGAAAATATATATGTTCAGTTCGGCCGCAACTCTCGGCCGTGAGTTCTGACTCCGATCTGCAAATTCTGAGAAAGTATTTTCAAAAGAATAATCTATAGAAAACTCACTGAGTCTCTGACGTCTAAGGGTCCTTTCGAGATTGGAATATCTGTGTCAACTTTTCCAAATCCACATTCCCGCCTGAAAGAATGATTCCCACGTTTTTCCCAGCAAATTTTTCGCGCTGTTTTAGTACCGCAGCAAATGGAACAGGGCAGGAGGGCTCAATCACGATTTTTAATCTTTCGTAAACCAACCGCATGGCGGCAATAATCTCAGCGTCTGTTACTGTGATGATTTCCCGCACATGTTCGCGTATGATGGGAAAGGTCTTGTCACCCAGCGTGGTGAGCAGGCCATCGGCAATGGTTTGTGACTGTGCCGACTCGATTTTTCCACTTTGCATAGAACGGTAGGCGTCATCTGAACCAGCGGGTTCCCCGGCCATCACCAGCGTGCCCGGAGAAAAGAAATGCGCGGCCAATGCGGTGCCACTGAGTAAGCCGCCCCCACCCACCGGGGCGAGTATCACATCCAGGGCAGGCGCATCTTCAAAAAATTCGCTGGCGCACGTGGCCTGCCCTTCGATCACATCGTAGTTATTGAAAGGATGAATTTCGGTGGCTCCGGTGCGGGCAATCACCTCGGCCAGGGTAGACTCACGGGCAGCCAGTGTCGGTTCGCATTCAAAAATCTGACCGCCATAGCCGCGTACCCCGCGTTTCTTTATTTCCGGAGCCGTGCGCGGCATCACAATGTAGGCGGGCACTCCGAGCATGCGGGCAGCCCGGGCCAGCGCCTGTGCATGGTTACCGGACGAGTGTGTGGCCAATCCTTTTTGCTGTTGCTCCCGCGATAGCTTTAGCGAGGCATTCATGGCACCCCGCGCTTTAAAGGCTCCAACTTTTTGAAAGTTCTCACATTTAAAATACAGGCGGGCTCCTGTCATTTCGTTAAGTCCCTCGCTCATAAGTACAGGCGTGCGATGAATGTAAGGGGAAATGCGCTCGTGGGCCTTCACGATGGAGGTGCGATCGGGGATCATCGGTTGGTTGCTGTTTTGTTTTACTTATTATGGCGAAATCAGATAATACCTGACTTATTCAACTATCCATTTAACCTTGTCGACTACCGGTTTGCGCAGGCGCCCGGGCGGTAGGTTGGCTTTGGGCATACCCACATACAAAAATCCACAAAGTTTGTCGGCTTCTCCTAACCCAAAAAGCGGTTTTGCCTCTGTCATTTGGGTGATGCCCCCCGTGCTGAGATAGCAGCCGACTCCATAGGCATTGGCCGTCAGATACATATTTTCAATGGCGCAAAAAACTGCGCCCAGTTCTGCCCACTCGGGAACCATTCTGTTTTCATCTCGCTTCATTCCGAGGGCGATGATATGGGAAGATTCAAACGGTTTCTTTTGCAGAGAGAGGTAGCGGTCTTCCTGGAACGTGCCCTCCCGTTGAGCAACTGTTTTATAGCATTCCGACTGAAAATGCGCCAGCGCTTGGCGACCCGTACCGGTGAAAACAACAAACCGCCAGGGTTCGGTGATTTTGTGATTAGGTGCCAAAATGGGCATTGGTAAGCATTTGATGAATCACTTCATCGGGTACAGGCTGTCCGGTATAATCTTTTGGATAAATCGATCTTCGGGAAGCCATTAATCGATTAATTTCAATTGCGTTGAATGGCATCGTAGTTTTTTGCTAACTTACCCATTGTATGCGAATCACATCTCCATCGACATTGGTTGTTCCGTCAGCTTTCCGGATGGTACAGGGCGGAATGGTGAACGGCAAGAGCCGGGGATTTTTTCATAGGCCGTCAACAGGGCAAAAAGAGTATCTATATTCAGGCACGGGCCAATGGCCACCCACACACCATTACATCGATAGGCTCTGTTAACGTGCCAATTAAACCGAAATTAAGCCTGTTTGATCTCACCATGGTGGTGGTGGGCTTGGTTATCGGCATGGGTATTTTTCGAACGCCCGTAGAAGTGGCTCAAAAAGCCCAGACTCCTGTAATCTTCTTTGCCGCCTGGATTGTCGGTGCTGTGGTAAGTTTGTTTGGGGCGCTCACGTTTGCCGAAATCGGATCGCGCTACCCCGTAGCGGGTGGCTTTTATAAGATCTTTTCGCATTGTTATCATCCGGCCTTTGCCTTTATGGTCAACTGGATGACGGTGATTTCCAATGCAGCGTCTACGGCCATTGTGGCCATTGTCGGAGCAGAGTACATCAACCCCTTTCTCTTTCCTAACCTTGATCATGATGTGGCCATTCGCATCACCACCATTTCGGCCATCAGCCTCTTGTTTATCATCAACCTCCTCGGCATCAAGATGAGCGCCCGCACACTAAATGTGCTCATGATGATCAAGATGGGACTTATTGTATTGCTGATACTGGCCGTGTTTGCCGCGCCCGACCCCGCCACGCGCACCACCACGGTGCCCACGCTTTCTTCATCCGATTCACTTAAGGCATTCTGGCTTTGCTTTGTGCCTGTGTTTTTTACGTATGGCGGCTACCAGCAGACGATGAATTTTGGGGGTGATGTGCCCAACGCCAGCCGCACCTTGCCACGAGGCATCTTTTTTGGCATCGCGATTATCCTCACGTTGTATTTGCTGGCCAATCTTTCCTATTACCTGGTGTTGGGCTTCAATGGGTTGCAGCAGTCAAGCGCCTTGGCGTCCGATGTGGCAGGGGCCTTATTGGGCGATTACGCCTCTCGCACGGTGGCTATCATCATGTTTTTTGCGGTGATGGCCTATGTGAACGCATCCATTATGAGTAACCCGCGGGTGTATTATGCGATGGCCGAGGACAAGGTGCTGCCCGCCATTTTCAAGCGAATCAATGAACGCACGCAGGTTCAGGAATTTGCTGTTACCGTGTTTGTGGCGTTTATGATTATTACGCTGTTTTTATCTTCGTCCTTCAGCAAAGTGCTCGACTATGTCATGTTCTTTGACAGTATTGCATTAGCCAGTGCTGCGGCCGCGATTTTTGTTTTGCGTCATCGGGCGAAGAGAAATGGGGAACCAAGCGGCATCTATAAAATTCCACTCTATCCCTGGCTCCCGCTGGTATACATTGTTACGTATTGTTTTGTGAATACCAGCTTACTGGTATCGAACCGGGAAGCAGCCTTGATGGGCTTCCTTCTTTTTGTCTCTGGCCTGCCGCTCTACTGGTTGCTGAAGAAACTGGTGGATCGCCCATTCGGTTAGAATTTGAAGCTGTGCCGAAACAGCACGGATGAGATTTCTCCGTTAGCTTCTTCGATAACTTTGTACCCTTTCGAAGTAAGCTGAAACCCGGTTACCCTTCGACTCCACGGATCAACAACCCAATACTCCGTCACCCCAAATTTTTCGTATAGTCTTTTCTTTTTGACAAGGTCA
The DNA here is from genome assembly GCA_036771215.1 of Cyclobacteriaceae bacterium. Taxonomy (GTDB): domain Bacteria; phylum Bacteroidota; class Bacteroidia; order Cytophagales; family Cyclobacteriaceae; genus ELB16-189. Next base: position 3,879 of record DAIPHR010000105.1, read on the forward strand.
TGTTTTTGATTCGAGCGGGAGAGAATTTCTATGATAAACTCGGGCACTCCGTGGAGCCCGGTTTCGTCAATAACCAATGAGTTTGTTTTACCAACAAAAACCAGATCGGGCTGCACAACGTTACTATCGGCATCTAAGAATACATCAATAGGCGCAGCGAAGAGTTTACCGAGTTTGCCTCTTGTGATAAATTGATTGATTGTTGTTGCTAACTTCATTGACACTTCCTGGTGAAGTGGACTCGGTGCTGGGGACATATAGAGTGTATTTTCAATAACCTCCGCTAAGGTTCCTTCCGGAAGCATCCGAAAAACCTGCATAGCAGACCGGGGGGGAGAGGCAGTTTCCGGATTCATAACGCTAGGGCTCGTTATTGTTATCGTTGAAATACTTGTCATCATCGTCCTCCGGCTTTTTCTTTTCCGGCATAGGTCCGATCTCCAGAATCTTGAATTCCGTGCGTCTGTTGCGCTGGCGCCCCTCCGGATTGTCGCTGCCATCGGGGTTGGTGTTGCGGGCAATAGGACGGGTTTTTCCGTATCCTTTCGCTACCAGTCGCTTGCTTTCAATACCTTTTTTAATCAAATAGTCTACCGTGGCTTGCGCTCGTCTTTGCGAAAGATCAATGTTGTAGGCATTCGAGCCGACACTGTCGGTGTGGGAGCCCATTTCGATTTTAATCTCCGGGTTATCGTTTAAGAGCTGAACGAGCCGATCCAATTCCCGCGCGGATTCCTTCCGGATCACGGCACTGTCAAATCCAAAGTAAATGTTCTGCAAAACAAAAATCTTGTTGCGCTCTAACTTATCCAGCACGAGGAGCGTATCCAACGTCACATTCGTCAGCAGCTCCTTAAGCGTTTCTTTTGCCACGCTCTTTCCGCGCGTGGTATAACGCCCACGCTCCACCAGGTAACCATCGGTTTCGCCAATCAGGGTGTAGTTTTCATTTTCATACACACGAAACAGAAACTTGCCATCGCTGCCCGTGATAAAGTCCTGCATCTCTTCGCCATCTTCACCCAGCAGCGTGACTTTGGTTTCGGGCAGAATGATCTTGGTGCTGTCTTTACCCCACGCATAGGTAACTCCCTGCAGATAATAATTCACCACTTTCAGGTTGGGGTCTTCATTAACGAACGTATAGATGTCGTCATCGCCTTTGCCACCATCCCGGTTGGAGGTGAAAAATCCACGATCGGGCCGAAACAGGAAAATACCGAAATCATCACCGGTGGAGTTGACGGGCTGGCCCAGGTTTTCTGCCGTGGTTTTGCCGCCCGAACGGGCCACCACGAAAACATCCAACATACCGTAGCCAGGGTGCCCATCGGATGAGAAATACAACTGTCCCGTTTCCGAGGCGAAGGGAAACATCTCATCACCGGCCGTGTTGATATCGGCCCCCAGGTTGCGCACTCGCCCAAAGCGCCCACGACTGTCCATAGTAGCACTATACAAATCCAGGCCACCATAACCGCCTTTCCGGTTCGATGAAAAATAGAGGGTGCGGCCATCGGGGCTGAATGCTGGTGTGGATTCCCACGAATTCGGTTGGTTGATGTTGATCAGCTGCGGGGCTGTCCACGCACCATTGCGGAAGCGCGAGAGGTAGAGGTCTACGTCATCGCGGCCTTTGCGTTTGCCGGTATTACCTTTGGCAAACACCATCGTTTTTCCATCCGGTGTGAAGGCGATAGTGCCTTCGTTAACCAACGGTTCATTGATGGTGGGGGCCAAAGCACTTACCGTGTTGATATCCACATTGGCGCCTTTGGTTTCTACTTTGTACAGGTCGGTATAAGGTGTACCCGAACCATCGAATATGCGGCTGTTATTGCGGGCTGACGTAAAGTATAATTCGTTGTTGAGGTATACCGGGGAGTACTCGGCCACCGGAGTATTGATGGCTTCCAGGTTCTTGATCCGGTAATAGCTTTTCTTTTCGCTGAGCTCCTGAAGCCGCCCCAATCCGGTAATCTCCCTGCGTAGCCGCGATTTTAATTTTTCGTTATCAGTTTGCTCAAGGGCTTCTTCCAGTAGCTGACGGGCCTCGGCATATTGCCCAGCGGCCTGCAATGCCTTGGCATAACTCAATTTCAAGGTATCCTCGTTAATGCCCCGCCCGCCTGCCTTAGCGTAGTAGGGTATCGACTCGCGAATGCGGTTTGATTTCCGATAGGATTCGGCCAGGTAATAATTAGCCCGGCCGTTGTTAGGGTCGCGTACTAAAATGGATTTATAGGCTTCGATAGCCGATTGGTATTTTCCGTATTTAAAAGCCTTCTCGGCTTTTTTTTCGGCACTGCAAGCTGCCAGCACGATCACCACTGCAACAAACGCTACAAAACGCTTCATAAGAACGTTAAAGTTACAAAATCTACCTGTCAGGAAACTAACGAAGATTTCGGCAGATATTTTGCCAGCCAGGTTTTTTCAGCGGGTATCAGCCAGCGATTGTCCAGATCATCTTTAGTGGCGGCCTGGAGGTTGAACGCCAGCGTCTGACCATTCACCTCACCACTCCCAAAGGCCTGTTTCAGCCGGGTAAAGGGTATTGTGACAATCTGCCCGTTTGCCCAGAATGCCACTTGGGTGCGATCAAAGAAATCAATGCCTAACTGGTTTTGCAGGTTTTTCATCACATGTACTGAACCATCAATGGAGCAACCGCTGGCCGCATGGCCGGATTCGTCTACCGACAGGATCACAAACCGGTGATGGCGTACCTCAAACCTGGCATTGAGCGGCTGGCCGTGTGCCATCCATTGTTGGCAAAATGCAGCGAGTACGCGGTTGATATTTTGCTCTTCAGCTTCAGTGAAATTCCGATTGGCCTGGTAAACCCAGACGCGGGAAGAAGCCGGTAGTAATGAAATTTCAATCAGCACGGTTGTTTGTCTTTTGATGCTATAAACCCTTTGCTTCGGCAATCAGTTCCGCGAGGTCTTTCACGTTCACCTGTCCTTCTTTTTCCTTGTTCTTAACACCATCGTTCATCATGGTCATGCAGAACGGGCAGGCCACAGCAATTGTTGTAGCCCCGGTTTGCAGCGCTTCCTCCGTGCGTTCGATGTTGATGTCTTTCCGGCCAGCTTCGGGTTCTTTGAACATCTGAGCGCCTCCTGCCCCGCAGCAGAGGCCGGTCGTGCGGCAGCGTTTCATTTCCACAAAGTCGGCATCGAGCGCTTCGAGCACCACACGCGGTGCTTCGTAAATGTTGTTCGCGCGCCCGAGGTAGCACGAATCGTGATAGGTAATTTTTTTGCCCTTAAAGGAGTTACTGTCCGACAACTTTATTTTTCCCTGATCGATAAGTTCTTGCAGAAGCGTGGAGTGATGAACCACCTCGTAGTTCCCGCCCAATTCGGGGTATTCGTTTTTCAGCGTATTGAAGCAATGCGGGCAGGCGGTTACAATTTTCTTCACGCCATAGCCATTCATCACCTGTATGTTGTTCATGGCCTGCATCTGAAACAGAAACTCGTTGCCGGCCCTTCGGGCCGGGTCGCCAGTACAGGTTTCCTCGGTACCCAGCACAGCAAACCGGATGCCCACCGAGTTCAGAATTTTTACAAACGCGACCGTCACCCGCTTGGCGCGATCGTCAAACGAGCCGGCACAGCCTACCCAAAACAGAATTTCGGGGCTTTCGCCTTTGGCGGCCAGATCGGCCATAGTCGGTATTGTCATCATATCGGGAGCTGTCTATGCATTTGTCTTCGCCCAGTTAAACCGGTCGCTGGCCGGAAATTTCCAGGGGGCAAAATTGGTTTCGATGTTCTGGAACATGCTGTTCCACTGGCCGGGCGCACTGCTTTCTTCCATGCTTTGATAACGCCTGAGTTCGAGAATAATTTCCAGCGGATTGATCATGACCGGGCAGGCCTCCACACACGCGTTGCAACTGGTGCAGGCATTGATTTCTTCTTTGGTGATGTAGTCGCCCAGTAAAAACTTCCCGTCATTCAACCCGGGGCCACCCGTGGCCAGGCTGGTTCCGACATCTTCCATACGGTCGCGCACGTCCATCATGATTTTGCGCGGAGAGAGTTTTTTCCCCGTTTGATTGGCGGGGCATTCGCTGGTGCAGCGCCCGCATTCCGTGCAGGCATAGGCGGCCATCAGGCTGGTGCGGCTCAAATCGTTGATGTCCTTTGCCCCAAACCTGCCGGGCACCTCGCTGGTTGTAGGTTGTTCTACCGGTAACCCCAACATCGACTTCACCTCACGGGTAACCACCGGCATGTTATTGATATGACCTTTCGGTTGAAGCTTGGCGTAATAGGTATTCAAAAAGGCCATGAATATGTGAAGGTGCTTGGAGTAGGTGATGTACACGGTGAAACCCAGGATGCCCAGGATGTGAAACCACCACGCCCCACGTTCAATTACCACCAGGGTTGCCGTATTGAGTTGCTCAAGGGCTGGGGTTAACCCCGAACTAAAGAACAGCGGGCCCGTTTGGCTGTAATGCGCATCCCGGGTTTGCAGCACCTGGTCAGCCGCGTTCATGGTGAGTATGGCCATCATCAACACAATCTCGATTGTGAGTATAAGGGTGGCATCCAGCCGTGGCCAATGCGTCATTTCCGCGGACTGAAAGCGTTGAACTTTTAACACGTTTCTGCGAATGAGAAAAACGACACAGGCCACCAGCACGGCCACTGCCAGGAATTCAAATACATTCATCAATATCGGATATACACTACCCAGATAGGGCGCAAAAAAGCGGTGAGTGCCCGCGAGGCCGTCAATCACAAATTCAAGAACCTCCAGATTGATTACCAGAAAGCCAACATAAATAAGCAGGTGAAAGAAGGCCGGAAGAAACCGCTTGAACATTTTCTTTTGACCAAAGGCTACCAACACCACGTTCTTCCATCGTTCCCCGGTTGGCCCGGCTACGGGTTCTGATTTGCCTAATGCAATGTTCTTTCGGATGAGCCGCACCCGCTGTGCGATAAACCAACCGGCCACGCCCAGCGAAAGGGCAAAAAGTATTTGTTGAACGTATGCCATAAAATTTCTTGGAAATTACGAGAGACGGGTCGCTTGCGCAACCGTAAGCGTTAAAACCGGAAAACAGCTTGCCTGGTTTGCGCAACACGCATTTTTCTCTACTTTTGTGCCCCTGTAAGAAAATCAGCCTTCTGGTGACGTAGCTCAGTTGGTAGAGCAAAGGACTGAAAATCCTTGTGTCGGGGGTTCAATTCCCTCCGTCACCACCAGCACCCCCGCCATTTCGGGGGTTTTTTATTGATAAAGTTTACAGGGTGCCCGGTTGTCAAAAGGTTTGCGCCCGAATCATTGGTACACCGTGGGCATTTGGTTGTATAGTTGTACACGGATACAGGCAAAACCCGTTGATCATCGTGCGCAAGTTGTTAGGCCAGCTCACGCTGCAATCGCGTTTGGGTGTCGAGGGTGTTTTCGGCATCGCGCTGCGAGCGCGGTTAAGCCAACAGGATTAAAAAGTTGCTTCAATCTGACCGCGCAGGAGGTCGTCCAATGTCTCGCGCTGGCGTATCAAATGAGCTTGACCTTTCCACAGCAGCACTTCGGCCGGGCGAAAACGCGAGTTGTAATTGGACGCCATGGAATAGCCATAGGCTCCCGCGTTCCTCACCACAATCAAATCACCCTCCCGCACTTCATTCAATTTGCGGTCGGCCCCAAAGGTATCGGTCTCGCAAATGTTGCCCACGACCGTATAGATTTTTTGTGAGCCATTCGGATTCGAAACGTTGACAATCTCGTGATACGCCTCGTACATCATGGGCCGAATCAAATGATTGAGACCCGAGTTGACGCCCACGAACGTAACCGAGGGTGTGGCTTTGACCACGGTGGCAGTGGTGAGCAGATAACCCGCCTCACTCACCAGATACTTGCCCGGCTCCAGCCACAATTCCAGCTTTCGGCCGTATTGATGGTAGAACTCCTTGAACGCCTTTCCGAGCTTTAATCCCAGGTCAAACACATTGGTGGTCAGGTCACCTTCTTTGTAAGCTACTTTGTAGCCGCTGCCAAAGTCGATGAACCTGAGCTGAGGGAAATCCCGGGCAACACCGAACAAAATCTCCGCCATTTTCAAGAATACATAGGTCTCGGTAATCTCAGATCCGGTGTGGATGTGCAAGCCCTCAATTCGCATCTGGTAGCGTTTCTCCGTCTCCATAATGGTAGGCAGGTGATAAATGGAAATGCCATACTTGGAGTTGCCGTGGCCGGTAGAAATTTTATAATTGCCCCCTGCCAGAATATGAGGATTAAGCCGGATGCAACAGGCTTGACTGGCTCCGTACTTCCTCCCAAATTTCTCCAACACGGAGAGATTGTCCAGATTAATCGTCAGCCCCAGATTTACTCCTTCTTCAATTTCGGCAAAGTCGACACCATTCGGTGTGAACATGACATCAGTTGGTTCAAACCCTGCTCTTAAGGCAATCTGGGCCTCCTGAATGGATACGACATCTACACCCGAGCCATGGTGTTTTAAGAGTCGAAGTATGGAGAGGTTAGTCAGTGCTTTTGCCGCATACTTGATGCGCACATCATTGTCTGAAAATGCATTCTTGAGGTTATTCAATTGCTGCACCATGCGCCCGCCATCATACACGTACAGAGGCGTTCCAAAATCCCGCGCCAGATCGTCAAAGGGAATATTTTGTATGCGGTATCCT
>DAIPHR010000106.1:0-10435 GCA_036771215.1 Cyclobacteriaceae bacterium
TTGGTTTGCGGCATCACATCATCGTCAGCGGCAACCACAATAATTGCAACATCCGTGAGCTTAGCTCCCCGCGCACGCATGGCGGTGAAGGCTTCATGGCCTGGGGTATCGAGGAAGGCAATTTTGTTTCCGCTCTTCGTAGTCACATCGTAGGCTCCGATGTGCTGCGTAATTCCGCCTGCTTCCTGAGCCGTTACTTTTGTGTTTCGAATGTAGTCCAGCAATGAGGTCTTACCGTGGTCAACGTGACCCATGATGGTGACAATCGGTGCGCGCGGTGACTGATTCTCCTCGCTCTCCTTTTCAACCACTTCTTCGGTGTCCTCCTCGGTCGAGGTGAACTGTACATCGTATCCAAACTCATCGGCAATTACCGTGATGGCTTCAGCATCGAGACGCTGGTTGATGGACACAAACATGCCCAGACCCATGCAGGTTGAAATCACATCGTTCACCGACACGTTCATCAGCGAAGCAAGGTCATTTGCCGAAATGAATTCCGTTACCTTCAGTGTTTTCGATTGCTCCTGCTCCTGCTGGATGCGCTCTTCCTGTGCTTCAAAATTGGCCTGACGCTTCTCTTTACGGTACTTCGCACCGGACTGAAACTTCCGTTGTCCACCGCTCAAACGGGCCAGCGTAGCGCGGATCTTATCCTGAATTTCCTTTTCAGAAGGCTCCTCCTTCTGCACGCGGGGCGGCAAAGGGCGCTGCCCGGGGCGGTTACGCTGGTTGCTTTCGCCAGCGGGTATGCGCTTGCGGGGGCGCTTCTTCTTCTCGTCCGAACTATCCTCTTCCTTCTTGCGCTCAGCGGGCAGTTCGATGCGATCGAGCACCTTTAAGCCCTGAAGCTTATCTGCCTTCGCTTTGATCAACTCTTGTTCCACCGGCTGCGGTTTCTCGGCCACCACCGGCTTTACATCCTTTTCTTTCTCGGTAACCTTCTCTTTTTCTTTCTCCGGCTTAACTTCGGCAACCGGAGCCTCCTCCGCTTTCTTCTTATCGAGTTCAATCTTGCCGACTACCCGAATGCCTTCGAGCTTCGGTTTCTCGCGCTCAACCTTCTCGGGCTTAGGCTCCTCGCGGGGCTTCACAATTTCTTTCGAGCCCAGATTCTTAATCAGAATACGCTCGTCTTCCTCCACCTTTTTTCGATGCGCCTCGGCCGTCTCGGTGGCTACCATCACCTGGTCGCTGTGTTTCACACCGATGGAAAGGTGCGAGGCCTCCAATTTTTCGGAGGCGGAAGACGCATACTCCCGGGAAAGCAGAGCAAATTGCTCGGCTGTAAGCTTCGCATTGGGGTTGTTCTCCACCTTGAAGCCCTTTTTTTCGAGGAACTCCAGAATGGTCGTATGGCCCACGTTCAGCTTGCGGGAAGCCTGCCCCAGTCGTATCGATTTTTCTTCAGCCATGCTCAAATATGTCGTGTTATTTCCGGATTTCGCCTGTTTTGGCGGTTAATTCTTATTCAAATTCCTTACGTAAGATCGTTAATACGTTCTCCACGGTTTCCTCTTCCAGGTCGGTTCTGCGCACCAGTTCTTCCTTGCTGAGCGCGAGCACACTCTTGGCCGAATCCAAACCGATGCGCTTGAGCTCATCAATCACCCAGCTCTCCACTTCATCGCTGAACTCATCCAGATCCACATCTTCTTCCTGTTGTTGACCGTCCAACTCGCGGAACACATCGATTTCATAACCCACCAACCGGCTGGCTAATTTGATGTTGAGACCGCCCTTGCCGATGGCCAACGACACCTGATCGGGTTTCAGGTGCACCTGCACCCGCCCGTTTTCCTTATCGATTTTGATGCTGGTGATTTTAGCCGGACTCAAAGCGCGCTGGATGAACAGCTCGAGGTTCTCGGTAAAATTGATGACGTCAATGTTCTCATTCTGAAGTTCGCGTACGATCGCGTGGATGCGAGAGCCTTTCATACCTACACAGGCGCCCACCGGGTCAATGCGGTCATCATAGGATTCTACGGCCACTTTGGCGCGCTCGCCCGGCTCGCGCACCGCCTTCTTGATGGTAATCAGGCCATCGTAAACCTCCGGGACTTCCTGCTCGAACAAGCGCTCCAAAAAAACAGGCGAAGTGCGGGACAGAATGATCTTTGGATTGCCGTTGACCATTTCCACCTTGTGTACAATCGCGCGCACGTTCTCGCCTTTGCGGTAGCGATCTTTGGGAATCTGCTCGCTCCGGGGAATCGCGATTTCATTACCCTCCCCATCGATGAGCAGCACTTCCTTGCTCAATACCTGATATACTTCACCGGTGATGATTTCACCTACAATGTCCTTGTACTTCTGATACAAAACATCCTTCTCCAGATCTTTTACTTTCTGGATCAGCGTTTGGCGGGCTGTGGTCACGGCTCTGCGGCCAAAATGCTCAATACCGATTTGCTCGGTCACTTCCTCGCCTACTTCAAAATCAGGTTCAATTTTCCGCGCCTCACTCAGGCTGATCTTATCATGATCCCAAATGTCCTCGGAGTCATCGTCTACAATCTCCCGAATCCGGTAAATCTCCAGGTCTCCTTTATCCGCGTTCACGATGATATCGAAGTTATCATCCGTGACATACTTTTTCTTGATCATCGTACGAAACACATCTTCCAGGATGCGGATCATCGTAGGGCGATCAATGTTCTTTTGCTTCGCGAAGTCGGCAAACGACTCGATCAGCGTTGCGGTATCCATGGTTGGCGTCATTTGAACGAAACGGTTACAGTTGTTTTATCAATTTCTGAAAATGGTATTTCAATTTTTTGCTCCATTGCTTTTTTGCCGCTTCCCTCGGTGTAGGTTAGCGCAATCCCTGCCTCCGACACGGATTGCAGCACGCCACGGGCAATGCTCTTGTCGGTGCGGGTGACTTTAACGCTGCGGCCAATATTTTTTTTGTACTGGCGGGCCATCCGAAGCGGCTGGTCTACCCCGGGTGAAGAAACTTCCAGGGTGAACCCGGTGGCATAGATGTTTTCCTGATCCAGTTTTTCGGCCAGCCTGCGGCTGATTTCGGCACAATCGTCAATGGTCAGTCCATGGTCGCCATCGGCCCAAACGATGATTTTGGGCGGATTTTGGCGCTCCGCCACGTGTACGCCCACCAAAAAGTGGGAGTCGTTCGCCAGGCTGGCTTGTGCCAATTGTTCGATTTTTTGCTTTACGTCCATCAGGTCTATACAAACAAAGAGGGGACTTTTTAGTCCCCTCTTATCAGTTTTCGATATGAAAGTGACACAAAGGTAATGCATTTTTGCGTTCAAGTCAAAGTGCCCTGCGCAGCAACCCGGGGCCTCCGCGTATGATGAAAAAACTTCTTCGATCCTCTCTGGCGTTTGCCGTTTTAGTTTCGCTACCGCTGATCAATGGCTGCGGACCTAAGGATTCGGGGCAAAAGCCCGCAGTTGAAAAACCACTGGTGCAGGCACCCCCGTTTTCGGCTGACTCCGCTTTTCAGTTCGTGAAAGATCAGGTCAGCTTTGGTCCGCGCATACCCAATTCTCCTGCGCACCGTAAGGCGGGTGACTATATGATCGAGCAGTTAAAGAAATTCGGTGCCACGGTAACCGTGCAGGCATTTGAGGCCACTACCTATGACGGTCAGCGGTTAGCCTTACGCAACATCATCGGAAGTTATTTTCCGGAGAGGCAAAAACGAATCTTGCTGGCCGCCCATTGGGATACACGGCCCTTTGCGGATAAGGATGAAAACCCGGCAGCAAAGTTTGATGGAGCCAATGATGGGGCCAGTGGCGTGGCCGTACTATTGGAAATAGCACGGGCGCTGCAAGCCGGACAACCTCCGGCCGTGGGTGTAGATATCATCTTTTTCGATGGAGAAGATTGGGGCCACGATACCGAAACCTGGGAGAAGATTGGCAAAGGTAAGCCGGCCAACTTCCCCTTACCGCCCGGCCTGGATTCGTGGTGGTGCCTCGGTTCGCAGCACTGGAGTAAGAACAAACACAAACCTAACTACTCGGCCTACTACGGCATTTTGCTGGATATGGTGGGAGCTAAGAATTCTCACTTCTTCAAAGAGGGCGTTTCGATGCAATATGCTCCGGCCGTCACCAACAAGATTTGGAAAACGGCTTCACAGCTGGGGTACAGCAGCCTTTTCGTGAATCGGGAAGTCGCAGGCATTACGGATGATCACAAGTATGTGAATGAAATTGGCAAGATTCCAATGGTTGATATTGTGCATTACCACCCTGCACTCGGCTTTTTTGGTGATTACCATCACCGGACCAAGGACAATCTCGAGCTAATCAGTCCGGAAACGCTGGAAGCGGTTGGTCGTGTATTACTCGCGGTGATTTACAGTGAAGAGTAGTTCAGCGGCCGGCATACATGCTTTCGTAGTATTGCCGGTAATCCCCGGACGTTACGTGCCTGAGCCATTCCGCATTAGCCAGATACCAATCCACCGTTTGATCCAGACCGGTGGGGAAGTCTACCGAAGGCTGCCAGCCCAATTCAGTTTGCAACTTGGAAGAGTCAATGGCATAACGCAAGTCGTGGCCAGGCCGGTCAGTCACGTAAGTAATCAACCCGGCCGAAGTACCGGGGTCACGCTTTAGTTTGCGATCCATAACCTCGCACAACAGGTGAACGAGGTCGATGTTCTTCCACTCGTTGTTGCCGCCAATATTATAGACCTCGCCCACACGCCCGCGATGGTAAATCACATCAATGGCGCGGGCATGGTCTTTTACAAAAAGCCAGTCACGCACATTCTCGCCTTTGCCATACACCGGCAGGGGCTTGTTGTTGATGATGTTGTTGATCATCAGCGGAATCAACTTTTCGGGAAAGTGATTGGGCCCGTAGTTGTTTGAACAGCGGCTGATAATCACCGGCATGCCATACGTGTTGGCAAAAGCCTGCGCAAACTGATCGCTGGCCGCTTTGGATGCCGAATAGGGTGAGCGGGGATCAAGCGGTGTCTGCTCGGTAAAAAAACCCCCGTGCTCGAGCGATCCATACACCTCATCGGTGGAGATGTGATAAAAGCGATGGCCGCGAAAATCAGATTTCCACTGATTACGCGCAGCAGTCAACAAGTTTACCGTGCCCACTACGTTAGTGAGAATGAATTCGGTCGGTTGCTCCAGCGAGCGATCCACGTGCGACTCAGCCGCGAGGTGAATGACACCCTCAAACGAATACCTGGAAAATACTTCGTTAAGAAACGACAGATCGCGAATGTCGCCCCGCACAAAGGTGTAGTTTGGTTTCTGCTCAATGTCGCGCAGGTTCTCCAGATTGCCCGCATACGTGAGGGCATCCAGATTGACAATCCGGTAATCGGGGTATTGATTGACAAAGAGGCGCACAACGTGCGAACCAATAAATCCAGCTCCCCCGGTGATCAGAATAGTGCGTTCAGCCATTTAGCGAATGTAGCTTTCAAAGTTTTTGTGGTCGCGCTGATAGAGCAAATCCTTCGGCAGCGACTTGAAATAATCGTAGGTGATTTTCAATCCCTCTGCCCGCGATACCTTCGGTTGCCAATTCAGGATTTGACGTGCCTTGCGAATATCCGGCTGCCGTTGCTTGGGGTCATCTTTGGGCAATGGTTGATAGATTACCTTTTGTGTGGTGCCCGTCAGCTTCACAATCTCTTCCGCAAATTCGCGAATCGTAATCTCATCCGGATTTCCGATGTTCATCGGCTGTACGTAATCACTCAATAAAAGACGGTAAATACCATCCACCAGATCGTCTACATAACAGAACGATCGGGTTTGCGATCCGTCTCCAAACACGGTCAGGTCTTCACCGCGCAAAGCCTGGCCAATGAAAGCTGGCAGCACACGTCCGTCATTGAGGCGCATGCGCGGGCCATAGGTATTAAAGATGCGCACAATGCGCGTATCCAATCCGTGAAAGGTGTGGTAAGCCATGGTGATGGCCTCCTGAAATCGCTTCGCCTCATCATATACTCCGCGGGGCCCCACCGGGTTTACGTTGCCATAATACTCCTCGGGTTGGGGGTGCACCGTAGGGTCACCATATACTTCTGAGGTTGAGGCCACGATGATTCGTGCTTTCTTGGCGCGCGCCAGGCCAAGCAAGTTGTGGGTGCCCAACGAGCCGACTTTAAGCGTCTGGATCGGAATTTTCAGATAGTCGATCGGGCTGGCAGGCGAAGCAAAGTGCAAGATGTATTTGAGCTCGCCCGGCACGTGCACAAACTTGGAAACATCGTGGTGGTAAAATTCAAAATCTTCGCGCTTGAAGAGATGCTCGATGTTGCGCAAGTCACCGGTAATAAGATTGTCCATGCCCACCACGTGATAACCTTCTTTGAGAAAGCGATCACACAGATGTGAACCCAGAAAGCCGGCTGCCCCGGTGATTAAAACTCTTTCGCGTGTCATGTCAAATAGTTTGTCGGCCTATGCTGATGTAGCGATACCCCAACTCCCGAATATCGCTCGGCTCGTACAGGTTGCGACCATCAAAAATCACTTTATTCTTCAGCAGCTTACCTAACCTTTCAAAGTCGGGCGTGCGGAACTCCGGCCACTCCGTTGCAATGAAGAGGGCATCCGCTCCCTCGGCAGCCGAATACGGGTCTTCGTGAAAGGTAATGCGGTTGCCCAGCACCTTCTTCACGTTTTCCATTGCCTCCGGATCATGTGCACGAACCACTGCTCCTGCATTTAAAAACTCCTCGATGTTGTACAACGCGGGCGCCTCACGTATGTCATCGGTATGCGGTTTAAACGACAAGCCCCATACGGCAATCACTTTTCCGGCCAGGTTGTTATTAAAAAATTTTTTCAGCTCCGGCACCAGCTTGGTTTTCATGCCGTGGTTAACATCAATGACCGATCGCAGAATGCGGAAGTCATAATCCGATTCCTGAGCCGACTTGGCCAGGGCCTGCACATCTTTGGGGAAACAACTGCCTCCATACCCGATACCGGGGAAAAGGAAGCGCTTGCCAATACGGCTGTCCGTGCCAATACCCTTGCGCACATCATCTACATTGGCTCCCAGCCGCTCACAGAGATTTGCAATCTCATTCATGAACGTAATTTTGGTTGCCAGAAAGGCATTAGCAGCATATTTGGTGAGCTCAGCCGAGCGCTCTTCCATGAAAATGATCGGATTGCCCTGCCGCACAAACGGGTTGTAGAGCGCTTCCATTACTTTGCGCGCCCGTGGCGAAGAGGTGCCCACCACTACCCGCTCGGGCTTCATGAAATCTTCCACCGCTACACCTTCACGCAAAAACTCGGGATTCGACACCACATCGAACTCGGCCTTTGCGCGCGCTGCAATGCGCGACTTTACTTTTTCGGCCGTGCCGACCGGCACTGTGCTCTTGTCTACTATTACGGTATAATCCTTCAACAGCGGGCCCAGGTCATCGGCCACTTTGAGAACGTATTTCAAATCGGCAGAACCATCCTCGCCCTGGGGTGTAGGCAGTGCCAGGAAAATCACTTTGGCTCCTTCAATGCCCTCAGCCAGATTCGTGGTGAAAAAGAGGCGGCCTTGCTTGACGTTACGCTCAAACAGAAGTTCAAGCCCGGGTTCATAAATCGTGACTTGTCCGCCCTGCAACTTCCTGACTTTTTCCGCATCGATATCAACACAGGTGACCGTGTTTCCCGTTTCGGCAAAACACGTACCGGTCACAAGCCCGACATACCCGGTTCCGACTACAGCAATCTTCATTTTAAAAATCAAATATTGGCGCGCAAAATTAAACGATTCCGCCCTTGAAACCGGTTTTCAACCGCATTTAATTCGCAACCTAACATTCGTTTGCCTACCTTTGCCTTCCAAAACAGACTTCTATGAATATGACGATGGAACCCGCCAACGGTCCCAGTTTCGCTGTTAGCGAAAGCCAGGAAATGATTGCCCAGATGGTACGCGACTTTGCCAATCGCGAGATCAGGCCAAATAGCATGCTGTGGGACGAAAGCCAGGAGTTCCCGGTCGCGCTATTTCATAAAATGGGTGAGTTGGGTTTGATGGGTGTTCTCGTTCCCGAAAGCTATGGAGGTGCCGGTTTTGGTTATCACGAATACGTCACAGCCATTGTTGAACTCTCGAAGGTCGATGGCTCGATTGGATTGTCCATGGCCGCTCATAATTCGTTGTGCACGGGCCACATTCTGCAGTTTGGCAATGAGCAACAGAAACAGAAGTACCTTCCAAAATTAGCCACCGGCCAGTGGATTGGTGCGTGGGGCCTGACGGAACCGAATACCGGGTCTGATGCGGGCAACATGCGCACAGTAGCCGTTGCTGATGGCGATTATTACATTCTCAACGGTGCGAAAAATTTTATCACGCACGGTAAGAGCGGACATGTAGCTGTCGTAATCGCGCGAACCGGCCAGGTGGGTGATTCACACGGCATGACGGCCTTTGTAGTAGAGCGGGGTACGCCCGGCTTTGCGGCCGGCAAAAAAGAAAACAAGCTGGGTATGCGCGCATCCGAAACGGCCGAAATGATTTTTACTGATTGCCGTGTTCACAAAAGTCAGATTCTGGGTGAAGTCGGTGAGGGTTTCGTGCAGTCGTTAAAGGTGCTGGATGGTGGGCGCATTTCGATTGCGGCTTTGAGCCTGGGCATTGCCGAGGGCGCTTACGAAGCTGCCCTGCAGTATTCGAAAGAACGTCATCAATTCAACAAGCCAATCTCCGCTTTTCAAGGCATTGCGTTCAAGCTGGCCGACATGGCCACCAAGATTGAAGCCGCGCGTTGGCTGATTCACAATGCGGCCGATTTGAAAAATCGCCACCAGCCAATGTCTAAAGAATCGGCCATGGCAAAACTCTACGCTTCAGAAATTGCCGTAGACATTGCCAACGAGGGCGTGCAGATTTTCGGGGGTTACGGATACACCAAGGACTTCCCGGCTGAGAAGTATTACCGCGATGCTAAACTCTGCACGATTGGCGAGGGCACGTCAGAAATCCAGAAATTGGTTATTTCCAGGGCTATTTTGAAGTAATTTGGAGAAAACAAGGCATTTCGCCTATATTTGCAGCCCTTAAGAAATAAACGGTATGTTGATCATCAGTATCAAGGAAAACGAATCGATTGATAAAGCGCTGAAGCGTTTTAAGAAGAAGTTTGAGAAAACGGGCGTTCTGAAAGAACTGCGTGCGCGCACGGCATTCGAAAAGCCCTCTGTAAAGCGCAGGAGCGAAATCATTCGTGCGGCATACCGCCAGAAGCAATACGCTCAGGATAATTACTAACAAATTACCGACAAAGCATTCACATGACCCCCGGAAGGATTCCTTCCGGGGGTTTGTTTTTTTTATATTGCTGTGGCGACAACGGAGTTGAATGGGTAGCACGGTAAATTCTTTTCTCCAGTTTCTTCAATACGAGAAGCGTTATAGCGAAAAAACCGTGTTGGCCTACCGGACGGACCTCCTTCAGTTTGCAGAATTCTTGCGCGCTACCTATGACGGGCTTGAGCCGCCCGAGGCAAACCACGGCATCATTCGTTCGTGGGTGGTCCAATTAGTGGAGCAAAAGCTGAACGCCCCCTCGGTTAATCGCAAAATTGCGTGCCTTCGTTCGTATTATAAATTCCTTCAAAAACAGGGTTTAATCCAGAAGACCCCGATGTTGAAAATCAAGATCCTAAAGGCTCAAAAACATTTACCTCAGTTCGTAAATGAGCCAGAAATGGTCAATTTGCTTGACCACACTCAGTTTGACGATAGTTTTGAGGGCAAGCGCGACAAACTGGTTCTGGAGCTTTTTTACGGAACCGGTATCCGCCTCTCGGAACTACTCAACCTGAAAGAGGTTAACATAGATCCGCGTAAACGCACTATTAAGGTTTTAGGTAAGCGGAATAAGGAGCGTGTCATTCCGTTTGCCGAAAGTCTGTTGCCGGTGATGAAGGATTACGTGGCGGTGCGCAACCGCGAAGTAGGCCAAGACGATCTCGGACTTTTGTTCGTTACCTCGAAAGGGAAGCGCTGCTACCCGATGATGATCTACCGGAGCGTCAAAAAGTATCTGCGATTAACTTCTACGGGAAAGCGCAGCCCCCACGTGCTGCGCCACACCTATGCCACCCATTTGCTCAACAAAGGTGCCGAGATCAATGCCGTGAAAGATTTACTTGGCCATAGCAGCCTGGCGGCCACGCAGGTTTACACCCACAACAGTATTGAAAAGCTAAAAAAAGCCTACGATCAGGCTCACCCAAAAGCATAATCACTTCAACTTAATCCAAACGCGTATGAAGCTGAACTTTCAATCCATTCATTTCGATGCCGACCGAAAACTGCTGAATTTCATTCAGCGCAAGGTGGACAAACTGGAAACGTTCTATGACCGCCTGTTAGATGGCGAAGTGTTCTTGCGCCTGAACAACGAGGGCATTGAAAACAAAACAGTTGAGATACGCCTGAATGT
>DAIPHR010000107.1:0-10133 GCA_036771215.1 Cyclobacteriaceae bacterium
GGGAAAGACAAAAGACTCCTTAATTCGATATGAAACGTTAACTGCCCCCGTAGACCTTGAGATTCCGGTGATAGTGATGATCAACCGTAACAGCGCATCAGCATCCGAGATTGTGGCCGGAACGCTTCAGGATTATGACCGGGCGGTGATCCTGGGCGAACGCTCTTTTGGCAAAGGGTTGGTTCAACTCGGGCGTCCGCTAACGTATAAATCACAGGTTAAAATCACCACCGCCAAGTACTACACCCCTACCGGCCGATGTATTCAGGTACTGGACTATGCCCACAGGCGCGAAGACGGCAGCGTGGCGATGGTTCCGGATTCGCTGAAGAAAGAATTTAAAACGAGCCGCGGCCGGTTGGTGTATGATGGTGGTGGCATTGATCCGGATGTAAAATTATCCGTGGAAGAGATGGCACCGGTCGCAGCCGCATTGGTGCGCGAAGGATTACTATTCGATTACGCCACCCATTACTTCTACAAACACCCCGGCATAGCCGAACCCCGGCAGTTCAGCCTCACGGAAAACGACTATCAGGATTTTGTGAGTTGGATGAAGGGTAAAAAGTACCAGTACCATACGGACACCGAGCGCGAGTTAGCGCGATTAGAGCGAGAGGCACAGCGCGACCGGCAAACAGACGAACTCAAACCGTTCCTCTCGGCACTCGAAAAGACCCTGGCCGAAAAACGCACGCACGACCTCATGACGTTTCGCGATCAGATCAAGGATTTGCTGGAGCAGGAAATCGCTGGTCGGTATTTTCTCGAGAAAGGCAATGTAGAAGCGAGCTTGAAAAATGACACAGAACTGGACGAGGCAGTCGCTTTGCTGAGAAGGCCGGCCGAGATGAAAAAGATTCTGCGGTGGCCGGACTAAACCGACCATCGAGGCGGGCCTGGTGGATAAGTCTGTTCATTCTGGGTGGCAGCATCATCCTATTTGATTCCTGTATGCAATTCCGCATGAGTAAATCGGAAGTGGAGAACTACTTCCGGGAAGAACCCGTCAAAGGCTCGCGGGAGGAATACGTGGTGGGCCAACAACGAATCGTGTACGTTCGGGCAGGCGAAAATACAAAACCACTTGTCGTCTTTGTTCATGGCTCGCCCGGTTCGCTCAGCGCCTTTATCCACTTTCTGAAAGATTCTTCCCTGCTGCAGCACGCACAACTACTGACCCTCGACCGACCTGGTTTTGGTGACGCCAATTTTGGGAAGGCTGAGCCCTCCCTGAAAAAACAAGCCGAGGTGTTGATGCCGGCCATTCGGCAAAACGCAAGCGGGCAGCCAGTGATTTTAGTCGGTCACTCGCTAGGCGGGCCAGTCATTGCGCGAATGGCCATGGATTACCCCGATGAGATTGACGGTTTGGTGTTTGTGGCAGCCTCGAACAATCCTGACCTCGAGCCCCAGGAGCGTTGGTTTCGGGGCCCGTTGCACAGTCCGATTTTTCGCTGGCTGATGCCCCGGTCATTCCGCGCTTCCAATGATGAAATCCTCAACCTCCAGGATCAACTGGATGCTATGCTGCCTCTCTGGAAAGAACTTCGGATGCCCGCCAGCGTAATTCAGGGCGCAGATGATAAACTGGTTCATCCGGCCAATGCCGCCTTTACCAAACGGCAGATGGTAAATGCGAAAGTAGCGGTTACGTTTGAGGACGATATGTCGCATTTCATTCCGTGGTCAAACCCGGAAACAATCCGCCATGCTATTCTGAATTTATTGCCGGAGTCGATTGATTACCACGGGAGTAAACGGTGACCAACTTGCTGAGCGGGAGAGGGAAGCAGGACTGTAGATTAATCCAAAAATTTGAATGCCCTTGTGTGAGTTGGCGGAGAGAGAGGGATTAGCCAAGCTGATGCCCTTAAGCGGGGGGCTTCACAAAATCAGACTACTTCGCTGCGCACCGTTTTTGTCGTGCCCGACATTTCTCGCGCAAAACTTCGCTTTGGCCCTAAAGTCCTCACGACCAATCCCACTGGCGCAGGAGTCTGATTTTCTGGCGGAGAGAGAGGGATTCGAACCCTCGATACAGTTGCCCGTATAGCGGTTTTCGAGACCGCCCCATTCGGCCACTCTGGCATCTCTCCGGGAAAACTAAGCCGAAACCGCGTGGCGTAAAGTGCGGCAAAAATAAAAGAAAATACGATTGGTTTATTCGAACCGCAGCGACTCGATCGGGTCCAACTTCGAAGCTTTGTGGGCCGGGTAGTAACCCGAAAACAATCCCACGGCAATACAAATCAGGAAGCCCACCAGAATCCACAGCCAGGGAATAACAAAGGCTTTAAAGCCGATGACACTGGAAATTAAATTACCAATCAGGATGCCCAGGAATATGCCGACTATGCCACCCAGCACACACACCACAATAGCTTCAATCACGAACTGCTGACGGATACGCAGCGGAGTTGCACCCAGTGCCTTACGCACCCCCACCTCGCGCGTACGCTCGGTTACCGACACCAGCATGATGTTCATGAGGGCAATGGACGCACCTAGCAGGGTGATGAAACCCACACCAAAGCCACCGATGCGGAGCGCGCTGGTGATACTATCCAGATCTTCCGCCAATCCCTCGCTCTTTTCAATTTCGAACGAGTCCGGATCCCCAATTCGGTCGTGCCGGATTTTGCGCATCAGCCCCGTAGCCTCCCCCATCGCCACATCAATCTGAGTCATGTCCGAGATGCCAACCACCAACCGGTAGTTTAAACTATTGCCACTAGCCAATTGGTTGGCAACCAAAATCGGGATCAATACCATGTTATCGAAGTTGTTCTCGCTGATATTACCCTTCTCCTTCAACACCCCGATAATGCGAAACTGAGTGCCTTTAAACGAAATGGTGGTATTTAAAATCGGCTTGCTGCGATCGGGATAAAGCTCCTTCGCGAGTTTAGCGCCTAAAATGGCCACCTTGGTTCCGTATTGAACCTCGAACTTGCTCAGGTTGCGGCCTTGTTCCAGTTCCAGACCTTTGATGGCCATGTATTCCTCATTGATACCTACTACCGTTACGTTCGGATTGGTCTTATTCGATCCTTGTTTGACCTCGGCAAGAATCGTGAGGGTTGCCGAAAGACTGATGGATGAGGGGTAATTGTATTGATTGATAAACCGCTGCACCTCGTTGAGTTGCAGGGGCGCATAATTCTTTTCTTTGATGCCGGACTGACTGCCACCCCGATTCCACTTGCTGTTAATGTCAAATGTCTTTACACCCAGTGAAGACAGGCTTTGCGACACCGAATACTCAATACCGTCAATTGCCGTCAGAATGCCCACCAGCGACATGATGCCGATGGCCACAATCAGGGCCGTGAGCACACTGCGCAACATGTTCGCCTGCACGGAGCGAAGCCCTTCTTTGACATTCTCTACCAGATTCATTCTTTTCCTTTACTTTTAGAATAGATTTGGAACAAAGGTATGACTTTGAACGCAACTGAGGGGAGGCTGAACTACCGTGCCCGCGCAACAAAGGCCCTTCGATTGGGCTTTTTAACGTGTTTTGTTCTGATTTTGTTTTGCCCGATGGTCGCCCGGGCCAATTACCTGTTTATTCCGATGGATGAAAAGCAGGTGAATCACCTGAAGGCGTATGGCATCGCGTATTGGGTACTGCGGCAGGAAAGTGAAGTGGACTGGCTGCTGAATTATCGCGGGGGGAGTTTCATGTGCAAGTACCACCCCAAAATCCAAAACGAGCTGGTTGTGCGCGGGGTAAGCTATGAAGTGTTCTCGGATGCCCAGGCCAACAGTATCATCACCGAGGTGGCAAGCCCGGCTGTGAATTACGACTTGATGAAGCTGGAAAAGTACCCCAAAATTGCGGTCTACTCGCCCAAATCAAAACAACCATGGGACGATGCTGTAACCCTGGTGCTTACCTATGCCGAGATTCCCTACGATGTAATTTTTGACGATGAGGTATTAAACGGGGAACTGCCGCGGTACGACTGGTTGCACCTGCACCACGAGGATTTCACCGGGCAGTATGGCAAGTTCTTCGGCAGTTACGCGAATTACCCCTGGTATATCGAGCAGCAAAAGGAGGCAGAGGATATGGCCCGCAAACACGGCTTTCAAAAAGTTTCGCAATTGAAACTGGCTGTGGTAAAACGCATAAAAGAGTTTGTGGCCGGTGGAGGTTTTATGTTTGCCATGTGCTCGGCCACTGATTCATTTGATATTGCCCTGGCTGCCGAAGGGGTCGATATTTGTGAGCGGATGTTCGATGGCGATGCGGCCGATCCGAACGCTCAGGAAAAAATCAATTACGATCATACACTGGCTTTTACGGATTTCCATCTTGTGCGTGATCCCTATCAATACGAGTTTTCGGACATTGACAACAATGCACCCGACCGTGGCTTGCGGCAGGATAATGACTACTTCACCTTGTTTGAGTTTTCTGCCAAGTGGGACCCTATTCCTTCCATGCTCACCCAAAACCATACGCGGGTGATTCACGGGTTTTATGGTCAATCCACCGGGTTTAAAAAACCACTGGTAAAAAACGATGTGGTGATTATGGGCGAAAATAATGCCATTCGCGAGGTCAAATATCTTCACGGTGTTTTGGGCAAAGGCTTTTTCACCTACTATGGCGGCCACGATCCGGAGGATTATCAACATACAGTTGGCGAAGAGCCCACCGACCTCAACCTTCATCCTACCTCAGCGGGTTACCGTCTGATCTTAAACAACGTGCTGTTCCCGGCAGCAAAAAAGAAGAAACAGAAAACATGACCCCTCGCCTGACCGTCACGGTGATGCTGAGCGCGATTTTACTCTCGGCATGCAAACCGCCCGCACAAACCGGCTCTGCCGATGCATCAGAGTTTGCCCATTCATTGCTTGGTAACGACTGTGCGTTAATTCCAAATGGCTCGCGCACACTGCTGTTGGCTATCGGCAAGAGTAGCACCCCACGATCGCGGGTGATTGTGCTGCGCATGGCAGACCACAAAGTCCTGTTCGACCAGACCTTTACGCCAGGTTTTGTTCGGTGGCAAACCGATTCAGCACTTGCGCTGTTGGATATGCCGGAAGTAATGCCTTCCGGAAAAAACCCAGACGACTTTATTCGAATCATCAACGTTGAAAATCCCCTGCCGTGAAACTTTCCACACGTATCGGTTGCTTAACCATTCTGGCTGTGGTGGCGCTTTGGCCATCCCCTTTTCAAACACGGGTTGCCCGCCAAGAGCCACCCGTCTACACGCCTCCACGATTCGATGGACCGGGTGAGTTCTTAAAATTTCACCGGGCCATACGTACACCCGATGATTTATCCCAACCTGCCTATGAGCCCGGATACCTTGTGCGCGAAACAAAGTCTGCCCAAACCGTAGCGATGGCCCGGGCCCGAAATGGACGAACGCAAACCAATGGTGTTAGCGCCTGGACCGAGCACGGGCCTGTAAATGTTCCGGGGCGCACCCGGGGCTTAATTGTTGACCCGATTGATCCCAACGGAAACACCTGGTATGCCGGCTCCGCATCAGGTGGCGTATGGAAGACCACCAATGGCGGCCAACTTTGGACATTAATTACTCCGGATCTGCCCAATCTGGCTACAACTGTTCTCGCGATGGCGCCCAGCAATCCAAACACCATCTACCTCGGCACAGGCGAAGGATTCGGCAACCTCGATGGCGTAGCGGGTAACGGCATGTACAAGTCGAATGATCGCGGTGTTTCCTGGTCTTATTTGTCGTCCACGTCTGGTTTCACTGATGTTAATCGCGCAATCGTTGATCCAAGTAATGCTGATGTATTAGTTGTGGCCACGAACGATGGCATCTACCGAAGCACGAATGGCGGGGTGTCCTTTGTAAAAACACTAAATCAAGATGCTATGCAAGATCTCAAAGCCACTCCGCGCAATTTCCAGATTCAATACGCAACCGAAAACGGTGAGGGTGTTTGGAAGTCGATTGACGCAGGTGTTACGTGGCAATTGGCAAACGCGGGCATGAAGCCCGTTGGCCGGGTTGAGATTGATGTTTCGCCAGTGAAATCCGATCGGATTTTTGCGTCAGCAGAGGTATCCTCTTTTGGCACCGATTCAAAGATGCTGATGTCAGATAATGGGGGTGCCAGCTGGTCGGTCGTGGACATGACACTCAACAGCAGCGCCTTGGATCACTTGAATGATCAGGGCTGGTACAACAACACCATCCTGTGCGATCCATTTAACTCGAACGTTGTTTACGTGGGAGGCGTTGATCTTTTCCGTGTAGCGTTAGCTGGAGGCTCGACCACGACCGGATTTTACAATGTAACGCTGAACAATTCCCAAACCTACCTGACACTCACCAATTTCGCGGGGTCGAACGGAACATTTGATGTTGGCCCTAACGCCAATCAGATAACGGTAGAAGTTCGTTTTGGGCCCGGCAGGTCACAAAAAGCCCATCGTTTTCTCGTGCCCGAAGGCGCCACCTCGGGGGTCAGCCCGTCTAATTATTCGTACGCCAATTACGTTGATGTTCCCTTCGAGGTTTGGGACATAACCAACAACAGGCAGTTAATGGTTTCATTTCGGGATCAGGGCCGAGACGGTGCCTTCGACCTCTTAGTCTCCAATACCACCGGAGCCGCCAACCTCCAGTCGCGCGAATATGTATTCATCAATAACGTGGTGTACAACGCAACCACCCCCAACCCATCCATCGCTACAAGCGGAGGGCATGAGTTCAACGAAATGTATTTTTTCTGGCCAACCCTAACCAGCGGTGGTGTATTCCCTCCTGCCACCAATGGCAACCTTACCTTTCAATACAACGCCCAACCAAAGTTGAATGCCACCACCTCCTTTATAACAGACGGGCGCAGCCAGTATGGCGACCCCAACCGCAATTCCGTGGTGCATGTTGATCACCACAATCTGATCGCAATTCCCATGTCGGGCTCCACGTATAAGATCCTTAACGCCAATGATGGCGGCATTGCAGTCTCGAACGTAGATGCATCTCCCGGTATCGGCAACAATTCCTGGACTTCCCCGGGAAACACATACAATACTACCCAGTTTTATGGAGCCGATAAACGACCAGGTAAAAATCAGTTTATTGGAGGCACTCAGGACAACGGCACCTGGGTGAGCCCGCCTGACGCTGATGCCACGCGGAATACCTTCTACAACTTCGCCATTGGCGGTGATGGCTTCGAAGCCATTTGGCACAACGGAGACGATCGCAAGCTCATTGGGGGTTTTCAGGGCAATGGTTTTAGGCGATCCTTGGACGGTGGGGCGCCCTGGACCCCAGCGATTTCAGGCCTGAGCGGCTCGGCCCCGTTCATATCAAAACTGGCCAACTCTCGAAATAATCCTGTGGGGATTTTAGCACTCTCGTCCAATGGTGTTTTCCGCTCCCCCAACTTAGGCGGCTCGTGGAATTTAACACTTTTTCCAACCTTGTGGGGCCCATCCTCCTCAACGATGGATGTAGAAGTCTCACGTGCCAACGCCAATATTGTGTGGGCCGGAAGTAGAATTACCAGTACCGGCAGAATTCAGGTATCCACCAATGGGTGTATCAGTTTTTCACCAACCGCAGACTACACGGAGAAAACCATGGGCAACATAACCAAACTGGGCTCCCATCCTACCGAACCCAATACAGCTTATGCCATCTTTTCCTTCCGGGGTCGGCCAAAGATTTTGCGCACCACCAACCTGGGCGGCTCTTGGCAGGACATTACCGGATTTAACTCCGGAAGCGTAAGCACCAACGGATTCCCCGATGTGGCCGTGTATTGCATCTATGTCAGACCCGACAACCCCAACATTATTTGGGCGGGCACGGAAATCGGAATTGTTCAATCCCTGAATGCCGGGGTTTCCTGGGCGCTGTTGGATGAATTTCCAAATATCAGCGTGTGGGACATGAAGGGCCTGGACAGTCAGATTATTTTCGCCACGCATGGCCGTGGCATCTGGACCGCGACAATAGATCAAAGTCAATTGGCAGTTCCGAATCCCGCCATTACCGCCTCTGGCACAACCCCCCGTGGCGACTTTGCTTTCAAAATCAAACTTGAGCGCGCCTTTGATTCGGTACAAATCCGTGTCAACCAGGTTCGAATTGGCAGGATTCAATCCCCCGCGGCAGGAGAATACATTGCCACCATCCAAAATGTGCCGCTGGGCAATGTCAACATGGAGGCCATTGGTTTTATTCAGACAGCACCGTATACGTCTTCGGTGATAACCGGCAACAAGTTCCAACTGGCACTGCCGGTGCAGGAACAATATTTTGATTTCTTTGCCACTACGGATAATTGGTTGCTCTCCGGGATGGGCATTCAACCTTTTGGGGGCGACAACGCGCTTCAAAGTCCGCACAACTATTCGCCCAACACGCCCCATAGCGCATTGTTGAGAAAGCCTGTGAAAGTAAGAGCTACCGAGGCCAAGGTTTATTACCGCGATGTGGCCTTGGTCGAACCAGGGCAAGCCGGATCTTCTTTTCCCCAACCCGAATTCAAAGATTATGTAATTGTGGAGGCAACTAAAAATGGTGTGGATTGGAAGCCGATCTCACCCGGTTATGATGCCACGTTAAAAGCCAATTGGCAGAGTGCCTACATCGCTTCACAGCCCGGCATTCGCTCCCTGATGCATGATCAGGTGTGGAATATAACGCCTGCTTTTGCCGCCAACGATACACTGTTATTCCGCTTCCGGCTGTTTTCAGATGCCAGCAATACAGGCTGGGGCTGGGCCATCGATGACCTCTACCTGCAACAAGTTCCCACCGGGCTTAGCGAACCCTCCATCTCCGGTTTGACCGTATTTCCAAATCCCACTACGGGCGCTGTTTCAGTATCCTTTAAGTTAGAAACTGCGGCTGCCGTCAAGGTAGAAGTACAATCGCCTACCGGTCAATCGGTAATGACGATTGACCGCGGAATTTTGAACCCAGGCCCGCACGAAACCGGACTGACGCTGCGCGGAAGCCCCGGGGTTTATCTGGTGCGGGTATTGGCGGGCAACCAACCGGCAGGCATTGCGCGCGTAGTGCTGCGTTAGTGCATGCGGTCGCTGCGGATCTCCAGGTCTTTGACAATTGCAGCTTCAGCGGCCAGAAACTCTCGCCATCGTTTATCCACGTAAGCCGGGTCCGCATACTTTCGGGCCAATGCCAGAAAATTTTTGTAGTGCCCGGCTTCTGATACCATAAGCTCGTGATAAAACGCGCTGAGGTCGCGGTCGTTGATCTCTTTCCAAAGTAATCGGAACCGTTCGCAACTGCGGGCCTCAATCAGAGCGTTTAACAAAAGTCGTTCAACCAGCCTTTCTTCGCGCGTACCCCCCTTCTTCATAATGCCCTGGATCTTCTCCACATACTCATCCTTGCGGGGCGGACCAAAAGGAAAACCCCGTTTACGCAATTCCGCCAGAACGCGTTCAAAGTGATTCCACTCTTCGGCAACTACGGGTGTCAGGGCATCCACTACTTCGGGTTTATCCGAATACTGGACAATGAGTGAGATACAACTCGTGGCGGCTTTCTGTTCACAGTACGCATGATCGACCAGAATATCACCAATGTGTTTCTCTGCGACATTCACCCACCGTGGGTCGGTGGGCATCACCAGGCCCAGCACATGTTTTTCCATCTCAACAGTTAATCGAACAAAATTAAGTCAAAACCAAAATCGATCACAGGCCGTTGTGCCGGGTAGCCGGGTGTGGGCTGGTAGCCGCGCCCGAGAAAGTTCTGCATCAGGTTGTTGTATCGTACAAAAACACGGCCTCCCTGAAAACGACCGTTGAAGAAAAAATCCACGAACGGAAAACTTATCGACCGCACCTGATTCTGCCAGTAGTAGCTTTGTATGGCCGGGTCGTATCCGTACGCGTAATAGGTTGAGCGCCAGTGGAACTCGGCACCCATTTGCACCTGAATAGCTTTTTTGAACAAATAGTTCTCGAACGCCAGTTGAGTATTCACAAACAATTCGGGGATTTGCAGAGCGTCCTGATCGCTTTGAATCACGCTCGAGTAGGTGACCATCGGCCGAAGGAAAAAATTCTTCACCAGCGGCAAATTCATTCTCACATAGTACTGCTACTATTGCGGGTTGCCGGTTGCCTGCTCCGGATG
>DAIPHR010000108.1:0-9984 GCA_036771215.1 Cyclobacteriaceae bacterium
TGGATTCGCGATCGGCAAATTCGCCCAACCGCCAGCGCCAGAAATTTTCGGCCAGTAAGATGCCGGCTTTTTGCTCGCCTTGCGCGCTCACGAGCAGCAACGGGCGATCAGTGGCTACCGATCCGATGCGCTGGTGGAGCAATACCTCAGCTGTGGGCGGATAGCTAAAGCGTCCAAATGGAACAGCTGCAGGCGGAAAACGTGAAAAGACTGCGTTGAGATTTTCACTGAAGTCAAAGCCGCGGAAGGCTGTGTTAATTACTGGCGTGGCTTCATCGCGTTGGCCCGTGGGTTCGAATCCAAGTGGAATGGGCAGTGCAGCCAGTTGACGAATGTTACTGCGGCTCGTAACAGTGAATAGTGTCGCACCGGGCGCAAGCTGATTGATGGCAGCCAAGGGCCATTTTCCGGTCGCATCGGCTATGCCATGCACAATCAGCAGGTCGGCAAAGCCGGGTTTGAGTACCGCGGGGTCAGGTTTGCTGAGTCCGGGTATATGAATGTGCCATTCATAGTTGGCATTTTTTTCAATTACGGCCGCGAGGGCTTTGATGTCCGGATGCGGAGCTGAAGCGATCAGGAGAATTTTCTTCCGACCTTCGACCACATCAATAAAGACGTTTGCCCGGTTGTTGTCGGTTGTCACTTCATCGCGGAGCGGCAAGACCTCAACTTCGTAGCGCTGCAGGCCTTTATCCGTTGCCTTTAGTCTGAAGTCAAAGGTGAGCAAACCCGCCTGGCTGCGTTGCGTCTGTTCGCTGAGTACACGATTCCCTTGACGCACCCGCACAGTCACGGGTTGATCGGGAAGGGACTTTACAGCTACTTCGGCCCGCAGGGGAAATTCATTACCCTGGTAGGTAATCTTATTGTAGATCACCTGCTTCAGC
Source organism: Cyclobacteriaceae bacterium (assembly GCA_036771215.1). Taxonomy (GTDB): domain Bacteria; phylum Bacteroidota; class Bacteroidia; order Cytophagales; family Cyclobacteriaceae; genus ELB16-189. Next base: position 891 of record DAIPHR010000108.1, read on the forward strand.
ACCAGATCTTTTCGCTCGGTGGTATCGCCCACGCCCACGGCATGCACGGGCACCGGTGCTTGTTGGTAGAGGGGCGAGGTGCCGGAGTTATAAATGCCATCGGAAACCAGCACCAGCGAACTCATTTTTTTCCCCTCCAGATCGGCCAGCGTGCTGCGGATGGCCCCGGCCAGGTCGGAGGTGGGATGATCGAATTGGCCGACCGGCATACCGGTATGCGATCGCAAGACCACTTCGTAACCTTTTTCGTCCAGTTGCGCCTGCATCGCCTGCAGTTGGTTTAGCATGGCCTGACGTTTGACGCTGTCGGTGGTTTCGCGAACGGAAGCCGAATGATCGACCACAATGGCGATTACCGGTTTTTCATACGTAACGTCTGTCAGCCGCAGCACAAGGCCCACCAGCAACAGGAAGAGCAGCGTGGCACCGGTCGCCCTGAGAGCAAATAGAATTCGGTTAGTGGTTGCCGACCAGCCCGAACGCTTATGATAGAGCAGCCACGCGTAACCCAGTCCAGCGGCAATGGCGGGAAGCAACCAAAGGGGCGAGTGATCGAACAGCAGTCGGGTCATGTCAACAAATTAGTAACCGTACTTTTCTTTCCACAAGGTGCGCAGAAACTGGCGCATTTCGTCTTCGCGTGGATTTTTACCTGGCTGGTAAAACGTGTGTCCGGCAATTTCCTCCGGCAGAAATTCCATGGGGGCAAAATTTCCTTCAACGCTGTGGGCGTACTGATAGTTTTTTCCATACCCCAGGTCTTTCATCAGCCGGGTGGGGGAGTTTCGTATCGATAACGGCACGGGCAGATCACCGGTTTCCTGAACGGTGCGCAAGGCACCTTCGATCGCTTCGTAGCTGGCGTTGCTCTTGGCCGAGCAAGCCAGGTAGGTGGCGCACTGCGCCAGGATGATGCGGGCCTCGGGATGGCCGATCACGTTCACCGCCTGAAACGCGCTGGTGGCCAGGACAAGCGCTGTGGGATTGGCATTGCCGATGTCTTCTGAAGCCAGAATCGCCATCCGCCTGGCGATAAATTTGACGTCTTCGCCTCCTTCTATCATGCGGGCGAGGTAGTAGACCGCGGCATTGGGGTCGCTGCCGCGAATGGATTTGATAAACGCAGAGATGATGTCGTAATGTTGCTCGCCACTTTTGTCGTACAGGGCGATGTGTTTTTGTGCCACTTCCATCACCAAGGCATCCGTAACGGTGATGGCGCCCGGTATAGAGTCGCAAATGAGTTCCACCAGGTTGAGCACCTTGCGGGCATCACCACCCGAGATGTTGATCAGGGCAGCGGATTCGGCAATGGTGACCTGCCGGGATTTCAGCTTCGAATCCTTTTTTAGGGTTTGGCTGATCAAGTGCAGCAAGTCGGACTCCGTCAGGGGTTTTAACACATACACCTGGCAACGCGAAAGCAGAGCGGAGTTAACTTCAAACGAAGGATTTTCGGTGGTGGCACCAATCAGGGTGATGACCCCTTTTTCCACCGCTCCCAGCAGGGCATCCTGCTGTGATTTGTTAAAGCGATGAATTTCATCGATAAACAAGATCGCCCGGTTGCTGTGTTTGGCTTTATCGATTACTTCGCGCACGTCTTTCACCCCGGCACTCACGGCACTTAACACATGAAATGGCCGCTTTACTTCATTGGCAATGATGTTGGCGATCGTGGTTTTGCCTACCCCGGGCGGACCCCAGAGAATCATGGAGGGCACATTGCCGGTTTGAATCGCTTTGCGGATAATGCCACTGTCGCCAACAAGATGTTGCTGCCCCACGAGGTCCTCCAGGCGTGAAGGCCTCATCCGTTCGGCTAAAGGCTGGGCATTTTCAAACATCTTAAATCATCAACAGGATCCAGAAGAAGCTAATCCCAAAAGCAATAATGATGCAGATGAGGAATAAAAAGTAAAGTACTAGAAACTTGGCGATTGTCTTTACCCAACCTTGAGCGTACATGCGCTTCATGGCAAAAATCAAATAGAAGAGGATCCAAAATCCAATCGCTACGCTAAGCCAGGAGAGCCAGGGCACCAGGCCCAGGAGTAACTGAACCGAACCGGCAAAGTACACGAAGTTATAGTAGTAGATGGAAAACACCAGGTGTTCACTGTAATAAAATCCTCTGCGCGCATATAGGAGTTTGAGCAGCAGGGCAAACACGGGCAGTAGAAAAAAGATAACCTTGGAGCTGTTTTCCAGGAGCGGTTTTCCGATGGCCTCGCCCATGTTCTCCTGATTTCTTCGAAAGCGTTGGTTTAGTTCAATACCCCGGATTTCCATTTTTCGGCTAAACCAACCATCGCGTTCGGCTTCCGGCAGCGCCAGCTGAGCGGAGTCGTATTCTTCTACCGAGTTATACTCTGATCGGCTGATGCTGAAACCCGGGCCGCGGTCTACCTTGCGAGGTGTCGCCAGATCCAGTGAGTCCATCGTCCTTTGCGTCATCACCCATTCGTCCGGGTTGTTCGGGTTGCGGGGCAGCCGGTCGAGCAGCGAATCGACACGGGGATTGTCGAAGTCGTTTTTCAATTGCTCGATGTCAGACCGATCTAATTCAATGGTCTCATCCGGTACATCATTCACGATAGTGAAAAACAGGAAGAAGAAGACAAAACTGATGAACACGTACATCCGGGCCGGGTGGTAGTAGCTTTCGCGCTTTCCTTCATTGTATTCCTTGGCCAGGAAACCAGGCTTGGTGATCAGGTACTTGGTCGTGCGAAAGAATTTGCCTTCATAACTCCAGAACGAAGAGATGAAATTATCGAACAACTCGCGCAACGTTTGCCGCCTGGGCAGATCTTTCTGACCGCAATGGGAACAAAAGACATCGGTGAGCGGGGTGCCGCAGTTCAGGCAGTTCTCATTATGGCGTTTAGGCGTAGTGTTTTGTTCGGCCTCAATGAGTGCTTCGGCCTCGGGCATCGATTTTTCCAGTTCGTCCATCAGAAAGAAAGTTTTTTGATTATCTCTTGTGCGCGGGTGCGCATGGCATCCGTGAAATCGAGGTGCGTGACCATGCGTATTTGCGTGGGCCCGAATGCCAATGCTTTTACCTGATGGCTTTCCAGGGCAGCAAGCAACTGTTGCGGTGTTACCGAAGGGACGAGTTCAAAAATGATAATGTTGGTATCCACCGGCATGATGGATTTTACCCACCGCTGTGCGGCAAGGGTTTGGCCGAGTTGTTGGGCCCGGTGGTGATCTTCCCGTAAACGGGCCACATGGTGGTCCAATGCATAAATACCGGCAGCGGCCAAATAACCGGCCTGGCGCATCGCGCCTCCAAACACTTTGCGCATGCGCCTCGCTTTTGGCTCCAGTTCTTTTTTGCAAACCAGCACCGAGCCCACCGGTGCACCGAGCCCCTTCGACAGGCAAATGGAAACCGTATCAAAATACTGTCCGATCGCGGAAGGTGAATCTCCTGTCTCGGCCAGGGCATTAAAAAGTCGCGCGCCATCGAGGTGCATGCCCAGCCCATGCGCGCGGGCCGTTTCGCTAATGGATTTTATCTGCGCCAGGGTATAGTAGCTGCCGGCCTCGCGCACCACGGTATTTTCGAGCGCAACCACCGAGGTTCGGGGATAATGTTGATCGTTGCTGTTGAGGTTGGCCGTCACATCAGCCGGGTTCAGCCGGCCCCGGTCACCCTCTATCAGCCGCACACTCACCAGGCTGTTGCCGGCCAGTCCGCCACCTTCATACTTATAAATATGGGCGCCTTTGTAGCAAATGACTTCATCGTAGGGTTGCGTGAGAATGTTGATTCCGATCTGATTGGTCATGGTACCACTCGGGCAAAACACGGCAGCCTCCATGCCCAGCAGTACCGCGCATTTTTCCTCCAGTTTTGTCACGGAGGTGTCTTCACCAAACACATCATCCCCCACCTCAGCTTTCCACATGGCTTCCCGCATGGCGGGTGTAGGGTGGGTTACCGTGTCGCTGCGCAAATCAATGACCATACGGTTGAAATATACAAAAAGACATGGAGCCGTATGCTTTTGACTTCAATTCTGAATTTATTGCAAATTGGTTGCATGAAAGCCATGCGAATCCGTGTCAGCGGAAAAGTTCAGGGTGTTTTTTATCGCGACAGTGCCCAGCGTGTTGCCAGAGAGTTGGGCATTACGGGTACCGTACAAAATTTGCCGGATGGCCGGGTGCTCATCGAAGCTGAGGGGGAGCCGGCCGCTTTACGAAAAATGATCGGTTGGTGTTGGAAGGGGCCGCCCCGTGCGGATGTTACCGGGGTGGATAGCGAGGAGATTTCTCAACGCGGCTTCCCTGATTTTCGGATCGTGCGGTAGGGCCATACCTAGTTTGGGCGGGGTGTTACTTTTTCCAACGCTCCAACGAGGGAATGGTTCGGCTGGCCAGCCAGGCAAATACCACGTTGATTCCCTCTTTTCTCATTTCCAGCATGCAATATTTCTAGAAGCCATCTCAAAAATACTTCACCATGTCAGGTTGAGCCTGTCGAAACCGGGTTTCAGTACCGAATAGCCTTCGACAAGCTCAGGCTGACAATTAAAAATTGATTTTTGAGATGGCTTCTACATTTTTTCAGCAGTGTTGACTTCCGGAGGGGTGATGACCGCGCCATTTTGGTAGCACATAGAGCAAAACCGGTTGCTGATCGTTCCGCCTGCTTCCGTGCCGCCACCCAGTTTATCATTTTTTTGCGGGTAACTGCAACTTTGACAAAACTCATATTTTTTCATCGCTGGCTCATTTTGGCTGCTGCCGGTATCAACCCGTTCGAGGAGGGAAAGGCAGCAGAATACACCATCCCGTTATTTGAGTTCGGCTTCTTCCGATTCTTCTTCAGCCGATATTTCATCCCACTTCTCGGTTTCATCGTGGTGCAGGTATTCCAGAATTTTCTGCTCTACCTGCCGAAGTTTCATGCCGCGCAGATACTTGCCATTGCGCGCCAATATGAGTCGGCCGGTTTCTTCGCTGATCGCCATGACCAGCGAATCGGTGATTTCACTCATGCCAATGGCCGACCGGTGGCGCAAACCGAAGTGCGCGGGCAAGTGATCATTCTCACTCACCGGTAACACGCAGCGCGCGGCCTTTACGCGGCCTTTAAATATGATAGCTGCACCATCGTGCAGCGGGCTGTTTTTGTTGAAGATGGACAACAACAGACGCTTGCTTACTTCGGCATCCAGGGGGTCACCGGTTTCAACATAGAATTTTAAATCGCTTTCGCGCGAGAAGACAAGCAGGGCCCCCGTGCGGGTGGCCTTTAATGTTTTGGCAGCTTCAATGACCTGATGCACATCAAAATCTTCGTGGTAGCGGTTGCGCCAACTGATGATGGATTTGAAAAAATTGTCGCGGTTAAACTCGGTGCTGCGTCCGATCAGGAGCAAAAACTTGCGCAACTCGGGCTGAAACAGAATGATCATCGCCAGCACACCGACCCCCATAAACTGCCCTAAAATGCTGGCCAGTAATTCCATCTGTGCGGCTTTGACCACGAGGTAAATCAGGTAGAGCGCCAGGATACCGAGGAAGATGTTGACGGCAATGCTGCCGCGAATGAGTTTGTAAACCTGATACAGCAGAATAGCCACCAGGCTGATGTCAATCAAATCCACCCACCCCACATCCAAGAATCCGATTTTGAACAGCAGAATCACGCGTGGAAGTTACGGTTTTTTTGCCATGCGTGTGCCAGGGGGCACTGCGTCAATAGACAACAAGGGCCAGGGATTTAGCCCCGACTTGTCGTGGCGAAAGCCCGAAGGCCCCCAAGTTATTTCTTGTTGACTTCCGGGTTGATTTTTACCGGTGTGAGACCCTTCAGGTACTTATCAAACCACTCGACATAACGCTGTACACGATCGGCCTGGTAACTGGGTACGGCAATGCCATGAAACTGGTTGGGGTAGACGATCAGCTGCGTAGGTGTTCCTACCAGTCGCATGGCCTGGTACATTTGCTCGCTGCCAACGGCCGGCACATTGAAATCGTTCTCGCCCGCCATGAAAAGGGTTGGTGTTTTGATCTTATCCACTTTCAGGAACGGGTAGGAGAGTTTCATGTATTTGTCCAGGTTTTTCCAGGGCACGCCCAACTCGGTTTCGAATTGTGTGATGTATTGGTCGACACCAAACATGGACAGTTGCAACGAACTGCCCGCCCCGCTGGCGGCCGCTTTAAAGCGGGTGTCGGTGGCAATGGTGTAGTTGGTCAAAATGCCACCATAGCTCCAGCCACCGATCGCGAGTTTATCCGCATCGGCTATTCCTTTGGCGATGGCATAGTCAGCCGCACCCAGAATGTCGATCACTTCTTTGTTACCCCAGTCGGCATAAATGGCTTTGGTAAAAGCCTGGCCGCGGCCGGAGCTGCCCCGGTAATTAACGGAGATGACATTATAGCCTGCGCCCGCCAGCATTTGCGGAATGGCATCGAAGCCGTAATCGTCCTGTGCTACCGGCCCTCCATGAATGAAGAAAATAGTCGGTTGTTTTTGATTGGGGTCGGCCCCGATAGCCCGATACAGAATGTTGGACACCAACGTGCCATCTTTGCTTTTTGACGTGAAGCCCTCCACCCGGGCCAACTCAAGAGCGCTGAACAGTTTCTGGTGGTGATGTGTGAGTCTGCGCAGTTGACTATTTTCTACTGCATAGATTTCGGAGGGCGTTTGCGGATCGCTCATCATCGTGAGCCAGTGGCCAGCCGGGTGTTTGATGAGGGAGGTGAATACCCGGTCGCCACCGATAACGGTGGTAAGTTGCCCGGCTGTCGTCAGGTTGGCGATGTATTGCGTGCGGTCATCCTCCACCAACACGGTCAACTGATTGCCGGCCCACACATGAGCATTCACGTTGCGGTCCAGGGTACTGGTGAGGCGCCTGGCTGCGGAACCATCGGCATTCATCACACAGAGGAAGCGGAGGTCATACATCAGGAAGTTGGATTCGGAGGCCGATTGCATCCAGGCCAATTGCTTTCCATCTTCACTCCACCGCGGGTTGTAGTCTGAGCCGCGCCAGGTAGTGAGTCGCTTGAACGTGGCGCCTTTGCGCGCTTCGATTACAAAGATGTCGGTGTTGCCATTGCGGTCGGGGTCTTCGGTGCGATTACTCACGAATGCAAGGTGCTTGCCATCGGGGCTCCAGCGCGGGCTTACTTCATCGTAGTTTCCGCGGGTAAGCGTGTCCAGTTTTTTCGTGTCGAGGTCAAACAGGTAGAGGTGGGTGTTCAACCGCTCGAGGTAGCCATCGCCATCCTGCTTAAAGTGAACACGATCAATCACGATCGGGTTGGCGGTTTTATCCTTGAGTGAATCCGGGCGCTTGAGATCTTCGAGCACGAGTGCGATTTTTTTTCCATCGGGCGACCAAACGTATTCCCGGATGGAGCCTTTGACATCAGTCAGTTTACGCGCTTCACCACCTCTGCGGTCCATAATCCAGATTTGGCTGCGGTTAAGTCCCGCACGCGCAGAGGTGAAGGACAGGTACTTGCCGTCCGGACTCCACCGCGGTGACGATTCACCCTCGGACGTGTGCGTGAGTTGCACCTGCTGTTGGCCGTCCCAGCTGATCATCCACAAATCGGTGCTGCGTTTGTCTTTTACCGAATCCACGGTAGTAAGGGTATACGCGACCCAGTTGCCCTCGGGCGAAAGTTGCGGATCACCCACACTTTGCATCCGATAGAAATCGCGGGCCGTGAGTTTTCGTTTCGACTGTGCGTGTGCGGAAAGGGCGATCAGACAACAGAGAACAAACAGAATGTTTTTCATGACAATTGATGGATAAGTTTTATGCATTCCATGGCCGGCTTCACATCGTGCACGCGCAGAATTTTCGCACCTTTAAGCAAGGCTACAGTATTCAAGGCAGTGGTACCCGACAGGGCTCCGGCCGGATCGGAGCCCAACGTACGCCAAATCATCGACTTGCGCGACAGCCCAACCAGCAACGGCTTGCCAAAGATATGAAAGGCCGTTAAGCGGTTCAGCAACTCAAAGTTCTGGGCTACTGTTTTGGCGAACCCGAAACCCGGATCGATGATTACATCGTGAACTCCCATTTGCTGTAGCTGGGTTACACGCGGATGTAATTCACCGATTACTTCGCGCGTGACATCTGTGTATTCGGTGCGGGAGTTCATGGTTTGGGGCGTGCCCCGCATGTGCATCAGGATATAGGGTACGCGAAGACGCGCCACGGTGGTCAACATGGCCGGATCCAGTGTTCCACCGGAAACATCATTGATCAGGCCGGCCCCCGCGGTTACGCAACGCTCGGCAACCTGGGCGCGAAACGTATCGATTGAAAGACTAGCCTCCGGAAAATGTCGGGCGAGGGTTTCTATAGCCGGCAGCACCCGGTCAAGTTCTTCTTCAACGGAGACGTCCGTTGCACCCGGCCGCGTAGAGTACCCGCCCACATCTAAAAAAGCAGCACCTTCGGCCAGCATTTGGCCGGCCGTGTCCTGTATTTTTTGAAATTCAATGCGACTGCCCGAGTAAAAGCTGTCGGGTGTGATGTTCAAAATACCCATGACAACCGGCCGTTGGAGATCAACCAGCTTGCCACGAACGGTAAGTGTAACGTTGGATGAAAAAATGGTATTTTGCACGCCTTATGATGGAGAAAACGCTGGCCGAATATAGAGAGGTGATGCGCACCTGCCAAACCTTATTTGCCAACAAAACGCGCGACTACGGAACTGCCTGGCGCGTGCTACGCTTGTCCTCCATCACCGATCAGATTTTTATTAAAGCGCAGCGCATTCGCAGCATTCAGGAGAAAGGCGTTCAGAAGGTGGCCGATCCGGTAAAAGATGAGTTTATCGGCATCATCAACTACTGCCTGATTGCCCTCATCCAGATCAAACTGGAGGGTAAGACCACGCTGGAGATGACCTATGAGGAGCTGAAACCCCTGTATGAGCAAGCCGTTGACGAAACCATCGCGCTGCTGCAAAATAAGAATCACGACTATGGCGAAGCGTGGCGCGACATGCGGGTGAGCTCCATTACGGACATCATCTTAATGAAGTTGTTGCGCGTGAAACAAATTGAAAATAATGAAGGCAAAAC
>DAIPHR010000109.1:0-9924 GCA_036771215.1 Cyclobacteriaceae bacterium
CCCATCAGCAATTTCTCCAGGTCGCCTTCGCCTTTCGTTTCAATTTCATGTTCGATCTGGGCAGTCACGCGTGCTTCGTACGGCTCGCGGTGGATGGCCTGCAGCACACCCATCGGGCGGGGCAGGTCCTCGGAGTAGGTCATATTGGCGAGGATGAACGCCAGCGTGCTGTCTTTCTCGTTGTGGATGAGCAAATCATTTACCGAGTAATCTCCATCTTCCAGACTCACGGCCCGTGGCGTGTAGCCATCGAGAATGATACCGCGATTTTTTTCTTTACCGAAAATCAGGGGCTTGCCATGCTCGAGAAATACGGTGTGATTGTCGCGCGTATCCGCATTGGTGTACAAATCAAAGGCACCATCGTTAAAGATACGGCAGTTGGTATAAATCTCGATGAACGAGACGCCCCGGTGTTCGGAGGCCCGCTTGAGTAACGATTGCAGTTGTGCGCGGTCTTTATCATGCCCGCGGGCCACGAAGGTAGCCCCCGCACCCAACGCCAATGCTACGGGATTGAAGGGATCGTCCAACACCCCGAGAGGTGACGACTTGGTGATTTGCCCGCGGTGCGAGGTGGGTGAGTACTGCCCTTTGGTGAGGCTGTATACTTCGTTGTTGAACATCATGATGTTGAGGTCCACATTTCTGCGGCAGGTGTGGATGAAGTGATTGCCCCCGATACTCATGTTGTCGCCATCACCGGTAACGACCCACACGCTCAGATCGGGGCGCGCGATTTTTAGACCGCTGGCAATGGCCAAGGCACGGCCGTGAATCGAGTGGAAGCCGTACGTATCCATATAGTACGGGAAACGACCCGAGCACCCGATTCCGGATACGTACACGATTTTTTCTTTGGGCACACCCAACTCGGGCATCAGGCGCTGCGAGGGTGACAGCACGGAGATAGCGCCACAGCCGGCACACCAACGCACGTCTACGTTGGGCTTAAAATCTTTGGCCGAATAGACCAGGCTGCCTTCGTGGGGCCGCTCGAGAAGTTCGTCAATCTGGGTTTTCATGTGCTAGTGTCTTTTTTTTAATGGCCACATGGAATCGCCTTTGATTATCGTGCCGTTGGGCGTAAGCATTTTAATGGCGATTTCATGGGTTGATGTTTGGAGTTGGTCAGCGTTCGACATTCCGATGGAGATCGGACTCAGGCTGATAAGTAAACCTGATGTCAGGTTGAGCTTGTCGAAACCGGTTTTGAAGTTCTTGCTTTTTTCGCTCCACGGCCGCTGGGCCGTGCGGTGGTAATCCGCGCTGTATCCTTCCGCACCCGCATGCAGCCGCGCCACCCGCGAAAGAATAAAGGCGCTCTTACCACCGCAGATGTAGGTCGCTCGAGCTTCGGGCTGCATTTCATGGTAGCTGCGTGCGCAGATGCTTTGTACTACTTCATGATGTGCGGTGCACGGGCCAGGGATGTCCCGCAATTGGCGGGATAAATTCCGGGCGTGGTGCGAGCGCAGCGAGCACGGAAGCGAAGCGTACCCCGCAACAGCCCGGTGCCCACGCGTTTCGCGTGGCCAGGCCCCCAACAAATTTGCGCGTCTTTTCATACCGCTACGGGGTTGTTGAGCAACAACGCTTTGAGTTTTTCCTCCAACTCCACACTCTTGAACGGCTTGCCCTGCACTTTGCTGATGCTCACCACGGGCTTGAGGTAACGCGCCTGCAACAGCCACTTGAGGTGACCGGTGTTCAGCTCCGGAACCACCACGCGCTCGAAGCGTTGTAAAATATCGCCCAGGTTTTTGGGAAACGGGTTGAGGTGGCGAAGGTGCACGTGTGACAAAGGGTGGCCGCTGGCCCGCAGTTTTTCAAATGCCGTCTTGGCCGCACCGTACGTGCTGCCCCAACTGATCATCAGCAAATCGCCCGAGGGTGCGCCTTCCACCTGTGCTTCGGGAATGTCATGTGCAATCCGTTCCACTTTCTCCGCACGGATGTGCACCATGCGTTCGTGATTGGCGGGGTCGTGACTGACATTGCCACTGCCATCTTCTTTTTCCAATCCACCAATGCGGTGTTCCATGCCCTGGAAGCCAGGCAGCGCCCACAATCTTCTCAACGTTTCGGGGTCGCGCCTGTAAGGGGCAAAGTCGGCCAGGTTCGTAGCGAAATGCGCTTCGATCTCCGGCAACGTATCGGGCTCGGGTATGCGCCACGGTTCGCTGGCTTGGCCGATGTACCCATCCGATAACAACAGCACCGGTGTCATGTATTTCAGCGCGAGGCGCGCAGCTTCAAGTGTCATGGCAAAACAATCGCTGGGGCTCGCAGCTGCCAGCACCGGCATGGGTGCTTCGCCATGGCGGCCGAACATGGCCATGAGTAAGTCGCTTTGTTCGGGTTTGGTGGGCAAACCGGTAGATGGGCCCGCGCGTTGCACATCGATGATCACCAACGGCAACTCGGTCATCACGGCCAATCCCATCGCTTCTGTTTTTAACGATAAGCCCGGACCACTCGTAGTAGTCGCAGCCAGACTTCCCCCAAAGGCAGCACCGATGGCGCTGCAGATGCCCGCAATTTCATCTTCGGCTTGCAGGTGTCGCACTCCGTATTTTTTATAGCCGGATATCGCTTGAAGAATTTCGGTAGCCGGAGTAATAGGATACGAACCGAGGAACAGCGGCAAGCGCGCTTTGCGCGCGGCCACCACCAAACCCAGCGCCACGCCCTGGTTGCCGGTGAGGCTGCGGTAACGGCCGCGCGGCAGTGGCGATTTGTCGATTACATATTGTTTTTGAAACAGGTCATGCTTCTCGGCAAAATTCCAGCCTGCGCGCAGCACGTGCACGTTGGCGAGTATCACATCGTCTTTGCCCTTGAACTTGCGGTTGATCCACTCCACCGTAGGCTCCAGTGGCCGGTTGAAAAGCCAGTACGTGATGCCGAGAGCAAAAATATTTTTTGTTTTCGCCAGCGTTTTGGCCGGTACGTCAATGTCCGACAATTGCGACTTGATTTCGCGCGCCATGTTGATGGCGTATACGGTATAGTCTGCGAGGCTGCCGTCTTCCAGCGGGTTGCTCGCGTAGCCGGCCAGTTGCAAGTTGCGCGCGTCAAAGCCTTCCGTGTTGGCCAGAATAATGCCGCCCGCTTTCAAATTGGCTTTGTTCACTTTCAGCGAAGAGGCATTCATGGCCACCAGCACGTCAATATAATCGCCCGTGGTGTGGATGTGCTCTTTGCCGAAGTGCACCTGAAAGGCGCTCACCCCATAGAGCGTGCCCTCGGGGGCGCGGATCTCCGAGGGATAGTCGGGGAAGGTGTTCACTTCATTGCCGGCAAACCCGCTGGTGTCGCTAAACTGGGTGCCCACCAGTTGCATGCCATCGCCCGAGTCGCCCGCGAAGCGGATGGTGGCTTCTTCGAGGTGTTCAATGATTTTGCTCATATGGAAAGGGGGTGCGTTGGAGGGATAAGGTACAGTGCCCCACACGGGCAGAAAATGATTTTGGTCAGGCCGCGGAGCAACTTTTCGTTGTTGGTTGTTAGTTGATAGTTGTTAGTTTTTTGTGATTTGGCGGCCCCCCGATGCGCGCGGGCCTGCGCACAAGGCCATCGGGGCCGGGCTGTACGCTGCTACTCCTCGCTCCACCGCACTGGCCCACGCTGCTGCGGGGTATCCGCTGCCATCCCTGGCCGAATGCGTTGTCCATTTTGTAGATTCGTTCGTCCATCGAACAGATACCAAGACGGCCATGACTAACTCTGAGAAACTGCAAGTCATCAAAATCATCCACACCCTCATTTGGGCATTTTTTAACTTGGTCATTTTTTACATGCTCTATGCTGTGCTTACGAATCAACTCGATATTTGGCTATGGGTGGGCTATGGACTCATCGCGCTCGAGTCGCTCACGCTGCTGGCGTTTCGGTTCTACTGTCCGCTTACCGTACTCGCCCGCAAGTACTCCGACTCCACCCGTGCCAACTTTGATATTTACTTGCCGCATTGGCTGGCTTTGCACAATAAGACGATTTATTCAGCTTTGATGGCGGTGATTATTCTATTGACCATCTGGCGGGTGTTGACGTAGCACATCGTGCCTAACGGCACTTGGGTGTGCTTGTGCGATTTTGCTTCCGGCATGCTGTCGCGACATTTTTTGGATTCCGCGGGGGATCAAAACAACGCGCAGCTTTGGCTCAGTTTAATGCGATACCCACCACAAATCCAATCCAGGGCTTCTTATTGTAAATCCAATCATCCCGATGGGTGCCCACCAGATAATCGTATCCGGTGGCTACACCGAAGCTGGCAAATCCGGTTTCAAAAAAAGCCGCAACGCCCATTTGGAGAATCATTCCGTTGTATTCCTGACTGATTGCGGTTCTTGTTGTTGACGGCCCAATCAGGGTCGTTCCGGTTCCGCCCAACACCCCCACATCCCAACCCCGGTTGACAACATCATAGCGGACCTTTCCTATTGGATTTTTCTTGGATTTAATACGATAGTAGTCGTGTCTCCAGCCGGCATACAATGCTACGTTAAGTTCAGCCGACAATTGAGGTGGTAGTTGATCGGTTTTTGGGCGGTACTTCAGCAAAACGGTTGTGATGTCAATGTCCAGGCTTTGCTTGGTGAACCGCGAGGGAATCGGGGCGATACTGTCTGCGACTCCGAGTGGAAAAATCAGGCTGGAATTTTGAACTTGGTCACCGACAACCGGGTAGACCGAGACATCATCTTCGGTAATGTTCAGGTATACCTTTTCGGCTGGCGTATTTTCACGGTAGTGTTTGTAGTAGCCGCTGTCAAAGCCATGTTGGGAGGATTTTTGTATTACCCCACACGAGAAGTTGATCATCAGGCTTACCAAAAGAATAACCCTGATCAGTTTTGCCCACCGCATGGATTGGTTTGATTCCACACAGCAAAACTACCGATCGTATATTTCACCCACCATGACCGATGTCATGAACCAAGTGAACGTGCCCGTCTGCCCCTACTCCGTCACCACATTCACATTCAAAATAAAATCGTTGTGAATGAACCAGTCTTTTTCTGAGCCGCGTTTCCCCTGAGCACCATACTCAATGCCAAACAGTGTTCGATCTACCGAAAGGGTGGCCGAGGTTCGCTTTCCAGTTGGAGTTGGCGTCACGGAAGCCGTAAATTCAACGGGTTGCTGATGATCTTTAATGGTCATCATCCCCCGTACCCTGTATTCGTTACCTGCCTTTGGTTGAACTTCGGTGATGCGAAAAGAAGCTGTGGGGAACCGATTGACTTCAAAAAAGTCCCCGGTAGTAATATGGTTGATGAAATCCTGATTATGCTGGGCATCGGTGATATCCGTAACGGTAACCGAATTCATATCGGCCTCAAAATAGCCGCCCACAAGTTGGTTATTCTGGAACTGTAATTCCGCTTTCGTTAGTTTGATTTTGCCTACGTGGGTATCCGTAACGCTTTTCGCGCTCCACCCAATTTCGCTTTGCATTCCATCTACCGGAGGTATCACAATGCGATATTTGTTATAGAAAAACCAGCCGGTTAGCGCGGCCACCAGTAAGCCAGCTATTGTAACGAAGAGTTTTTTACTCATATCTTTTAGCGGCAAAACTATCAGTGCGCTAGCTACGCAACTGTTATCGGATTGTTAAAAATTGTCAACCCGCTGTTAATCCACGTTGATCAACAGGCGGTCCGATCCATTTTTTTGCTAATATCTGACTGCGCGGAGCAATCCTTTGGCAATTTTTTGTACCCATACCATCCTCCTGACGATTGGCCTCTGGTCAGGAAGGAACTCAATCGTCTTCTTCGTTCTTGAGTCTGGCAGAGCAGGTTTGCGTCTTTCATGGCTACCGCGTTTTTTTGCGAAAATCGCAAATGGGTCGCTTTGCGGGGAACGGAGTGTTCGATGAGGGTCATATCTGCCGCTGTTACCCTAACGCTGAACACACCCGGATTCTACGGTGCCCTATTCAATTTTTTTCCCTCCGTACAGGGTATCCATCAAACCATGAAAACCATTTGGTCACTAGTTGCGGGCTGCTTCGGGAATCGTCTGGTATGTTTTTACCCCAACATGATCGAAGTCATAGGTCAGCTTCAGGCGGCATGCGATCTTACCCGCCACTATCCGGCATTTCTTATCGGGCAGCTTCAATACAATGGAACTCAACCAGCAAATTCTCAGCGACCTGATCATCTACATGAAGTATGCCCGCTACCTGCCTGAACTCAAGCGCAGGGAAACCTGGGATGAAATCTGCACCCGTTACCAGCACATGATGGCCGAAAAATATCCACACCAGAGTCTTGAACTGGCGGAGGCCATGCAGTGGGTGCGGCAGCGAAAGGTATTGCCCTCGATGCGGGCGATGCAGTTTGCCGGGCCAGCCATTGCGCGCAACAATTCACGTATATACAATTGCGCTTACCTGCCGGTGGATGACATTCGCGCGTTTTCCGAAACGATGTTTTTGATGATGGGCGGTACAGGAGTAGGATACTCCGTGCAACGTCATCATGTACAGCAACTCCCGGCCATTCAAAAAGCAACCCGGCAAGAAAAGTTTCGGATTGCCGACAGTCTAGAGGGTTGGGCCGATGCCATCAAAGAGTTGTTGGGTGCCTATTTTGGGGCGCGCCAGTCTTTTCCTCAGTTTGATTACTCAGACATACGGCCCCGTGGTGCGCTTTTGCACACGTCAGGGGGTAAGGCTCCCGGACTAGAGCCCCTGAAAATTTGTTTGACACGGGTACAGGTATTACTCGATCGAAAAGAAGAAGGTGACAAGCTTTCACCCCTGGAATGTCACGACCTGATGTGCCACTTGGCCAATGCCGTGCTTGCGGGGGGTATACGCAGAGCAGCTCTCATCGCACTGTTCTCTTTTGATGATGAAGAAATGCTCACCTGCAAATTTGGAAATTGGTGGGAGCTGAATGAGCAACGCGGCCGCGCCAACAACTCGGTGGTGCTTAACCGCGAAACCATTACCTATTCCCAGTTTCAGCAACTATGGAAGAAAATTGAATGGTCCAATTCGGGTGAACCTGGTTTCTATTTTACTAATCATCCCGACTGGGGCACCAACCCCTGCTGTGAAATCGCGCTACGCCCTTTCCAGTTCTGTAATCTGTGCGAAGTGAATGTGTCGGATGTAGATACCCAGAAGGAACTAAATGCCCGTGTTCGGGTGGCTGCCTTCCTGAGCACACTTCAGGCGGGGTTTACTCATTTTCACTATCTGCGTGAGGTGTGGAAGACTACGACCGAGCAGGATGCGCTTATTGGCGTGGGCATGACGGGCATTGCCAGCGGCAGAGTGTTGAAATTAGATCTCCGGGAGGCGGCTCGTCAGGCCGTGCAGGCGAATCAAAGGGTTGCATCGGAAATAGGTATTCAGATGGCCGCCCGGTGCACCACCATCAAACCCTCCGGCACGTCTTCGTTGGTGCTGGGTACATCATCGGGAATTCACGCCTGGCACGCACCGTATTACATACGAAGAGTGCGCATTGGAAAAAACGAAGCCCTGTATGACTATTTGCAACACGCACATCCCGAGTTGCTGGAGGACGACTTGCTGAACAGTCGCCAGGCCATAATCTGCGTGCCGCAGCGTGCGCCAGAAGGCAGTATTGTGCGTACCGAACCCACCTTGAATTTGCTGGAGCGCATCAAGAAGTTCAATGCGGAATGGATACGAAACGGTTTTCGAAGAGGGGATAACGCCAACAACGTGTCGGCCACGGTATCCATCCCCGATGGCGACTGGCCAGCGGTGGGCCAGTGGATGTGGGAAAACAAAGCTTCCTACAACGGACTAAGCGTTTTACCGTTCGATACCGGCAGCTATCAGCAAGCGCCTTTCGAAGAGATTTCGGAGGAGAAGTTTTTGGAAATGGAGAAAAGCTTGCGCGCCCTGAATCTTACGCATGTGGTGGAGGCGGATGATGAAACCGACCACAAGGCCGAGGCTGCATGTGCAGGGGGAACCTGTCAATTGGTGTAAAACTTAAGCGCGCTTGGTCGTTGCTTTACCTACCGGTGTGTCAACCTCCATCATCATCAGCTTGCCATTCTGATATGTGAAGTATGCACTTTTTTTATCTGGCGTGGTGAGTTGGTACTTCCCGCCTCCCAATGGCTTTAATTCAACAAACTCAGCGTGCATATTTGAATATACCCGGTTGAGCCCTTTGGGTTCGCGGAAATACAAGTCAGCCACGCACATAGTAATGGCCTCGCCAATCACCGTCTTTTTTCCGTTGCGCTCCCGCTGATATTGACCGGTTGCCGTCTTCTCGGTGTGCGCGTGTACATCCTCGGACCCACGATTGGCGTGGCGGTAGGCCGTTCCCTTCACCAGCTTACCATTTTCATGCACCGCATAAATTTCTGATTCCACGTGCACCGAAAAGGCCAGAACCTTGGTGTCGGACTGGGTTTTAATATCTTTGATCAGTTGAGCGCCTTGCTTCTCCTCGGTTGCCTTCAAGGCACCGATCTTGTTGCCCTTGAAAAAAATATCAAAGGTGGCTTCGGTTTTTTGAGCGAAAGCAGGCGTAACGCCCATCCAGAGCAGCCAAATCAGATTTTTCAGGTTCGTAGATTTCATAGCATCAAGCGATATTTACAAAAGTAACACTATGAAAGTATTCGTCCTCTCACTTTTGCTTTTGATTGCCGGGTGTTCATCTACGCGGTACTTCCGTGAGCTGAATCCATCGGAAAAATCGGCACTGGCGCAGTCCCGGAAACAAGCCACCCTGAACGATGGCTGCTATCATGTGTTGGTCATGACCGATGCCGGCAATATGATTCTGAAACTGTACAACGAAACCCCGCTCCATCGGGACAACCTGGTGGACAAGATCAAATCGGGATTTTATGATAGCCTGATTTTTCACCGCGTGATCAACAATTTTGTTATCCAAGGGGGGGACCCTACGAGCAAGCGCGCAACAGGCGATGCAAAGGTTGGCGAGGGTGAAGCGCCCGGCCCCAAAATTCCGGCTGAGTTCCGGACAGAGCATGGAATCTACCACAAGCGCGGAGCTTTGGGAATGGCCCGCGACAACAACCCGGAAAAGGCGAGCAGCAATGCGCAGTTCTACATTGTGCAACGCAGGGCCTACCGGCCGGCCCAGTTGGATAGTTTTGTGGTGCAGCGCAACCTCACACTCAACGAGGCGCAGCGAAAATTATACACCACACAGGGCGGCACCCCGCATTTGGATGGAGGTTACACGGTGTTTGGCGAACTGGAGTCGGGATGGGACGTGCTCGACAAGATTGCTGCTGTAAAAACCGGACCGGGAGACCGGCCGGTTCAGGACGTGCGCATGCGGTTGTTTTTGCTGAATGAGATTAAGAAATGAGGGTCGATCCGAGTTAGCCCACGCCTTTAATAATCTCAACGAAATCGCGGCTTTTGAGCGAGGCACCGCCCACCAGGCCACCATCTACATCGGCACAGGCGAAAAGCTCTTTGGCGTTGTCCGGCTTTACACTGCCACCATACAAAATCGAAATCTCCTGAGCCACGGTATGACCATACTTCGCAGCCAGCTGCTGACGAATAACGGCATGCATCTCCTGTGCCTGTGCGGTAGTTGCCGTTTTACCCGTGCCAATAGCCCATACCGGCTCATAGGCAATTACTATTTTCTGAATGGCTGCGGCATCAAGGTGAAACAAGGCTTCTTCCACCTGCTTCTTCACAAGTTCAATGTGTTGATTTTTCTCGCGCACATCGAGCGGTTCACCGCAACAAAAAATCGGGGTGAGCCCATGCCGTAAAGCGGCATCCACTTTCTTGGCCAGCAGTTGCCCGTCTTCACCAAAATACTGCCTGCGTTCACTATGGCCCAGGATCACGTATGGAATGTTCATGGATTTCAGCATGGCGGCCGATACTTCACCGGTGTAGGCCCCACTGTC
>DAIPHR010000110.1:0-9860 GCA_036771215.1 Cyclobacteriaceae bacterium
TGAGCGCCTGCGGAAGTTGTCAAATTCGGCATACAACCGCAGGTATTTGTCTTTGGCCTCTGCCAATTCGTCCTGTAGTTTCTTTAGCGGATCGGCTTCCGGCTTGCCGGAAGATTCCGTCACCGGCTCGGTTGATTGCATAGGAGGCGTTTATTCAACCACCGCATAATCGGGTTTGGGCAAATCGTGCTCCTGCTGAGCGGGGTTTTCCATAAAAACTCATCTAAAAAACGTGTTTTAAAGGGCAATAATACTGCCAAGACACTTAATCGTGACAGGTTGGCCGATGGATCAACTTTTTAGCGTTTGCCAGATCAAGTCTTTGAGTTCCTTGAGCCCTTCCTTTTTGAGTCCGGACACAAAAACCGAGGGTATTCCCGCGGGCAACTCTTTTTTGATGGCTTCCTTCAGCTCTTCATCCAGCATGTCGCTTTTCGAAATCGCCAGTAACCGCTTTTTATCGAGCAGTTCGGGATTGTACTGCCGCAACTCATTAAGCAAAATGTCAAACTCTTTGCGAATGTCGGCCGAGTCGGCCGGAATGAGAAACAGAAGAAGTGAGTTGCGCTCGATGTGGCGCAAAAAGCGAATGCCCAACCCTTTGCCTTCCGCTGCGCCCTCAATAATGCCGGGTATATCGGCCATGACAAACGATTTGTCATCGTAGTAAGGCACCACCCCGAGGTTGGGCGTGAGCGTTGTAAAAGCGTAGTCCGCAATTTTGGGTTTCGCGGCTGACATCACCGACAGCAGGGTTGACTTTCCGGCATTGGGAAATCCTACGAGCCCAACGTCTGCCAGCAGCTTTAATTCCAGAATGATCCAATCCTCCTGAGCCGGTTCGCCTGGCTGTGCATGCTGGGGTGCCTGGTTGGTGGGCGAAGTAAAAAAACTATTTCCCTTGCCCCCACGGCCGCCTGCCATCAGAATCACCTCCTGCCCGTCCGTATTGATCTCCCAAAGTACCTCACCGCTTTCGGCCCGCTTGGCTACGGTGCCCAGGGGTACCTCAAGAATTTCATCTTTACCATCAGCCCCGGTTCGGTTTTGACCTTCACCGGCCCCACCATCTTCAGCTCGAATGTGTTTCCGGTACTTCAGGTGAAGCAGCGTCCAAAGTTGCGAGTTACCGCGCAGGATGATGTGCCCACCGCGCCCGCCATCACCACCATCGGGCCCACCTTTGGGTACGAATTTTTCGCGATGAAAGTGCAAACAACCTGCGCCCCCATGTCCGGAGCGGGCATGGAATTTTACGTAGTCGATAAAATTAGGGCTGGACACGGTGATCTACTATTTCAGATGAAAGATTCAAGTTGGTTGAGGCCAGGTACTCCGAGGCACAGCTTTTTTAATCTTGACTTCTATTTGATCACGGCTGTGATGCGCGTAAAAATTTCATCAATCGGGCCGATGCCGTTGACGGTATTCAGGCGGCCTGCTTTTTCATAGTACGGCAACACGTGAATGGTTTTGGTGAAGTATTCGGTGATCCGCTTATTGAGTTTTTCGTCTTCATCATCTGCACGGTTTTCAATCGTTCTTCTTTTGGCAATCCGGTCGCGCACCTCTTTTTCCGACACGTCAAGGGCCACCACGTGGTGAATAGCCGTGTTATTTTCTTTCATAAACCGGTCCAGCGCTTCGGCCTGCGCTACGGTACGTGGAAATCCATCGAACAAGAAACCTTTGGCCTGCGGATTTTTGTCGAGTTCTTCTTTCAACATGGCGATGGTGATATCATCGGGCACCAGGGCCCCGCTGTTCATGATCTCTTTTACGCGCTTGCCCAGTGGGGTATCGTTCTTGGTATGCCACCGGAATAAATCACCCGTGGAGATGTGCACAAATCCATACTTCTGAATGAGCTTTTCGCTCTGTGTGCCCTTGCCGGCCCCGGGCGGGCCAAAGATCACCAAGTTAATCATTGCCGTTAGGTTTAGGTAAAAAAGGAACGCAAGGTAGCGATCCACCGGCTAATTCGCCAAGGGTCTGTTTACTCCACTTTTTTATAGATGTCGGTGAGGTTGCGGCCCAGGCCATCGTAGTCGAGGCCATAGCCCACCACGAATTCGGTTTCCAGGTCGAACCCTACATATTTCACTTCAATATTTTTTTCGCGGGCGGGTTGTTTGCGCAGCAGCGCCACGGCTTCCACGGAGCGCGCGCCCCGGCTGCGAAGTTCATCCATGATTTTTTGAAGGGTTAACCCGGTATCTACAATGTCTTCGATGATGAGGATGTCCTGGTTGAACAAACTCTCCTCGTGACCGATCAGCGTTTTGAGTTGGCCCGTGCTGGCGGTGCCGGAGTAGGAGGCAACCTTAACAAACGACACGCGACACGTCAGTTTTATCTTTTTTAGGAGATCAGACGCAAACATAAACGAGCCGTTGAGCACCGGCAGAAGGAGCGGAGTCTTACCCTGGTAGTCGTGGTTGATTTGCTTGGCCAAAGACGACACTTTCGTGCTGATTTTGTCGGCTGCGATGGTTTTTCGAAACGTGAGGTCTTTGAGTTTCATACGCATCTTAACATGAAATCTTTTCTAATGTTTGACTAAAGTAGATTGCTTTGTCTCTTTAATAGCTCCACTTTCTTCGTAAACGCGACATACTTCAATAACGTTGTAGTCGCCAGCGTGTCCCGTACTTTCTTTTAGTTCAAGCAATCGCACGCAGTCGGATTTAACTTTAAAGTTTAGATGGTACTCTAGAACTCGACTGATATAATTCTGGCCCGCCCATTGATGCAGATCAATTGTTTTGCCCGGGATTTTGTTGAGTGCCCAGTTTTCGATTGAGATACCGTCAGCAAAAAACACATATTTCGTTTTAAAGACACCGTTTTGCTCTTTCCAAAGACCTTGTTTAAGTCCAAATTCATCGACAAAATTCAATGAGTCAAAATCCCATGAGACGAAAGTTGTATCAGCGATCAGTGTGTACCTGGCATTTGTAATCGGCTCGAAGACCCGGTCAGTTCGCTCAATTAGTCGCGAATTCGATCTGGCCTCAAGGGCAGTGATTAGGCCCGTGACGTGCTTTACATGGGCTGGCTTGTTGTTTACGCCTCGGAAAGAGTATGAAAACTCAAAATAGCAATCACAAAATGCAGGTGCAAAACTGGTTTCTCGAAGCCCGGCAAAATGTTTTTCAGGCCGATATCCCGGTGGTAGGTTTTCTCCCCACACTCCTGTAAAGATGTTCAATGTATCACCATCAAACTTAAAGGCTCCATATAGGTTCTTGGCCGCGCAGTTAAACATCCCAGCTACCGTAAGCGAATACGAATTCTGTCCTAACTCCTCCCGAACAATTCTGTGATTTATCCTCAGTGGATTCTCAACCCCAGTTTCAATTGACTCCAGGTAGTTACACTCCGACCGTACACCTATGGGTGATAAAGTTGGTTGGGCATACAGTCCGTGATAAACCACTAATGCAATACATGCCAGACTGGCTTTCATTTTAAAAGCTATCGTCAAGTGCAAACTCATTCTTTCTTTTTTCCCACTTACCCCGGGTGAAATCCGGAAAATCAACGGCTGTGCCGTCTTGCGCAATCGAAGTCTCGGAAAGCGGGGTGATGGCACTCCAGGTCACGGCATCGTATACATCTTGGGGCGGTGTAACGTTGCGTTTCACTGATTCAACAAATGCGTTCAAAACGAACCAATCCATACCGCCATGCCCCGCGCCACTGGCATCGCTACCATATTTTTTCCACAGCGGGTGATCATATTTTTCCAGCCATGCCTTGGCTTCTTCCCATTGGTGTGGCTTAGCGCTTTGCCCTTCAATGTACATCGACTTATTCACGTCCATCCAAATGCCCTTTGAGCCTTGCACCCGGAAGCCCAGCGAATAGGGCCGGGGCAGGTTGGTGTCGTGCTGCAGCAGGAATGTTTCACCGTTGGCCGCGCTGATCATGGTCGTCACCACATCGCCCAGCTTGAAATCGATTTTGGTATTCGGATGATCTTTGCCGCCTACGTTCACCACGTGCTCGTGGAGGCCGCGCGCCTTGGAGGCAAACGAGGACAGGCGCGTAAAGCGGTTGCCCCGGTTAATGTTGGCCATCATGGCGATTGGCCCTATGCCGTGTGTGGGGTACAAATCCCCATTGCGCACCACGGAGTGTTGCGTACGCCATTGCGCCTCAGAAAATCCTTTTGCGCCAAATTCAGCCCCACCGCCATAGGGTTTTTGCCCATCATTAAATTTCACTTCGCGCAAGTCGTGCTGATAGCCCCCCTGCAGGTGAATCAGTTCGCCAAAGAGATTCTGCCGCACCATATTGAGTACGGCCATCACATCGCGCCTGTAGCACACATTTTCGAGCATCATCAGCGGCATGCCGGTTTTTTCGCTCGTGTCTACCAACTGCCAGCATTCCTCTACGGTCATGCCAGTGATTACTTCGCAGCCCACCCATTTCTTCGCGTTCATAGCATCGAGGCATTGCACGGTGTGCCACTCCCAGGGGGTAGAAATAATCACGGCATCGATGTCCTTTCGTTCCAGCAGTTTGCGGTAGCCGTAATTTCCTTCCAGAATAATCTGGGGTGAGGGCTTGCCGGACTCTTTCACCAGCTGTAAGGCAGCATCCATCATCCGTTGCTGAATATCGCACAACGCAACCACGTCAACGTCTGTGCGCTTGAGCGCCAGTTCGAGGTGATTTTGTCCCCGCAGGCCAACGCCAATAAAGCCCAGCCGAACTTTTTCTTTTGCTGTCGCGAATACATCAGAGGCGGATAACAGGGAGAGCCCTACACCTGCCCAAGCGGTTTGCTGAATGAAAGCCCTGCGGGAAGTCATATCGATGGAATAAATGGATAGAAAAATGCCATGAGTAAAGGTACTGAAAAATTGAGACGGGGAAGCTGACTTGAAACGTGGCGGGCTAGAGTTGCCGCATGAGTACTGAATAGAGTTTAACCATGCTTTCGATGTCGGACTTGTTCACTTTTTCATCGGGCGTGTGTGGGTTAAGTTGCGGGGCGCCCACAAAACACCAGTCGAATGGAAAGGGTGAGCGCTGGAGTTCACCACCATCACTGCTCCCCATCCCTTCCACCTCCAGTTGATGATTGATATGGTTCTTCTGTGCCACGGCAATGATCTTGTTGACAAAACTCCTGCGCGGAATGTTGCGGTCGCGAAGGGAAATCACCACGCCTTTCCCCGGCTCCACGCCATCCGAAGTCCAGGTGATATCCGAAATGAGCGCCTGTCGAACACCATACTTGCGGTATACATACTCCGCCACATAACCTACGCTGCCGCCACCATGCTCCTCCCAGCAGGTGAAGGCGATGATACCATCTTTCATCGATTCCGCTACCCGAAGGGCATTGTAGATGCCCAGCCGGTTGTCGAGGTAAGGCGTTTGGATGGTCGTTTTTGTTTCGCGCCAGTTACTTTTGTAGGTGAGGGATGTGCCACGGTCGATGGTGCGACCGAATTTGTAGAACGCGTGGTTCTCTTTATCGTATTCCAACTCACATTCAATTTCGCCATGCGAATCGCGGCCTACCAGCCGGGTGCCCATGTCGGCCTCGGGGCTGCCGATGGTGAGCAGTTGATTTTGGTAACGCACCGTAAACCCGATACTATCCATGTGCGCCAACACAAGGGTGCGCGGCCGGCCAAACTTCAGCAGCAGGCAATCCTGAAATTCTTCACCTTCAATTAGTTTGGGTTTAACCTTCCAATGGCGGCTGGCCTTGCGGATGTATGCTGTTAAGAACTCTTTCAAACGTCCCTCTTCACCTGACGGAGCGTGTATTTCACAAAGTTGTTTTAGGAGCGAGTAATTCATTGACAAAGAATTCACCGGCAGTTTACGACATTTCGCTAAATTTTCGGTTGATTTCAACGTCATGACCATTCACAACCTGAGTGAAACCAACACCATTGCCCTTGCATTCTTGGCTGAATTGCGCGATCGTGATATCCAGCGCGACCGGGCCCGCTTCCGCTATAATCTTGAGCGGTTAGGCGCCATCATGGCGTATGAGATTTCGCGGCACCTGACCTACGTATCGCAAAAAGTGGAAACACCGCTCGCGCCAGCTCACGTGCTGGTGCCAGATCAGCCACCGGTTTTACTTACCATTTTGCGGGCCGGGCTTCCCTATTTTGCAGGCTTTCAATATTTTTTCGATCAAAGCGACTGTGGATTTATAGGTGCTTACCGTAAAGAAAGTGAGAGCCAATTGGCGATCGAGATGGAGTATATGGCCCTGCCGCCCCTTACCGATCGCACCGTGATTCTGATTGATCCGATGCTGGCCACCGGGCAGTCTGTGTTGCGGGTATGTGGCCAGCTGTTGCAGCGCGAAAAGCCGCGGCATTTGCATCTGGCCGCGTTGGTTGCTGCTCCCGAGGGTATTGCGCACATTCAAGAAAAGTTGAACACCTCTTACGATCTTTGGACGTTTGCGATTGATGAAAAGCTCAATCAGCAACTCTATATCGTTCCGGGGCTGGGCGATGCGGGTGATTTGAGTTTTGGAGAAAAATTATGAGCTGCTCCCAATCCTGACCAAATTGTGGGGAATTGAAAGTTATGTGGGAAGAAATCCTTAAGGCGATACCGGTGTTGCTCTCGGCTACGCTGAAGTTTATTTTGGGACCGATCGGTGGAAAGGCTGCCGGCTTGCACCTGATAACCACGATGATTGCCACGGCAGGGGGGATGATGACATCGGTGGTGGCGTTCACCTATTTCGGTGAATTCATTCGGAAGCACATCATTCAGCGATTCTTTAAAGACCGGCCCGAGCGCAACCTGGATGGCCGATCAGCCACGTGGTACTTGAAGTATGGACTACCGGGTATCGCCTTTTTAACGCCCGTAATTCTTACACCGATTGGTGGCACTTTGTTGGCCGTGGGGTTGGGTAGCTCGCGCCAGAAGGTCATATTTTTTATGCTCATCAGCGCCTGCTTGTGGTCAGTGGCGCTTACGACTGCCGTGTACTTTGGTTACGATTTTATCGTAGACTGGGTGCAGGGCATTCAGTGGAATTGAAATCACCGGACATCCTCATCCGGTAACACCTCAATATCCCGGATCAACACTTTCTTGCTGATGGCTTGGCCTGTTTTGGTAGCGGCCAATCCGCCCAGAGCCGTTTCTTTGTATCGCGTTTCCATGCTGGCACCAATTTCACCCATGGCTTCAATTACTTCATCCACGGGAATTACGCTGCTGACATCGGCCAGCCCGATTTGGGCAGAACTGAAGGCAATAGCCGCAGCACTGGCGTTGCGCACCACGCAAGGCACTTCAACCAAACCGGCCACCGGGTCGCACACGAGGCCCAACATGCATTGAATGGTGATGGCCACCGCATTGAATATCTGGTCCGTGTTGCCGCCCAGGCAGAAGACAATCGCTCCGGCCCCCATGGCGGCTGCCGTGCCCGTCTCCGCCTGGCACCCTCCAACTGCCCCGGCAATCGATGCTTTTTGTTCAATGATCAACCCGATGCCGGCCGCCAGTAACATGGCTTCAATAATTTTTTCGTCATCGATTTTGTGAATGTCTTGCAACGTAAACAGTATGCCGGGCATAATGCCACTTGCTCCGGCTGTAGGCGCAGCCACTACGCGACCCATGCAGGAGTTGACTTCTTTAGCCGCCAGCGCACGCGAGATCAGTTGCTGAAATTCCTTGCTGAGTACCGGAGTCGGATACCGATACACCTTTTTTGCTCCGTTATTGATCATGCCCGACCGTGAGGTCATGTCTTCTTCCAGCCCGGTCCGCACGGCATCTTTCATCACGACCAACGCTTTGGCCAGCCCTTCGATGATCTCCTGGCGCGTGCGATTTCGTTGATGCTGTTCGTACTCCATCACCACCTCCGGCAAGGCCATGTTCTTTTCCTGGCTATAGGCCTTCCAACCGGCAAAGGATTCAAACAGATACGCCATAAGCTGAATTTTTGATTATTCAAATCTCTCAGATCATCACCGCATTTCAAACGTTTGTTTAAACTACTTGGTTCGGGCGCACGCGATTCTGTATTTTTCGCTGATGATTCGACTTCTGCTTTTTTTCCTGTGGTGGCTTTCGCCCGCTCAGAACGACACTAATTTCTGGCATATTCTCGCTGAGGTTGGTTTTGAAACAAAGAAAGATCCGCAAGGTTACACGGTTGAGGTGCCACGGTTTAGTCAGCATTTGAAGAGCTACCAGGGAAAGAAGGTGAAGCTGAAGGGATATGTGATTCCAGCCGGGGAGGTGGGGGATGTCGAAAAATTCATGTTTTCGGCCTTGCCTTTTAATGTGTGCTATTTCTGCGGGGCGGCCGGGCCTGAGACGGTGGTAGAAGTCGAGACCGATGAAAAAATCAAATTCAGCCCTGATGCCATTTGGATGGAGGGAATTTTGCGGTTGAACGACCGCGATCCGGACCACCACATCTACTTGCTTCAGCAGGCGAAAGTTGTGAAAAAGTAAATGTTGAGACTATGAAATATATTGGCGCTTGTCTGCTGCTGCTGGGGTCACTCGTGGGCGCTGCACAAACCCGCGATGAGTCATCGATCCGGCAGATTTTTGACGAGGCCTTGCGGAATGGTGAGTCGTACGCTATGCTGGACTACCTCTGCAACAAGGTCGGGCACCGCCTGAGTGGCTCACCCGGAGCTGCGGCTGCCGTGGAGTGGGGCCGCCATGTCATGCAGGACTACGGCTTCGATAACGTTTACCTTCAGCCGGTGATGGTGCCGCACTGGGTGAGGGGTCAAAAGGAGATTGGTCGTATTGTGAATTCGCGCAAGATGGGCACCGTGGAAGTGAACGTTTGTGCGTTGGGCGGAAGCATCGGTACGGGCCCATCCGGCATTTCAGCTCCGGTGATTGAGGTCAGGAGTTTTGATGAACTCAAGCAATTGGGCGAAAAGAACGTTAAGGGCAAGATTGTTTTCTTCAATCGGGCCATGGACCCCACGCGGCTGAACACCTTTGCCGCCTATGGTGGCGCAGTTGATCAGCGGGGAAGCGGGGCAAGCGAAGCCGCCAAGTACGGTGCGGTAGGTACTTTGGTTAGGTCAATGGGATCGAATCTTGAAGATTATCCGCATACCGGTGGATTGCGGTATGCACCCAATGTTCCGCAAATTCCTGCCCTGGCCATCAGCACGCGCCATGCCGAGTTGCTCAGTAAATTATTGAAAGAAGATAGCGGCCTGCAGTTTTACATGGAGTCGCATTCCGAAGTTTTGCCCGATGCCCCCTCGTACAACGTGATTGGAGAGATCAAGGGCACGGAGTATCCGGAAGAGATTATTGTGGTGAGCGGTCACCTCGATTCGTGGGATCTGGGTCAGGGGGCCCACGATGACGGGGCAGGTTGCGTGCAGGCCATTGAAGTGCTTCGGCTGTTTAAAGCCATGGGGTATAAGCCGAAGCGCACGGTGCGGGCTGTTTTGTTCATGAATGAGGAGAACGGCTTGCGCGGAGGAACCGAGTATGCCCGGCAGGCCCTGGCCAAAAAAGAAAAGCATCTGGCCGCTATGGAATCGGATCGCGGTGGCTTTACGCCCCGTGGGTTCACTCTGAGCATGGATGATGCGAAGAAGGCCAAGGTGAGAAGCTGGAAGCCGTTGTTGGAACCGTACGGGCTGGCCGACTTCAGTCAGGAGGGTGGCGGTGCGGATATCGGACCACTGGCTCCGCAGGGCGTACCGCTCATGGGCTATCTGCCCGATTCCCAACGGTACTTCAATTACCACCACACCGCGGAAGATACGTTCGACAAGGTGGATAAACGCGAGTTGGAGATGGGTGCGGCTGCCATGGCCGCCATGGTTTACTTGCTGGACCAGTACGGGTTGTAG
>DAIPHR010000111.1:0-4091 GCA_036771215.1 Cyclobacteriaceae bacterium
AGCATGATCATATTCAGGTGGATGATCTGATCGTAACCATCTTTCACGGCACGCTCGGCCGTCATAAAAGACGGCACATGGCCACAAACTTTCATGCCGCGTTGATGCGCCCGCTCGGCCAGCGGCTTCACCCAGTCAGGCGGGATGGAACTGTATAATTTGATTTGCTGGTAGCCTTTGTCCGCATAAAAGTTCACGGCCTCCAGTCCCTCTTCTAAGGTACTTACAATTTTGCCGGTAGGCCCGGCATAGGGCCCTGCAAAATCGATGAAGCCCGACATCACGGAGATATCCGGTCCGAGCAACAAATCAGCATCCACTTTTGCCTTTACCTCCGGCAGATCCAGCGAATTGGCCATGTCTTTGATGTTGGTAACACCCCCCGCCAGGTGGTACAAGCCGGTGGAGGCATTGTAGTGTGCGTGATTATCCCACAAGCCGGGCAATAAGGTTTTGCCGGTGCCGTCAATAACCCGGGCGCCAGCCGGCTCTGTAACTTTACCTGCTTTACCTACTTGCGTTACTTTTCCGTTAACCACCACTACCGACTGGTTGGCGTGCACCTTGGCTGTTTTTGAATCGAACACGTTCACATTCTTAAACACGACCGGTGTTGACTGTTTCTCAGTGAATTTTTTTGCCTGGCTGACGAGGTATTCCTGCTCCACTTTGTCCTGCGCCTTCTTCAGGTCATCGATAATTTTCTCGTTGCCCTCCAGCACGACCGACATCCAACCGCCAATGGAGGCGAAGAACTTTTTCTTGGGAGTAAGCCACACGTACTCGGGCGGACCGCCCGAGCCCGTAAAGGCATACAGTTGAAGCTCTAAGGGAAAGCCAAACACTTTCGAAACATGATTACGGACCTGCACGGCCCGGGCTTTACCCGCGGGCACCACCTCACCCTCCTGGTTGGGTAACTTAGATAACGCCATCAGCGTTACCTCCACTTCACCGGGGGCACCGTTCAGGGCGGCATACAACACCTTGCCGTTGACAACCCGTTGCTCATTTTCGATGTGATTCTTCCATACCGCCTGGCCGTTTACCAGTGAAAAAGACTCCTCAACCGGAGCTTTGTAGTAATCAACACCGCGCACCTGCCGGTTGGTAATGAATCCCTGATCATCGTATGTAATGTTGACCGACAGGCGGGGTCCCCGCCCACGGTCGTTGTATTCAAAAAAATAAGATAACTGATTGGCAGCGTCTGACCACACCAGGTGCTTACCTGCGGGTTTACCGGACATGAGTACGACATAGCGGGTGGTGTCGGCTGCGAAGGAAGTAAAGCAGATACCGGCTGCCAGCGTGAGCAGAATCTTTTTCATGGTGCTTGGTTATACTTACGTGCGGAAGAACTACTTCTTCAATACGGTAAATTCTACCCTTCGGTTATTCGCCCTTCCCTCGTCTGTCTCGTTCGTGTCAATCGGCTGCGACTCACCATATCCCCGCGGAGTCAGTCGGCCTCGCCCGATGCCCTGCGTAACCAGGTAATCAACTACCGACTGCGTGCGTCCCTGCGATAACTTCTGATTATATTCATCCGTACCCACAAAATCTGTATGCCCGCCAATTTCGATTTCAACGGTGGGGTTTTGATTAAGAAAATCCACAACTTTATTCAACTCGGTGAACGACTCGGGTTTAAGCGTGGTGCGATTGAAATCAAAGTAAATATTTTTCAGCCGCACGGTAAGCCCCACCTCAATCGGGGTCAATAACACATTCTTTTGAAAAGGTGAAGTATTTTCATTGTCCGCCAATACGCTGTCGACTCCGCTCAGGTATACATCGCCACTGGCACTTATCACATACAAACCCAGACCGGGAAAATCCTGCGAAAACGCACCGCCTGCAGCCGGCCCCTTAAACACCGAGCCCGACTGTGCGCGATACACAATCTCAATATTTGCGTTTACCGGTTGATTTGTTTTTTTGTCCAGCACCTGGCCCGCCAATACTAACTTCTTGGCCAGTGGCACCATCGGGATGTTGATGTGAAGCGTGGTATCATTATTGATTTTGGGCATGGTGAAATTTTGATCGAAGGCTTGATAACCAGCTGCCGTAGCTTTCACCCCATACGTATCCGTTTCCGGAATTCGCGTTTCAAACTTACCGGCAGGTGTGGATTTGACACCAAACGGCTTTTGATCCTTCAGGGTAATCTCGAGGGGCACACTCAAGGATTGTTGCGTTTTCTGATCAAACACGTTGCCCGTGAGAGTGATTTTCAGATTGCGCGGCTTTAGCATAAGGATGTCCAGGTTACCCCCGTCCATGACGTTGCCCGCCCGGGTGATAAACACGAGGCCACTGGCATCAACGCTAAAGTAGGCGTCTTCCACACCGGTATTAATGGGTTTGCCGAGGTTAAAGGGCTCTGACCACTTTAGCCATGTGTCGTCCAAGCGTTCGCTTCTGTAAATGTCTACGCCCCCCACGCGATTCATCACCACGCGGCCACTGGCAAAGTACAACGTCTTTTGATCGGGGCCGATAAAAGGTGCAAACTCGTCACTGACCGAGCTGATGGGCAGTTTCTCCGGGCGAGTCCACTGGCCGTCATCGCGAAGATTGGAGACATACAGATCCGAAAACTTGCCCTGCTTCATTTCGGAGAAATACAAAATGAGATGCTTGCGGTCAGCCGAAATAGCGGCACCGTTGAATAGGCCCTTCATCATGTCCTCAAGCCCGGGCACTTTTAACTCGGTCCAACTGCCCCCTGAAGCGCTGACGAGTGAGAATCCCACCGAATTTTTGGCGCGCCCTCCCCGAACCAGCAGCGAACCATCGGGCAGCACGGTGAGCACCCCGTTAAAACGGTTCTGATTAAAGGGTGAACCCAGGTGCTTAGCCGGTTGCCAATCGCCCTTTTCATCACGGGTGGTCACCCAGATATCCTGACTGTTGTCTTTTCCGTAAGTGTTTTCCGGATGATTGGCGACAAAAAAATACAGCGTCTTGCCATCGGGGGAAATGATGGGATTCGCCTCATGGTGCGAAGAATTGACCTTATGGGAGAGCGGGACCAGTTCATAGCGGGTTGAGAAAACCTGGGCGAAAGCACCCGAAATAGCAAAAACCAAAGCCAATACCAGACAAAACATAGTTTGACACATGTGGCGAAAATAACAAGATTGCCGCAAAATGCGTTAGAAAATAAACTGTTCTTACCTATGGACCGCAAAGAATTCATCCGGCTTGCCGGGGCCAGTGCAGGAATGGCGCTAATCGCCAGCTGCTTTCAATCTTGCTCAAGCGATGATGCCGACCCCAACACAACAACCAATGTGGACTTTACGCTCGACATCTCATCGGGGCCGCTGGCTACGCCTGGTGGCTTCCTGGTTCAAAATCGGGTTATTGTAGCGCGGGTTAACTCAACTGATTTTGTAGCGGTTTCAGCTGCCTGTACCCATCAGGGCACCACGGTGCAGTTTCAGCCCTCCCAAAACCGGTTCAACTGCCCGAACCATAACTCGAATTTCAACCTCAATGGCACGGTGATAAATGGGCCCGCGACCAGTCCGCTCACCCAATTTCAAACCAGCTTGTCGGGCAGCACGTTGCGGGTGTTCTCCTGATCATGGTTTGATCAGAATGCCGCGGCCGCTCTGCCATAACACGAGCAGTACGAGCAACAAGGCGATGGCATTGTAAATCAGGAGGGTGCGGAATTTCGCGGCATCTTCTGGGTTCTTCTTTGACTTCACGCGGCCCACGGTGATCAGCACAACGGCCACCAACATGCCGGTAATGTGTTCTACCGCCCAGTACCGTAATCCGGGATTGGACATGGTTTCGCTATTGAATTGAACCACATCACTCACGAAATACAAAGCCAAACCCGAAAGCAGTTGCAGATGCGTGGCGATCAGCAACCAAAGGCTCAGTTTGTTGTCAAGCGGGAGAAAGGGCTTTTTCGAAAACACACCCTGAGCAGCCCGCACGAGCACGGCTACCAGCAGGAAAAGCACCAAATAACGCAGGGCGGAGTGAGAATGAAGCAAACCCGTAATCATAGCTAATTCAGTTTAGGCCGTAAACTTAGCACGGCAAACGCTCAAAATCATTACGCA
>DAIPHR010000111.1:4191-9814 GCA_036771215.1 Cyclobacteriaceae bacterium
ATTGCCGGCCTGCGCATTAACCCGGATAACTTCGGCCCCAGCCGGAACAACTTTTTCGTTGGCGTGAAGTTCAAAAATCTGAAAGACAAAAAAGATTATACCATAACGGGTTTACCCGCCAGCCTCCAAATCAGCCAGGCGGCTTTCTCGCCCGATAGCAAAAAGGTGGCTGTACTCAACACCACGCCCACTCAAATTGAGTTGTGGGTGATTGACCTGGCCACCCTTGCGGCAAAGAAAATCACCAATCAGAAAATCAATGCCACCATGGGCAATGCCATGAGCTGGTTGTCGGATTCACAGACCCTGGTTTTTCTGGCCGTGGCCATAGAAGGAAAAACGATGCCGATCAAAAATCGCGTGCCGGCCGGGCCTGTCATTGAGGAAAATCTGGGTAAGCGTGCGCCCAACCGCACCTATCAGGATTTGCTGAAGAATGCCCATGACGAAGCACTCTTCGACTATTTCACAACTGCCCAATTGATGAAAGTTTCCTTAACCGGAGGCGAATCAAAAATCGGGGCACCCGCCATCTACCTGTCGCAGAGCCCTTCACCCGATGGCCAGGCGATCTTGACCAAGACCATTCAACGGCCGTACTCTTATATCGTACCGGCCAATGCCTTTCCGCAAAAGATAGACGTAGTTGATCTTAACGGATCGGTGATTAAGAACCTCGCTAACATCCCGCTGGCCGATAACTTGCCGCTGGGCTTTAACGCAACCATCAAGGGGCCGCGTGGCCACGCCTGGCGTGCCGATGCGCCCAATACCGTGTATTGGGTTGAGGCCCAGGACGGTGGCGACCCCAAAGTGAAAGCCGACATCCGCGACAAAGTCATGTTGTCGGTTGCTCCGTTCAACGCCAGTTCGGAGTTAGTGTCTCTGCCGTTGCGCTACGCGGGCCTGCTGTGGGGCGATGCCAACCAGGCGTGGGTGTTTGAAAACTGGTGGACAGACCGGAGGGAACGCACGTACATGATCAATCCCTCACAACCATCAAACAAAAAAGTATTGTTCGATCGTTCGTCCGAAGATGCCTACTCTGACCCCGGCAATCCGGTTACGAAATCAAACGCGTACGGGCGCCAGGTGATTCACATCAACAAAGACAATTCGGTTTTGATGACTGGTCAAGGATCATCGCCAGAGGGTGACCGCCCATTCCTCGACAAGCTGGATTTGAAAACCGGCAAGAGCACGCGTCTGTGGCGCAGTGAGGCACCTTACTTCGAGTATGTCGTCAATATGCTGGACCCGGTTAAGGGTGTGTTCATTACCTCACGGGAATCACTGACCGACAATCCGAACTATTTTGTTCGCACCATGGGCTCAAAGAACATCACACAGCTTACTGCGTTTCCTCATCCTTATCCGCAGATTAAAGACGTGAAGAAACAAGTGCTGAAATACAAGCGTGACGATGGCGTTGATTTGAGTGCCGATTTGTACCTGCCGCCCGGCTACAAGAAAGAAGACGGCCCGCTGCCAACCTTCTTCTGGGCTTACCCGGAAGAATTCAAATCGAAAAGTAATGCGGGACAGGTAAAGGGCTCGCCTTACACGTTTACCCGCCTCGGCTGGGGCACCCCCATTTATTGGGTCACACGCGGATATGCCATTCTTGACAATGCGTCAATTCCCATTGTGGGCGAAGGCAATCAGGAACCTAATGACACGTACATTCAGCAGTTGGTCGCCAGTGCAAAAGCCGCCATCGACTATGGCGCATCAATGGGAGTAGTTGACCCCAAGCGGGTGGCGGCCGGGGGCCACAGCTACGGTGCATTCATGACGGGTAATTTGTTAGCCCATTCCGATTTGTTTGCAGCCGGCATTGCCCGCAGCGGTGCGTACAACCGCACGCTCACTCCGTTTGGGTTTCAAAGTGAAGAGCGCACCTATTGGGAGGCGCCCAAGGTGTACTACGATATGTCGCCTTTCAGCTTCGCTGACAAAATCAAGGAGCCCATCCTGCTGATCCACGGTGAAGCGGACAACAACACCGGCACCTTCCCGATTCAAAGCGAACGGTTCTATAATGCATTGAAAGGGCATGGCGCTACCACCCGTTTCGCACTGCTGCCCTTCGAAAGCCATGGGTACCGCGCCAAAGAATCTGTGCTGCACATGTTGTGGGAGATGGACCAGTGGCTTGACAAGTATGTGAAGAACGCCAAACCGGTTAACGCACCCGGTCAATAATCTTCGGTACTGGCAACCGGGCCAAAAAAGTCACGCCATTGAAGGCGTGACTTTTTTGTTTACTTTGTACCATGCGCAAATTTCTGCTGATTCTTGTGCTCGCCATTGGCTACCTTCCGGCATGGGCACAACCCGATACGGTGCGGGTGGGTGCTTATATCATTAGCGTTCATGACATCAACTTTCGCGAAAAGGAGTTTACCGTGCGCTTTTGGCTTTGGTTTCAATATTCAAATCCCGATTTCGACTTCAGCAAACAATTGGATATTCCGAATGCCAAGTCGATTGATCCCCCGGAAGTGATTATTGATTCGCTTGACGGCAAAGCCTGGGTGATCATGAAGATGAAGTGTACGATGAAGGAGAGCTGGAGTGTGCACGACTTTCCTTTTGATAAACAGCACCTGAAGGTTCAGATCGAGAATACACTGTTTGATAACCGAAGCCTCATTTTTGTTCCCGATGTGAAGGGAAGTCAGTTCGATCGCAAGGAAGCCATTTACGGTCGGGATATCACGAATTTTGTGGTTTCGGCCGGCACCACAGATTACGAGACCGGCGTTGGCGACCCGCGTCCGGAACGTCAGGTCCAGAACTTTTCAACCTTTCAAATCGAAATGGACATCCAGCGCGATGCGTGGGGACTATTCCTCAAGATTTTTCTCGGCATGTACATCGCCTTCCTCATTGCCACCATCAGTTTCACGCCTCACCCTTCGGAAATGGAGCCTCGCTTTGGTTTGCCGGTGGGTGGCCTGTTTGCCGCGGTTGGTAACAAGTATATCATTGACTCCATTCTACCGGAATCTTCCGCCTTCACGCTGGTTGACACGCTTCACGCCTTAACGTTCATTGGCATCTTTGGTACGCTGCTCGTCTCGGCCATCGCGCTAAAACAATACGATGCCGGTAACAAGGAATTGAGTGAGCGAACCAACCGCAGGGGTGCACGGATCATCGTGCTGGCGTATGTCCTGCTCAACCTGATGTTCCTGGTGCTGGCGTTGTTGTGATCTAAACGCGGTTCTTCGTGTCAATGAGGATTGTCACAGGGCCATCGTTAACCAATGACACTTTCATATCGGCACCAAAAACACCGCTGGCTACCGGGCGCTGCAGTTGGATGGCCAACGTTTCTTTGAATTTTTCATAGACGGGAATGGCTACCTCGGGGCGGGCTGCCTTGATGTACGAGGGGCGGTTACCCTTTTTTGTGCTGGCATGTAACGTAAACTGACTCACCACCAAAATATCACCACCAGCATCTTTGACCGACACATTCATCACCCCCTGTTCGTCATTGAATATCCGCAGGTTCACAATCTTCGCGGCAAGCCACTCGATGTCTTCCAGTCCATCGGCTTCCTCAATGCCAACGAGCACGAGCAACCCAAGGCCAATCTGTGACTGCATGCGCCCATCAATGACGACTGATGAATGGGAAACGCGCTGAACTACCGCAATCATTTTTTCACAGCCGGGAAATAGCCCAGCGGCAATGTGGTGGAAATCTTTTCGGACCAAGACCAGTAGCCTTCCAAAACAACACTTTGCGGCATTTCGTAGTAGCCATTGTCGTAAATGTGGAGCGCATCAAAAACATGGAGCAGGGTCGTTTGTCGCAGGCGCTTTTCAGGAGGGCGACCAACAGAGGCGGTATAGCGCAGGTCTTCCCACTCGGGGAAGATAATCCGCAAATGTCCTCTAAATGTCATTTGACCGGGTGTGGCTGTAGCGAATTCCTTTCCCGACAACTGCTCGCGGGCTACACTATCCACCTCAGCCGGAAGCCGCTGTAACCGCAAATAGTAACTCAGGCTGTCTTGTTTTCCATCAATTGAATTAACCTGGACTGTCAGCGAACCATTCTGAATTGCCTTGGCACGAAACTGCGCGACTTTTCTTTTCAAAAAATCTTCGGGCGGCCGTTCACGATTGGGGATACGGTACACCCGAGCCACGTTGAATCCTGACTCCACCCATTGCCCACCATACCACGCCCGCATAAAATGAAGCACTGAGCCAGTGTACACACGCTGGCGTTCGCGCTCCCACTTCCGTGCCTCCCGCTCATTCCGAGGCGTTAGTAACTCAAAACGAGGAATACCGAAGATCAGAAATGTGCCGGCCCTGGAATTCAATTCAAACTGCTTGAGATAGTACTCAATCCGGTAACCCAATGCCTGGTTTTCGACTATGATTGGTTTTTTCGCGTGAGCCACCAGCACCCCATCTGAGGGATCAAAAAAAAGTAAAATGTCCTTTGGGTTTTGAATCGTACACGACTCGGCATATTTGGACGTCCCCAAAAAATGACGAACGAAATCGGCATAGTTTCGCTTCCAGCCCGCGGTATCAGGCTTGACCACCACTTCGCGAAGCATTCTATCTTCTGGGGTAAGCCGGATATCCATCTCCAAAACATCACGCCCGCGAAACTCAGCCGAGCTCTGATAGGTTTGGTAGCCCACTATCGTTACCGTAAGATCGTACTTGCCCGAGGGAATACGGTTAATGACAAAGACCCCATCCTGGTTTGAACTGGTTCCGAGTGTGGTGTTGGCAAAAAAAACAGTAGCAAAAGCTACTGGTCTTCCGGTTTCACTATCGCGAATAGTTCCGTTCAGTTGATTTTGTGCCAATAATGAAACTGGCAAACCCCAGAGGATGAATGTCTTAAAAAGACTGAAGCTCGCTCGACTCATGGATAAAAACACCGGGATTAGTTTGGTTTGCATAATAAACGAGGGCTCGGGCTACTTTGTTTGATTCAATCGCCCGGTAGCGCACCGGGATCAGCCAGCGCAGGTAACGGGCTATTACTTTTCCAACATCTTCACCTAATCGCGATTCGTTGCGATTGCCCAACAACAGAGATGGCCGGACAATAACGACACGCGAGAACCCCACACGGCTAACTTCCGCCTCCACCTCTCCCTTCACCCGATTATAAAAAACAGAAGACCGTACATTGGCACCACGTGCCGAAACCAATAAGAAATTGGCGGCACCCCTTCTGTGGGACTCCCGGGCCAACGTAACCACAAAGTCAAAGTCAACTTGGCGAAACGCCTCTTTCGATCCGGCCTGACGCATGGTGGTGCCCAGGCAGCAAAACACATCATGCGCCTGCCAGTCATGCTGCGCCAGCCTGTCAAAGTCTTTCACCAGCAGTGTGATCAGGCGGGAATGTTGGAGGTCCAGTGGCCTGCGGGTGATCACCATCACCTGCCGGTACCGGCTGTCGCCCAGCAATAATTCCACCACCTGCCGCCCCACCAGCCCAGTGGCTCCGGCTACAAGAGCAATTTTTTCATTCATGAATTCTTCGGATTAAATCTACCCACTCGCGCTGCAGCGTCTGCGTCTTATCGCGACCATACCAGGCATGTAATTCCTTCGACCAGTCATCGTGCGG
>DAIPHR010000112.1:0-9801 GCA_036771215.1 Cyclobacteriaceae bacterium
ATTATTTGCGGCAGGTGATCACCGAATTCCATCCCCGCAGTTAAACTAATTCACTATTTTTGAGCATGTTCCTACGCGCCTCGCTTTTGCTGATGATTCCGCTGTACACCTGGGGTCAGGGCATCCAAACCCGCTTTGAAAAAGATCGCGACTACACCGTCTACAAAACGTTTTCGTTTGGGGAGGCTGAGATCATCACGCCCAAAGATCAGCGCCAGATTGATGACCAATTGCTGCACCGCTGGATTCGTGATGCTGTGGCTGGTGAGCTTCAGCAGAAGGGCCTTCAGCCGGCCGACTCGTTGGGCGACCTCGTAATATCCTATATTGTTGGCGCCACCACACAACGGGATTTTCAGAATCTCGGCCCGTTGGGTATGGCCCCCGGCAATCCATCGCAAACCTGGTCGCAGGATGTGCGCACGGGCAGCTTAGTGATTGATCTCAATGACCGAAATGGCTTTTTGATCTGGCGAATTGATGCCACGATGGCTCTTAGTGCCGGGGCGGCTTTGGAAAAGCAAATCGATCAGGTAGTTTTTCAGGGCTACAAGAAATGGCCAAAGCCGAAGAAGAAAAAGAAGTGAGCCTTTACAAGTTTTTTGTACGTCCCCTGCTTTTTTTGTTTGACGCAGAGCGCATTCACCACACCGTATTTGGCCTGTTGCGCATCAATCAAAATCTTCCGGGTTTTTTAGCTCTGCTGCGCGCGCTGTATCGTGTGCGCGATTCAAAACTAAAACGAACCCTTTTTGGTCTTGAGTTTGAAAATCCGGTTGGGCTGGCGGCCGGGTTTGACAAAGATGCCCGGTTGGTGGATACGATGGCAGCCTTTGGCTTTGGTTTCGTAGAGGTGGGCACTCTTACACCACGACCACAACCCGGTAACGACAAGCCACGACTTTTTCGGCTGCCGGCAGATCGAGCACTGATTAACCGGATGGGCTTTAACAACGAAGGGGTTTTGGCAGCAGTCAACCGCCTGAAGGGCCGAAAGTCGCGGGTGATTGTGGGCGGGAATATCGGCAAGAACAAGGCAACACCTAACGAGAAAGCATTCGAGGACTACAACTACTGCTTTGAAGCGCTTTACCCGTATGTGGATTATTTTGTGGTGAATGTCAGTTCGCCCAACACACCCGGTTTGCGCGAGCTACAAGAGAAGGAACCGTTAACGAACTTGCTGGCGCATGTAAAATCCTTAAGCGCAACCAAACCGAAAGCAAAGCCGGTGTTGTTGAAAATCGCACCGGACCTCACCCCATCGCAATTGGATGACATCGTGGAAATCCTGAAGGCGACCAAAACAGATGGGATCATCGCCACGAATACCACCATTTCACGGGAAGGTCTCACGACACCAACCGAGACCGTTACCGCGCTTGGCCTGGGTGGCCTAAGTGGGGCACCGTTGTCTATAAAATCAAACGAGGTAATTCGTTATCTGCGCGATCGCCTGGGTCCCGGGTTCCCGATTATCGGAGTAGGGGGAATTATGTCGGTGGAAGATGCGCTGGAGAAAATAAAGGCCGGTGCCGACCTCATTCAGATTTATACCGGCTTCATCTACGAAGGGCCGGGGTTTGTGAAAAAAATCAACCGGGCGCTAGCCCACGCCTAAAACCGGATCATAGACCGGTCATGAAAACCAAGTACGGGCATGGAGAACCCCAGCGTGATTTCGTGGCTTGTAAAGTTCAGGCCCGAATCGGAGCCGGATGGTAATTCGAGAATATAACCCAGACGCATGCTCTTGAAAACGGCTTGTACCAATAAACCGTACGTTTTGAAATTTCGCGTAAACAAGCCGGCTGAGTAAAGCTCCTGAAAATTAAACGTAGCATTCAAATCGACCGAAGCGGGTGCACCGCCCGTAGCGCGTAGCAGGGTGGAGGGTTTGAAGCGCCAATCTTCGTTGACGAAAAGAGTGTACTGACCAAACAGATAAACGTGTTGTTGATAAAGTTCGATTTCCTGTCCGCCCTGGCTAATGGTAGTTGGCAGGAGCCGGGGCACGGAGAGGCCAACGGTATACCGATCGCTCTTGAGCAGCAGCCCGGCACCCGTGTTGAATTTGGTTTCAGTCAGGTTGGCAAAAAGTGGATCACCGCTGTCGAGCACATTGACACGCGAGGGGTCGTTGGTGTAGCGGATAAACCCGGTTTGTAAACCGAACGAAAAAGAGGCATTGTTCAGATCAATCTTATAGGAATATACCCCGGCAAACTCGGTCGTTGTATTTTCACCAATCTTATCCTGAACCACCTGAATACCCACACCCACTTTATTTTGAAACACGGACATATGGCTGTTGAAGTTGAACGTGATGGGGTTTGCCTCAATACCAGCCCACTGGGTTCGGTACTGCACGTTGGCATTAAACCGGTTATTACTTCCGGCAAAGGCGGGGTTGATCGCCATCGGGTTGTTGATGTACTGCGCGTACACCGGGTCTTGCTGCGCGCGGGCAGGTAGCCATCCCAATACGGCAATCAGTAGTACTGATCCGTGCCTGAAGTGTCGCCTCCTATTGTCATGATTCCAAAACATACCCTCGTTACTTTACCGTAAAGTCCAGTTCCGTTACAATTTCAGCTTTGCCTTTTTTATCAAATATGCGCATTGTACAGTGGTAGTTTTTGCCTGCTTTCATCGGGTCGCCAACGGTAACGGTGCCGGTAAGCACAGAAGCATCTTGTGCCGAAACGCCCTCGGTGTAGTTGGCAAATAAGTCGGCTTCGTTCAAAACGGCCTGTCCTGCGCTATCCGTTACCTGTAAGGATAAGCCGGGGAATACTTTTTCATTCTCTACCGTGTATCCGGTTATGCCGTTATATACAATAGAGAAAGTAGAGTTCAACGGAATTTCACTACTGTTCATAACTTCGTTGTTGCCGTCAACGAGGCTAACGTCTTCGAGGTCAAATCCTTCATATCGCGTGGAGGCCCCCGTAGAAAAATCTTTCTTTACGCCTGATGAAAATGAAACGCCCTTACCATCACAGGAGGTCAAAAGCCAGGCAACTGTCAGAACA
Organism: Cyclobacteriaceae bacterium; assembly: GCA_036771215.1. Lineage (GTDB taxonomy): Bacteria > Bacteroidota > Bacteroidia > Cytophagales > Cyclobacteriaceae > ELB16-189. The sequence continues at coordinate 3,036 of DAIPHR010000112.1, forward strand.
AAAATGGCCGAGTTCAAACGTTTCATGGCATCATATTTTGGTGTTTCCAAATGTAGGCTGAAAAGCCTGGATTTCAGCTCCCCGAAAAAGGGGATTTTTAAACTGGCCATACCATTGTTTCATATTCACCATTAGCTTTGTTTTTACTATTGCCATGCCTTTTTCTGTCATGTTTTACACCATAATCGAAAAAAAAAGCATTTTGTTGGCCGGAGGGCGTCTTGCCTGGGTTGCCTTACTGGCAATTTTTTTCACCGTACCAGGCTGGGCGCAGTCGAGCCTGGCGGACAGCAGCCGCGTGTGGCGTTATTTTAGTGCGGGAGAAAAATTTGAGGTGACCGACCCCGGCAGGGCCATGACTTTTTACGACAGCGCCCGGCAACTGGCCAATCAAATCGGATTTCTTCGCGGGCAGGGCACGTACGCCTCGTACGCCATTGTGGTGCTAAACAACCAGGGTAAGTTCCGCGAGGCACTGGACCTGTGCCAGGAGGCGCTGCGGATTTTTGAACAGGCCGGTACCCTGCGCGACAAAGCCGTGGCCCACATCAACCTGGGCAACGAATGGCAGTACCTTTCAGATTTTGAGCTGGCGGCCGATCATTACCTCCGAGCAAAAGGTATTGCAGAAAAACTGAATGCGCAGAGACTGCTGCGCGTAATCAACAACAACCTAGCCTCTATTTTTAACGGCCTGAAGCAGTATGAAAAAGGGAAACGGTATGCCGGGGAAGCCCTCGGGCTGGCGCGCAGCCTCCAGGACGATTACGCGATTGCTTCCTCTTTGATCAACCTGGCCCAGTCAGAAGCTTTTATGCTGCAATACGACCAGGCCCTCGCCCATTTTCAGGAAGTGGAGAGCATTGGCAGGAGTACGGCTGATTCCATTTTGATCATGGACGGATGGCAGGGACAGGCGGACGTGAAGAAAAGCACCCGAAAAATAGAGGAAGCTTCCCAACTGTATAGCCAGGTAGTGAAGCTGGCGCAGGAACAAAACGTTCTGCCGTACCAGATGTATGGCTGGATAGGTCTCTCAGCCTGTTTGGTAACGCAAAAACAATACGAACAGGCCCAACAGGCAATCGAACACGGCATTGACATTGCTCGCTCAACCGGCTCGTCCTACGAGTTGCAGGAGCTTTACCGGCAACGAGCCGATCTGGCTGAGCTGCGCGGTGCCTATGCGCAGGCGCTGACATTCCGAAAAGAGTATGAAGTGTTGAAGGATTCTGTGGCAGGCGAAAAAAGCAAGGCCAGCATCAACCTGCTGGAAGCCCGTTTTGAGTCACAGCGAAAAGACGATCAAATCCGGGAGCTAGAAAATGAAAAAGCCACCCAGCAGGAAGTGATCCGTCAGAAAAATAACATTACCTACCTGATGGCGGCTGTTATTGTAACCGTGTTTCTCCTGTTGGGGCTCCTTTACTTTAGCTACGCCCAGCGCCAAAAGTTGCACCAGCAACGGATTCGCGAATTGGAGACCGAAAAACAACTGTGGGCAAGCCAGGCGGTAATCAAGGGCCAGGAGGAAGAACGCGGCCGCCTGGCGAAGGACCTCCATGATGGATTGGGTGGCATGTTGTCGGGTGTGAAACTTACTCTCTCGAATATGAAATCGAATATGTTAATGGATCCGGATGGCGCCCTGATGTTTCAGCGATCGCTGGATATGCTGGACCACTCCATCTCGGAACTGAGGCGTGTGGCCCACAACATGATGCCCGAGGTTTTGGTCAAGTTTGGCCTTGAGGAAGGTCTGAAAAGTTATTGTGACTCCGTGCATCAGGCCGCCATTCTGACTGTCAATTTTCAAACCCTGGGTGTTGCCCAACGATTATCGGGCGAACGCGAGGTAATGGTATACCGCATCGCGCAGGAATTGATCACCAATGTACTGAAGCATGCCAGGGCCCGCACCCTGGTGGTTCAACTGGCGTGGCAGGCAGATTCTTTCGACCTCACGGTGGAAGACGATGGCATTGGCCTGGATCTGGTAACTCTGAAGAATGCGCGTGGGGCCGGTTGGTTCAGCATTCGGTCGCGCATGGATTTTCTAAAGGGAAAATATGATCTTCAGTCTACCCCCGGAGGAGGCACTTCGGTACACCTCACCATTCCGGTATGATCCGGGTGTTCATCGTTGACGATCACCCCTTGGTGGTGGAGGGCATCAAAAGCATGCTGCAGCAGTTACCCGAAATTGAATTGGTCGGCCATGCCGGAAACGCCTCCTCGGCCCTCAGTTTCTTCTCACAACATGCAGCTGATGTGGTGCTCCTCGACATCAGTCTGCCGGATCAATCGGGTCTTGACCTTTGCCGGAAACTCACTGACCGCAACCCCGGCCTGCGCATCATAGCCCTCACCAACTTCGATCAGCTTACCTATATCCAGGGTATGAAGAACAATGGTGCCCGCGGTTTTTTGCTCAAGAATTCATCCTCCGGTGAAATTCAGGCCGCCCTGCACACGGTGATGGAAGGCGGTGAATGTTGGCTGGGAAAGGCCAACGTGCAGGAGAGCCTCTCCGATCAACAACTGCTGTTGACCAGGCGCGAAGTGGAAGTGCTCAGGCTGATCACGGAGGGACTCACCAATCATCAAATTGCCGAGAAACTCTTCGTGAGCGACAGCACGGTTGACTCGCATCGGAAAAACCTGATTGCCAAACTGAAAGTGAAGAATACTGCTGCGTTGGTACGGCTGGCTATCGAAAACAAAATCATTTAAATATGAACAAGCTCGTTCTTGCTCTTTTTATCACGATATTTTCGTTGCCCCTGCTGGCGCAGCGTGAAACATTTGACATCACCAATTATACGCCCCTCATGGGCTGGAAAAAGGAATCCACGGAACATACAGTTTCCTTTGTCACCACCAACGAAGTTACACGTGGCTGGTGCCGGCTTTCCATACTCAAGAGCATGACCAGTACGGGTGTTCCACGCACCGACTTCGACACCGAATGGCAGCAGTTGGTGGCGGGCACCTATCAAGGCGCAGTGAAACCGGAGCCAGAGCAGACGCAGGAGGACGGCTGGACCTCGTGTTCAGGGGTTTCCACGTTCCAATTTGAACAGAAGACCGCTTACTTGCTGCTGACCAGCATTACCGGGTATGGTCTCCGGCTTTCGGTATTGGTGCTCATGAACAATGAAGAATTTATGCCTGAGGTGGAAAGCTTTTTGGGTTCCATTCATCTCACCAAACCAACGGTACCTGCTGTACCGCCAGTTGTACAGCCCAGCTCCGGAACTGCAGTCAGCACAGCATCCGGCCGCCCGTTTGCGGCATCCATCACCAAAGCGACCACCAACTTCAACGATGGATGGGTGAGTACAATGGCAATCAATATGGTAGTGGTTACTCGAGGACCTGTTCGGGTTCATCTCTATTTTCCGCTTGCGTATGATGATGACTCAAGACGGGCGGGCCGGGATTATTTCTGGGATAGCCGACTCGGATCAGAATTCCAGTTGCTCACCAAGCAATACCGGGATCACGGTGAAATGATTTCTTCTTTCCAGGCACCGTACATCGAAGGAGAGGCAGTTGATCGCCAGACGAATCAACGCGTGTTTCTTGGATTGTATGTAAACTCGGCAGGAGGCAACATGTTTCCGATACTGGCCGTAGCGCCCGATGAACAAACGCTGCGCAACACGTTTCCAAAAGCCGAGAACCAGTTCGAGTCCGATCTGGCCGCCATGAGCGGCTACAACAAGTTTGCAGTAACGCTGAGAGATTTGCACGGCAAATGGACGGGCGGTGGAACAACCGCAGCGAACTATTACAACGCCTACACGGGTAACTATGCCGGTATGGGTGCCGTGGCCATGAGCGATCGTTTTGAGTTTATGGTAAATGGTGACTATACCAGCCGCCATCAAGGTGCGTCTGGCATGGTAGGTTCCATGTCCACGTATTCACAAGACTATAAGGGAAAGGCAACCGTATCGGATTGGAATGCCGTGCTCACCAATCGATTCAAAGGAGCAACCACCAACTTCAACGCGTGGTTTGAGGCGGTGCAGGGCGGAGTTGTTCTGCACCTGCAAGACGCCCAATACAGCGGTTCGAGGTTTGACCTGGTGCGCGAGCGTTGAATTATTCTTCTTGCTGATTTCTTACTAAATCCAGCGCAAAGGCATATTTCAATGCCGTCTCCTTCAGCTCGCGGAAACGCCCACTGGCACCGCCATGGCCGGCATCCATATTGGTACGCAGGAAGAGGCGATTGTTGTCCGTTTTCATCACCCTCAGTTTGGCCACCCACTTGGCCGGCTCCCAGTACTGCACTTGCGAGTCGTGTAGGCCGGTTGTCACCAACAGGTTCGGGTAGTTCTTCTTCTCCACATTGTCGTAAGGCGAATAGGAAAGCATGTAGTCGTACTGCTCTTTGTTGTTTGGATTGCCCCATTCAAGCCACTCAAAGGTGGTCAAGGGAATGTTCTCATCTTCCAGGGTGGTGATAACATCAACAAAAGGCACTTGAGCAATCACCCCACGATACAGATCGGGGCGCATGTTGGTGATGGCTCCCATAAGCAATCCGCCTGCGCTTCCGCCCTCGGCAAATAACTTATCCTTTTCCACATATTGGTTTTGGATCAGCCACTCCGAGCAATCAACGAAGTCATTGAACGTGTTTTTCTTTTTCAGCATTTTGCCGTCTTCATACCAGGCGCCACCCATTTCCTGGCCACCCCGCACGTGAGCAATGGCAAATACAAATCCGCGGTCGAGCAGACTTATCTCATCGCGGCCAAAAAACGCATACATCGAAATGCCGTAGGAACCGTATGCATAAATCCAACCGGGGTTGGTGCCATCGTTTTTGAATTTGTCTTTTCGGTAGGCGATCGACAGGGGAATTTCTTTTCCATCGCGCGATTTCACCATGATCCGCTCGGTGGCGTAGTTTGTCTTGTCAAAACCTCCGAGCACCGGAGTTTCCTTTTTTAGCTCACGCTCCTTCGTATCCATATTGTAGTCAAATGTGGAATTAGGCGTAGTCATGGACTGGTAATTGTACCGGAGCAAATTGGAATTGAATTCCGGATTGTTGCCCAACCCGGCATAGTAGGCCGGCTCATCGAAGCTTACAAAATTCTCACTTTTGTCGGCCCATTTGATCGTTCGGATTTTTACCAGACCCGCACTCATTTCGCCCAATGCGAGGTAGTCCCGGAAGTACTCCACATCCTGCAAGAACACGTCTTCGCGGTGCGCAAGCTCATCGGCCCAGGCTTCGCTGGAAGGTGTCGCTGTGGGTGCGCTCACGAGGCGTTAGTTCCTGGCGTTCAGATTGGTGTAGATGAAGAACCGGTCGCCCTCCGTATGATTGACGCTGTATTGCACATCATCTTTTAACGGTTGAATAATCACTGGCTTTCCGGGTTTGTCTGCGCTGAGATACTGGGCATACGAAGCATCGGTACGGCTGCTGCTGATGATGAAGTATATTTTTGACCGTGTTTTACTCACACTGACATCCAGGGTTTGGTCTTTCTCTTCGTATACCACCTGATCGGATTCAACAGGGGTACCCAGAATATGGCGTTTGATCAGATAATTGCGCAGTGTCTGTTTGTCAGGCACGGCATAGAGAACCGACTGGTTGTCATTGGTCCACACGTAACCCCCGCGGGTGTCGGCAATCTGGTCCGCGAGATACTGGCCCGTTTTCATATCCTTGAATTTTACCGTGTAGAAGTTGCGGCCTACGGTATCCAGGACGATGGCAGCCATTTGATGATCTGGACTAACCGAGGTGAATAAGTTGAGGAATGACTGGCCTTTACCCATCGCATTTCCATCAGCAACAATTTCTTCAACGCCATCCATCGAGTCTTTTTTCCGGCAATAAATGGGATACTCACCGCCCTCAATGTATCGCGTGTAATAGTAGTAGTTATCAATACGAGCCGGAACCGAGGAGTCGTCTTCTTTGATTCTGGCTTTCATCTCGTTGAATAAGCTCGTTTGTAAAGGCTTGGTGTGAGCCATCATCGTGTCGAGGTAATCGTTCTCCGCTTTCAGGTAATGGATCACGCTGGAGTCTTCCCGGTTTTTCAGCCAGTAGTAGTTATCGATTCGTTTATCGCCATGCTTGGATGTGATTTCGTATGGTTGAACTGCGGCCACCGGAGGAGGAACATCAGGGAGTTTCATATTTTTTTCTTTTTGCGTACAAGCGGCTAGTAAAGCCAGGGATATGCCGACCAACCAAAGATTTGACAATAACTTTTTCATAGAGAGTTGTTGAGGGTGGACAAAAGTGCTAAAAAGGAGACGGAACTCCTTATCTCTTCAGCGACAAAAATCCGGTGCGGGCAGGCAAGCCGCTGGAAAACTCAATTTTGTAGAAATAGGTACCCGCGGGTCGATCGTTACCGGTTTTGCTCATGCCCGTGAACGCTATCCTACCATTGTTGTAGATTTCGCCTTCCCCACCGCATCACCCGAACCAATCACAAGCACTGCATTAAGACCTTGACACCAGCTTTCCAAAAGGTCGGCAAAGTTAAATCATTACGTTGTCACTATCGGTCAAATAGCTTTTTTCGTTAGTTTTGCTATACTTTTTAAACTTAATGGCCGAAAACACCTACAAATCCAACACCTTTAAAAAGCCCGAAAAGGAAAAGAAAGCCAAAAGCGGAAAATCAAAATCACGTTTTAACCTTGACTTTTTTGCCGACCCCCGCTTTGTTTTGGCGTCCGGCTTTTTCCTGATCATCGTTGCTCTGTTTCTGTTTAT
>DAIPHR010000113.1:0-9793 GCA_036771215.1 Cyclobacteriaceae bacterium
ACAAACGCGCAGTACTGGAGCCGCTCGTCATCGCCCTCGCGCCTTTTGCCCCGCATATTGCCGAAGAGCTGTGGGAAAAGCTGGGCCAAACGGATTCCATCCTCAACGCCAGCTTCCCCGCGTGGAACGAACAATACCTCGTGGAAAGCAGCTTCAATTACCCGATCTCCATCAATGGCAAAGTGCGCACCGAAATCAACTTTGCGTTGGATATGCCCAAAGAAGACATCGAGCGCAACGTGCTGGCCAGCGAGGTGGTACAGAAGTGGACCGAAGGCAAACCCCCGAAAAAAGTAATCGTAGTGCCGGGCAAGATCGTAAACGTGGTGGTATAGCCCCCCGTTATTGAACGGCAACCGAAACCCCAAACAGAGGTCCACCGTATAACTACGGTGGATTTTTTATTACTTGGCACTGTAACAAACCGGGCATCCCCCGCGACTAATACCGAATCAATCCCCTGCTATGCAACTGATCATTCAAAACCTCAACAAGACCTACTCCAATGGCGTTCAGGCCCTAAAAGATGTAAACCTGACCATCAACCAGGGCATGTTTGGCCTGCTGGGCCCCAACGGAGCAGGCAAATCCTCTCTCATGCGTACCATCGCCACCTTGCAGGAGGCCGATAGTGGCTCCATCACTCTGGGCGACATCAACGTCCTTACCCAAAAAGACGAAGTACGCAAAATCCTTGGCTACCTGCCGCAGGAGTTTGGGGTTTATCCACGCATCGATGCGGTTACCTTGCTCGACCACCTGGCCGTGCTGAAGGGCATCGCCAACAAAAAGCAGCGCAAGGAATTGGTGGAGGCCCTTCTCCATAAAACCAATCTCTGGAATGCCCGCAATAAAAATCTGGGCGGATACTCAGGTGGTATGAAACAGCGCTTCGGCATCGCCCAGGCGCTGATTGCCAGCCCGAAACTGATCATCGTAGACGAGCCCACGGCCGGCCTTGATCCTGCCGAGCGCAACCGCTTCCTGAACCTGCTTTCCGAAATCGGGGAAAATACAATAGTCATACTCTCCACGCACATCGTAGAGGATGTGAAAGAACTGTGTACTGACATGGCCATCATCAACAAAGGCGAAGTGCTGTACAAGGGTAGCCCCGCAGACGCCATCACCGCGGTAGACGGCAAGGTTTGGATAAAGTCAATCACCAAAGGAGAGCTGGAAACCTACCGCGCTACCCATACCATCATTTCCGAGCGCCTGATTGCCGGAAGGCCGGTCATCACCGTGCTCAGCGAGACCAACCCCGGAGACGGATTCGAGCAAGCGGAGGCCGACCTCGAGGACGTTTACTTCACGCATATCTTCGGCAACGCCCAACCCGCCTGACGCATATCCGCTAATCCTAAATCTGACCCATCATGTTCAAAGAAATATTTCTCTTCGAATTGAAGTACCGTAGGGCACGAGCTGCCAATTACATCTACTTCGGCATCATGTTCTTGCTTTGCATCCTGGCGGTAACCACCGATGTCGTACGCATTGGAGGTGGCATCGGCCAGGTGAAAGAAAATGCCCCGGTGGTGATTACCCAGATGATCGTGATCATGGGGTTTTTCATGACGCTCATTTCCTCCGCGATCATGGGGGTAGCCGTACTCCGTGATTTCGAACATAACACAGAAGCCATCCTCTTCAGCACGCCAATTAAGAAATTTTCCTACCTCATGGGCCGTTACTGGGGTTCGTTGGTTGTCTTGTTCCTGGTGGCTTCGAGCGTACCGCTGGCATTCATGATTGGCGACCTGTTCCCCACGCGCGAAGCCGACCGCATGTTGCCTTTCAACATCGCAACCTACTGGCAGCCGTTCCTGATTTTCGTGATACCCAACATGTTCTTCACCGGGGCAATCTTTTTTGCGAGTGGCGCTCTTAGCCGGAAGTCGATCGTCATTTATACGCAGGGAATTCTGTTACTCGTCCTCTACATCGGTACCCAGTCGCTGCTTCGCGATATTGAGCAAAAAGAAATCGCTGCGCTGCTGGATCCGTTCGGTGTGCGGGCATTTAGTTTCTACACCGAGTACTGGACTCCGGGGGAGCGCAATTCGCTGCAGATTCCCTTTGAGGGATACATCTTGTATAACCGCCTGATCTGGATAGGCGTTGGCCTGGTGGTGTTGGTCATCACCCATTTCGGATTCAGTTTTAACGTGGTGCGAAACAGCCTCTTCCGCCCACGCACGGTAAAAGATGATCGCAGCCTGATCAAAGCGCAGGAAATGAAGATCCCGGTTGCCGAGCAATTCAGTGGCCTGAAAACACAACTCGGCCAACTCGTGCGCCTAACCGTTTTTTATTTCAAGATGGTGTTCCGTGAAATTCCTTTCATCGCCATTGTCATTTCAGGCATGCTGCTGATGTTGTTGAATGCCGTCAACTTAAGTGAACTGTTTGGTACGAGCTCCTACCCAACCACCTACACCATACTCGGACTGCTCAGCGAATTCAACCTTTTCTTCATCATCATTGCGGTGCTGTATTCGGGCGAGTTGATCTGGAAAGAAAGAGCAGTTAACCTAAACCTGATCATGGACGCGATGCCTATGCCCGACTTCATGAACCTGCTTTCCAAATTTCTCGGTCTGGTGCTGGTGTACATCGCCTTGCTGGCCGGCCTGATCCTCACCGGCATGGCCATTCAGGCCAGTTATGGCTACTTTAAATTTGAGCTGGATATCTATCTGGGAACCCTCTATACCGAAACACTGGCTTTCCTCGTACTCTACACGCTCCTCTCCATGTTCGTGCAGGTCATGCTGAACAACAAATTCCTGGGCTTTGCCATCACGATCGGATTTTTTGTGCTGGTCGGCTTTTTCGGCCAGATGGGACTGGAACACCCGATGTTTCAATTCGGCAGCGGTAGCCTCGGTACGTACTCCGACATGAACGTGTATGGCCATTTCGTTACGCCCTTCAGCTGGTTTCAGGTGTACTGGTTTGCCTTCGTTGTGCTGCTCTTCGCCATAGCCGTGGTCTTTCTGCCGCGCGGCTCCGAGGCCATCATCACCATGCGCTGGAAAGCCGGCAAACTACGCCTCTCCAGGCAACTGGTTACGCTGATCATCTGTGCCGTAGCCGTGTTCGTTTCGTCAGGCTTCTTCATATTCTATAACCTCAACGTAGTGAACAAATACACCAACCGCGATGAGCGTGAGCAATTGCAGGTGGAGTATGAGCAAACACTTAAAAAATATGAGTTTATCGCACAGCCCCGGATTACGGAGGCGAACCTGAAAGTTGATATCTACCCCTCGAAGCGCGACTTCGTAGCAGAAGGGTATTTTATTGTCAAGAATAAAACCGATCAAGTCATCCGCGAACTCCACATTCAGGAGGATAACACTCCGGGCAACAAAACCGAATACCTGCGGTTCGATCGGAAAAACGGAGTAAAAGAAACGTTCGAAAAATTCAAATACTCGATTTACCAACTGGAAACACCACTACAACCGGGCGATAGCTTGCGTATGGATTTTAAAACCGTGTTCAATACACAAGGCTTTGTCAACTCGGGCGAGTCCAACACGCAGGTGATTTTCAACGGCACCTTCTTTAACAATGGGTATTTTCCGGCTTTTGGGTATAATAATCAGGGTGAGATGGCAGACGATAACGACCGGAAAGAAAAAGGCCTGCCGCCTCGCGAACGCATGATGGAACGCAACGACCCGCGCGGACTGGCACAAAGCCTGTTTGGCGATGATGCCGATCACATCAGGTTCGAGATTGTCGTCAGCACCGAACCGGATCAGATCGCCATTGCCCCCGGCTACCTGCAAAAAGAATGGAACGAAAACAACCGGAGGTTCTTCCATTACAAAATGGATGCGCCCATGTGCAATTTTTATTCCATCATATCCGCACGCTACGAGGTAAAACGCGATAAATGGAATGACGTCAACCTCGAAATCTACTACCACCCCGGCCACGAATACAATCTCGACAAAATGATGGACGGCATGAAAGACGCCCTCGCCTACTACGAGAAAAATTTCAGCCCCTATCAGTACCGCCAGTTGCGCGTTATGGAGTTTCCGCGGTACGCCACCTTCGCGCAATCATTCGCCAACACCATTCCGTTCTCGGAGGGTATCGGTTTCATTGCCAAAATTGATGACCCCGATGAGGACATCGACTACGTGTATTACGTTACCGCGCACGAAGTGGCGCACCAGTGGTGGGGCCACCAGGTCATGGAAGCAGGCGTGAAAGGCAACGCCATGCTCAGCGAAAGCATGTCGCAATACTCCGCGCTCATGGTGCTCAAAAATAAATTTACCCCGGAAATCCTCGAGCTCTATCTCAAATACGAACTCGACCGGTATCTCGGAGGACGGGCTTTTGAAAGAATATAGGAACAGCCACTCGAACTTGTTGAAAGCCAGTGCTACATCCACTATCAGAAAGCATCGCTCATCTTCTATGCGCTGCAGGATTACATCAGCGAGGACAGCGTCAATGCCGCCTTCCGCAGGTTCAATGCCACCTGGCGCTTCAAAGATGCACCCTACCCCACGTCAGCGGATCTGCTCATAGAAATCCGGAAGGTAACACCCGACTGCATGCAGTATCTAATCCGCGACATGTTCGAAACGATCACCCTTTTCGAAAACAAAACCGACTCCGCCTTTTACAAAGAAAAGGGCAAAGATGAATTCGAAGTGAAGCTTTTCACCTCGGCCGAAAAACTGCGGGCCGATAGCACCGGTATCGAAACCAACATTCCCATCAGCGACTGGATCGACATCGGGGTGTACGGCAAAAATAAAGCCGGCAAAGACAGCCTTATCTACCTCAAAAAACACAAGATCACACAAAAGCAAAATGAATTCACCATTACCGTGAATAGCAAGCCCCGCAAGGCAGGCATCGATCCGCTGCATAAGCTCATCGACCGGCATTCGGACGACAATACAAAGGGGCTGGTTAAAAAGTGATCGGGTGGTAACCGGATACTGGTTGCTAGTCGCTGGCGACTACTAGCAATTAGTATCCGGTAACCCATACCCGGCAAGTAGTATCCATCAGCGCTCGCCTGGCATCCTTCCCTAACGCTAATTAGGTTTCCGGTTACAAATCCTTAATTTAGCAGCCGCAAAACCGTACACCATGCGTTCATCCCGGATTGTGGGCCTCGGCCACTACGTGCCTGAGCAAGTCGTCACCAACGAATACCTCTCCACACTTATGGAGACCAATAACGAGTGGATTGTGGAGCGCACCGGAATCCACGAGCGCAGGTGGATTGATCCCACCAAAGACACAGTTGGCAACATGGCTGCCAAAGCGGCCCGCATGGCGCTCGAACGTGCGAAGGTAGACGTGAAAGAAGTGGAATTCATCGTATTCGCCACCATCACGTCCGATTACTACTTCCCCGGCTCGGGCGTTATCATGCAACGCGAACTCGGTCTCGAAGGCATCGGGGCACTCGACATAAAAAACGCGTGCTCTGGCTTTATCTACGCCCTCTCCATTGCCGATCAATTCATCAAAACCGGCATGTACAAAACCGTACTGGTTGTGGGAGCCGAAATTCAATCTACCGCACTCGATGTCTCCACCCGCGGAAGAAACACGGCCGTTATCTTTGGCGATGGCGCAGGAGCTGCGGTACTCCAGGCCAGCGATAAACCCGGCATTCTCTCCACCCACCTCCATGCCGATGGACGTTTTGCCGAAGAATTGTATGTAAAAGATCCCGGCAGCAGCCGCCCGCGCGAGGAGCGGCAACCCGAGCAAATTCTCGATACCTCCGGCTTCAAGGTGTACATGAACGGTAACCAGGTATTCAAACATGCCGTAGTCAGGTTCATGGAAGTCATTAACGAGGCACTGGCTGCCAACAGCATGAAGAAAGAAGACATCAGTCTGCTCATTCCGCATCAGGCGAACCTGCGCATCAGCCAATACATCCAGGAAAAACTTGCCCTGCGCGATGATCAGGTCTACAACAACATCCAGCGCTACGGCAACACCACAGCCGCCTCTATCCCCATCGCGCTGAGCGAAGCGTGGGCCGAAGGAAAGATGAAAGAAAATGACGTAATTTGCTTGGCCGCCTTCGGCAGCGGCTTCACCTGGGCTTCGGCCCTCATCCGTTGGTAACGCACTATGAAAACATCTTCGTACAACCCCAGCCCGATTGAAGTGGATTTTGCCAATGCCCTTTTTATTCTGCAAAAGGAAATTGAGAAGCACCTGCAGGATAATAAGGTCACGGATGTTGAAAGTAATCTCCAACGTGACAATCCCATGGTGAAATTCAATCTGGTAGACAAAGACGGTGACCCTCACGAAATTGTCGTTCGCATCATTCAGATCCCGGATAAATTCTAAAAAATCAAAAGGCCCTTGCGGGCCTTTTTTATTACTGCGGTTTCTCAGCGTCAACCTTTATTGGCCTTTCGTAGCCAAAGAGCTCATCCAGTGTCAGCTCGCGCACCTGTCCATACTGCTGCAAGTCTTTCAGGTTGAGTTTATCGCGATCACCAACCAACACCACGTTAAACTTGCGGTCTTTTATGTTTTGCTTCTGAAAGTTTGCCACATCCTCAAGGGTCATGTTCTTCACCTCTTCGTACACCTGTTGGCGAATGTCGGTAGTCAATCCCCGTTTACGAGCTGTTTCATAATTAAACAACTTGTCGGCCTTCGTAATGCGCTCACTCTCGATCCGGTTGAGCAGCGAGTTTTTCGCTACGTCAAAGCCGGCTTCAGAACGGGGGAAATCCTGAATGAGTTTCATCATGGCCTTCATCGACTCGGGTTGCTTGTCAGCCTGCGTGCCGATGTACCCGAAGAAGTAGTCGTTGTCGAGCGGTTTATCAGCCGTATTGAAGCTGGCGAATGCGGCATAGGCCAGCCCTTGCGCTTCGCGCAGCTCCTGAAACACCGGGCTACTCATGTTGCCTCCAAAATACTCGTTAAATAGGCGCGTAGCCGGAATGCGCGCGGCATCAAACGTATCGGCTTTCGACAGGAAAACAATCTCGGCCTGCACCATGTCATAATCCGCCCAATAAACGCTGGGCTGCCTCATGTCTGCCATCGTGAAATTGACCGCAGGCGGAACGGGCGTTAACCGTTCGGGCACCTGATGATGTTTCTCCAACAGCGCAACCAACTCCTTTCCGGCACGAGGGCCGTAGTAAAGCACGCGATGTTGCATTTGCGTGAACCCGCGAATGAGTTCCGTCAACTCGGCTGACGTCAACTCGCGAAGCTGCTTGTTGGTGAGCACATTGGTAAACGGAGACTGCGGACCGTACAAACCGTAATTGAGCAAGCCCTGCCAGAGAATAGCCGACTTATCCTTCTTCTGATCATCGCGCTCCTTAAAGTTTCCGTCAATCATGTTTCGAAGTGCCTCATCATCCGGTTGGGCCTGGGCCAACAGTTTTTCAAAGAGCTCGACCGATTTTTCCATATTCTCATTCAAGCCCTCCAGGTAGATGTAGGTGCGGTCCTCTGCGGCAAACACACCAAAATTGCTCCCCAGCTTGTAAAACTCTTTCTTAACATCCTCTGCACTCAAATCACCCGTGCCTAGGTATTCCAAATATTCGACTGCAGCTTGCAAGCGCGGGTCGTTATTGGTGCCGGCATCCGACAGATAATAGAGCATGAACAGGTCGTTCTCGGTGTTGGGCGTATACAGCACGTCAATGCCTGGCTTCATGGTCAACTTCTGGATATCTTTTTCATAATCCAGAAATACTGGTTTCAGTTTTTCTACTTTGTTGGCCAGGATTGTCTCATGGAACGCACTCTTACTCTCCTTATTCAGAGCCACCTTTGTGATTTGCGGCTTATCTACTTTCTGAGCATTGGGATCTTTGCCTGATCGCTTGTACACGACAACATAGTTGTCGTTATACATATCATTGGCAAACTTCATCAAATCCTCTTTCTTGTACTTGCGCAACGCTTCAATTTCGGAAACGTACTGCTGCCAGGGCATCTGGTAAACGAAGGCATTCATCATGTCGTTGGCACGGGAGTAGTTTTGTTCCGAAGCCATGATCCGGTTCTTTTTCAAGTCATTGATGACCGCATCAATCAGCCAATCATCAAACTCGCCCTTCTTGATCAAGTCGATTTGTCCTAACAACAAGTCGCGCACTTGCTCGAGTGTTTGGCCATCGCGCGGCCGGCCGGTGAGCATGTGAAGTGAGTAATCCTGCATGGCCTCCACCATACTTACGGGCTCCAGCACCTTCTGCTGCTGCTTGAGGTTAAGATCAATCAGGCCGGCCTGGGAGTTGGAGAGAACCATATCCAGAAGACGCAATTTCTGGTAGTCTTCGTTGGTTCTGCCCTCATGACGGAAACCGATGTGTACCCATTCGGCATCCGGGCCGATAACTTCTTTTACGACTGGCGCCTGAAAAGCAGCTTCCTCTATCTTCTTCCACTCGGGGAGTTGTTCATTGGATTGCCAATCGCCAAAGTATTTATCGATCATGGCGATCGTTTTGTCATAGTCCAGTTCGCCACTGAGGCAAATGGCAACATTGTTCGGCCGATAATAGGTATCGAAATACTTCTTGATCTCCGTAATCGAGGGATTCTTCAAATGATCAATAGTGCCAATTACTGTTTGCGTACCGTACGGATGTGTTGGGAATGTGCCGGAGAACAGCGATTCATAGGTTTTCCAGTAGTCGTTGTCCAGCGATCGGTTCTTTTCCTCGTAAACGGCCTCCAACTCCGTATGGAACAATCTCGGGGTAATCATGCGGAAGCGGTTGGCCTCAATCTGAAGCCAGTTGTCAAGCTGATTGGAGGGAATGTCATTGATGTAAACGGTCTGATCTACCCACGTGAAGGCGGTGGTGCCGGTGCCCCCAATCTCGCTGATCATTTTGTCATATTCGTTGGCTATGGCAAACTTGGAGGCTTCATTCGAAACCTGATCGATGAGCTTGTAATACGCTTCACGTTCTTTCTCATCCTTAAGGCGGGCATACTGGTTGAACATGTGCTCGATGCTGTCCAGGTATACCTTCTCTTTGTCCCAATCCAGGGAACCAAAGGAAGCCGTTCCTTTAAACATGATGTGTTCGAGGTAGTGCGCCAGGCCGGTATTGTTTGCCGGATCATTTTTGCCACCGGCCCGCACGGGAATCATGGTATACACCCGGGGCTCACCCTCATAGCGACTCAGATACACTTTCAACCCGTTTTTGAGCGTGTATACCCGAACTTTAAGCGGGTCATTGGTCACGTACTCGTACGTGTAACCCCCACTTTCACCCGTCTTCACCGAAAATCCAGACTCCTTTTGGCAGCCCGCCAGCGCAAGGGCAGCAACCAGAACGAACAAAACACGTTTTAGCATAGCATCTGTTTTAGACTCGAAAATTAGGAAACATAATTCTACCTTTAACGCTTTGTTTACCTGATTGGTGGCGCGGATCGGAAAAAAAATCAAGTGGTGGGGGGCGATGGTGGTGGGACTGGCCCTGTTGGGTGCTGCTGCACCGGCCGACCGATACTTCGAGATTGCCAAGAATCTCGACATTTTCGCAGCTTTTTACAGGTCCGTCAACGAATCATACGTAGATGAGGTGAACCCCAATACCCTGATGCGGCATGGGATCGATAACATGCTGAATCAATTGGATCCTTACACCAATTTCATTTCCGAAGATCAGGTTGAGGACTTTCGCACCCAAAACACCGGGCAATATGGCGGTATTGGTGCCAATACCCGGATGATCGGCAACAGGCGCGTCATTACGATGGTGTATGAGCAGTATCCGGC
>DAIPHR010000114.1:0-9619 GCA_036771215.1 Cyclobacteriaceae bacterium
CGACCTTCTCCACAAACTCGCTCACCGATGAATAAACCTCACAACGCCCCACTTGACCTGAAATACTCGCCCGGTTTGCCGAAAGCACTTCCCCGATACCGATAAAGCGATTGACACCGGCTTTGGCCAGCATACGAGACAACTCCGTCACCCAGTCCACACCCCTGCGCCCGCTCTGCAAAACATCCGACAAGATCACCGTCTTGTTTTTTTTCTGTAGGCTGGCTAAAAAATCAAGACTGATGTGAAGGCCTCCGAGGTCGTTATTATAGGTGTCATCAATAAGCTGGCACTGATTGATCCCCTGTTTCATTTCCAACCGCATCGGCACAGCCCGCAACTGTCGCAAGCGACTCTGAATGACAGCAGGCTTTACCTTCAACCAAAGCATAACAGCTACTGCGTGCAGCGCATTCTCCTGCAAGGCCCGGTCCGTGAACGGAAACGCAAGGCTGACTTCCTCTCCATCGAAAAGAATCTCCGCTCCGTCTGCGCCCCAGTGCTGCAGGTGCACATCGGAATCAGGATGTACACCCCAGGTGAACGTGCGCCCCCGATAACTCCGCTCCACCTCTTCGAAAATAGCGGTATGATCGCGGCAAAAGATCAACGTCTGAGCCGACTGGAAAAGCTTCATCTTCTCCCGGATCTTTTCCTGACGCGACTTAAACCCTTCATCATGGGCGGGGCCAATGTTCGTAAAAAGGCCTGCCGTGGGCTGAATGATGCGTGCGAGCGCGCCCATCTCACCGGGTTGGGAGATGCCGGCTTCGAAAATCGCCAGCTCATGGTAATCCTGAAGTTGCCAAACCGACAGCGGTACTCCGATTTGCGAATTGTAACTGCCGGGATTCTTGCAGATGCTGAAGTCAACGGAAAGAAGCTGATAAAGCCATTCTTTAATGATGGTCTTGCCGTTGCTGCCCGTTATGCCTAACACCGGTACCCGGAACGATGCGCGGTGGTGCGCAGCCAGGCGTTGCAAGGCATCCACCGAAGATGTCACCTGTAACAAATTGGCCCCAGGCAATGCGGCTGAATCGATGTCTTGCTCCACCACAAACTGACGAATTCCGGCTTTGTACAGTTCGTTCAGGAAACGATGCGCATCGTGGCGTTGCCCGTGAATGGCAAAAAATAATGTGCCAGCCGATGGTATGGCTTTCCGGCTATCCGTAGCGAGATAAACCACCTCGTGATCTTCGGTCATTGCCAGCACATGGCCACCGCAAACGTCAACAAGTTGAGAAAACCGCATGCTAGAATAAACGGGAGCCGTTGGGGACTTTTTTATCTACCGAGGTTAGGACCACATCACCTTGCGCATCGGCAAATCCGGTGACTAATACCTCGGAGGTGAAGGACGCGATCTTCTTGGGCCCAAAATTGACCACACAAACGACCTGGCGGCCAGGCAATTCCTCGGGCGTGTAATGACGGGTGATCTGGGCGCTGGATGCCTTAACGCCAAGGTCAGGCCCAAGGTCAATCCAGAGCTTAAAAGCGGGCTTTTTGGCCTCCGGAAAAGGCTCCGCCCGCACCACCGTGCCTGCGCGAAGGTCGATTTTCGAAAAATCCTCCCACTGAATCATATATTTCGCTACTTTTGGTATCCTTACGCAAAGTAATCTGTTAATACCATTGTAGTGCGCAGAGACTTGAAGTTAGCCGGAAACCATATTCTTTTTTCCTTCGCCCTGTTGGCCTTGAGTTCCGTGGCGTTTGCACAGGAGGGCATTCCAGGCCAACCTGAACGCGAAGCTCCGATTGAATCAAACGAAACTCCCGAAGTGGATAAAGTAGTGGTGTCGGAAGAATCCGGAAAACCACAATCTGTTCGCGAGACACCCGTCATCACTCCAGCATCCGGCAGCGCAAATAAGCCTGGTAAACCCGCGGCAAAAAACGATGCCAACCCGGCTAAGGAGAATGCTGATCCGCTCAATTTTAATTTCCTCTATTACGTTATACAAAAATTCAAGTCATCCGACATCCTGGATTAGGATGATGGCTTGATTTTTTACCTTTGCAACCCTGTTGCAAAAATCTGTGCCATATCTCTTTATGCTCGTTTTCAGCTTTTGGAGTTTGCTCTCATTAGCTCAGAATGCGCAGTGCACCCTCACCTTGTCAGGCACAGTTTACGACAATGAAAACCAACCGCTCGCAGGTGCCACGGTGGTCGTGTTGCCCAATGGACCGGGAACCACAACCAACAACCGGGGTCGCTTCGAGTTGAAGAATCTCTGCGAGGGAGTTTATCAAATTGAAGTGCGCTTTGTCGGCTTCGGTAGTTATCGCGAGGAAATCCGGCTAGGTCAGAATACGCAATTGGCGGTTTCGCTTGAACCGGATGAAACAGCTCTTCAGGAAGTGGTGGTGGAAGATCATGCTCCGCACGTGGAGGCCACATCTACATTCAATCGGCTAAGCGGGCATGAACTTCAGGAGACGATGGGCAAACCACTGGGTGAAGCTTTACGCCAACTTGCCGGAGTTAACACGATTCAAACCGGACCGGCCATTTTCAAACCGGTGATTCACGGGCTTCATAGTAATCGTGTTTTGATTCTGAATAACGGCATACGGCAGGAAGGGCAAAACTGGGGAGCTGAGCACGCACCGGAGGTGGATCCATTTATTGCCAGTAACCTGGTGGTGATCAAGGATGCTGCTGCCATCAAATATGGGTCGGATGCATTGGGAGGCGTAGTATTGGTGAACCCGGCCGAACTGCCACGCGACCCCGGATTGGGAGGACAATTGCACCTGATCGGTGCTTCCAACAATGGATCGATGATAACCTCGGGCTTCGTTGAAGGGGGATCCAAAAAGTGGAAGGGCCTGGGTTGGCGGGCGCAAGGCAGTATAAAGAAGGCTGGGGACTCGTGCGCCCCGGAATACGTGCTTTCCAATACAGGATTTGAAGAACAGAGCTTCTCGCTGGCAGCCGCGTATCACAAAGCCAACCGGGGTATAGACGTATTTGTCAGTCATTTTAATACCAACATTGGCATTTTGCGCGGGTCAGCCACCGGTAATGCCGAAGATCTGGCCAATGCCATGGAACGCGAACCACCCCAACAGACAATGCCCTTCACGTATGATATAAAGCCGCCCCGGCAAGATGTGCAGCATACGCTGTTCAAGTTAAACGCACACCAAACCGCAGGTAAGAACGACTATCGGTTGCAGTATGGTTTTCAGTTGAATGTGCGCAGCGAGTTTGACCAGCGCAGGGGCAGCCTGGTTGAGATTCCGGCACTCGGGTTCAGGCTCTTTACCCATACGCTCGACCTGGAGTGGCAGCGCCAACACCATACGCGTTTCCAAAGCAACTGGGGTATCAACGTTATGCATCAGGTAAATGAGAAAATAGACGGTACGCAAACCATCCCGTTCATTCCAAACTTTACGCACAATGCCATCGGACTGTTTGCACTGGAAAAGTTTACGCTTACGCACTGGACAGTTGAGGCGGGCCTGCGGGCCGACCTGCGGAACTACGATGTAGCGGGGTTTGATTTTCAGAATCAGCTTTATCGATCGGAAATTCATTTTCAAAATATCAGTGGCACCGTTTCGGCCCAACGCATCGTAGGCAAACGCGGGTCGTTCACCAGCTCATTGAGTAGTGCCTGGCGGCCGGCTAACCTGGCGGAACTATACAGCATCGGAACGCACCAAAGCGCAGCCGCCATTGAGTATGGGCTGCTGCTGGACGAGGAAACCACACAGGTAGTGCCCTTTGAAAACAGCGGGGTAAAACCTGAACAGGCCCTCAAATGGGTGAGTGGGTTTACTTACACCGGTAATCGGCTCACATTAGATGTAGCCGCTTACCTCAATTACATCCGGCATTTCATCTACCTGCGGCCGCGCGGTGTTACGAGTAGCCTCCGCGGTGTTTATCCATATTTTCGCTACACCCAGACCAATGCCTCCTTTGCCGGTGCTGATCTGTCGGTCGGTTACAAGCTTTCCGAACGGTGGAGTATGAACGGGAAATTATCCTACCTGCGAGCCCGTGATGTGGAGGAAAATGATTTCCTGATTTTCATCCCGGCCAATCGTGCAGATATCAGCATCCGATATGAATCCGGGAAAAAGGGCGTTGTCTCCTGGTATGCCGAAAGTGGATTGCGGTGGATTGCCATGCAGACACGTGCTCCGCGTGTTATTACTCCACGTCAACTGATTGACGCTACCGCCCAGGGAATCGACCTGATTGCCCAGAACGATAGCAACTTCGATTTTATGGCCGCCCCAGCGGGTGTTCAATTACTGCACGCGCAAGTTGGCATCACCTGGCAACTCAAAAACGTAAAACTGGAAGCCCGGTTGGCCGGGGAAAATCTCACCAGTGAAAGCTACCGCGAGTACACCAACCGCATGAGGTACTACGCCAATGAAACCGGCCGAAATTTCATCCTGGGCCTCCATTTGAGCTTTTAGTTGTCGTTCCCGATTCAATCCTTATATTTGCAACATCGTTGCATAAAAACAAAATTGAAGTTGATATGAAGAACAAACTCTTTTCATTGGCGAGTCTGTTGTTGATGGCCGGTGCGCTCGTATTTCTGTCGGGATGTGATAAAGACGACCCGGAGCCCGAAAACGTGCCCGAGGTCATTACCAAAGTCATCCTGTCCTTCACGCCCACAGGCTCAACAACTGCCATAACGGTCACCGCAAACGACCCGGACGGTGAGGGGCCACAAAGCTATGTATTCAGTGGCCCGGCAGCTTTGGCCAGAAACACGGCATACAACCTATCCATCAGCCTGTTGAATGAACTGGCCGACCCAATGGACGAGGAATACAATATCGGGCTGGAAGTGAAAGAAGAAGCAGACGAACACCTTTTCTTTTTCGGATGGACGGGACCCCTTTTTTCCAACCCTGCGGGTAACGGCAACATTGACAACCGTGCAGATGCCGTCAACTACACCGATACTGACAGCAAGGGATTGCCCCTCGGGCTCACTACCTCCTGGACAACTGCAAATGCCTCTGCAACGGGTACCTTACGAATTGTTTTAAAACATCAGCCGGACATCAAGACGGCCACCTCCACAGCAACAGACGGTGAGAGCGATTTGGATGTTACGTTTAATGTGACGGTGAATTAGCATTCGCTACCCCCCTGATCAATCGTTCTGTTGCCGGCCGACAGAACGATTTTTTTTTGTTTTATATTTCGAACTACATTCTGATTTATGAAACAACTAATTCTTACAGTCAGTGTCCTTTGCCTTTTCCTTACCCCTGCGGTTGCGCAAAAAAATATTACGATTGATGATTTTACCCTACGCCCCACGTTTTTGCAGCGAAGCGTTTCGGGCATCAACTGGATGAAAGACGGCAAGTTCTATACGTCTCTGCAAGAGAATAAGATCGTAAAGTTTGATGTGACCACCGGCAAAGCTGTGGAAACACTGCTGGATGGAGACGCTCTCTCACTTGAGGTGGACGACTACGAGTGGAGCGCAGATGAAAAAAAACTGATGATCCTCTCTGAGCGCGAAGGCATCTATCGAAGGTCATACAAAGGCGTGTACCACGTGTATGACCTCGCCTCCAAATCGCTTCGAAAACTCACCACCGAAAAATCGGGTTACGCTACGTTTTCGCCCGATGCCACCCGGGCGGCTTTCGTGCGCCATAATAACGTATACGTAGTGAACCTCAGTGACCTGAAGGAGACGCCCGTAACCACAGATGGCAAGCACAACGAAATCATCAATGGCTCAACCGATTGGGTGTACGAAGAGGAATTGGGATTCGCACAAGCTTTCTATTGGTCGCCCGATGGCCGATACCTGGCGTACTATCGCTTCGATGAGAGCCGGGTGCGGGAGTACAACATGCAGAAATGGAACCGTGGCCAGCTTTACCCGGAAGATTATCGTTTCAAGTATCCCAAGGCAGGCGAGGCCAATGCGCTGGTCGATATCTTCATCCGCGATGTAAATTCAGGCGTAGTGGTAAAAGCAGATCTCGGCACCGAGACCGCTCGGTACATTCCCCGCGTGAAATGGACCACTACCCCGGGGTTGCTATCGGTTCGCACACTCAACCGGCATCAAAATAAAATGACGCTTTACCAGGTGAATGCCGCCACGGGCGCGGCAACCTTTGTACAGCAGGAAAAAAGTGACACCTATGTTGATGTTGAATATACGGACAACTTGATTTATACCCAGGACCAGAAGTATTTCATCTCCGCCAGCGAACGAAGCGGCTACAAGCATCTCTACCTGAACACCACGAACGGGCAGGCCGTAAACCCTATCACCGCTGGCGATTGGGAGGTTACGCAACTCGTGTCGGTAGATGAGAAGGCCAGATTGGTTTACTACATCTCTACGGAGGGCAACTATCTCAACCGCACTTTTTACTCCGTGTCTTTTGATGGAAAACGAAAGACCAAACTATCGGCCGCAGAAGGTACTCATACGATCAACATGAGTCCTGATCATCAATACTACATCGACTACCACACCAGTGCCGATCAGCCGCTCGTGGTCACTTTATTCAAAACAAAAGGCAATGCCGTGGTAAAAGTATTGGAGAGTAACGAGGCATTAAAAAAGACGCTGGACGAATACGGGATCGTGAAAAAAGAATTTTTTCAATACAAAAGTGCCGATGGATCAACCTTGCTGGATGGCTTCCTGATCAAGCCGCGCAACTTTGACGCTTCACGCCAGTACCCGGTCCTGGTTTACCAGTACAGTGGCCCTCGTGCACCCAGTGTGCTAAACGCTTTTAGTGGTGGAAATTTTTATTGGTTCCAGATGCTGGCACAGAAAGGTATTATCGTGGCGGTTATTGACACGCGCGGTACCGGCTTCCGGGGCGAAAAATTCGCGAAGATGACCTACAAGCAACTCGGCAAATTTGAACTCGAAGATTTGCTCGCTGGCGCCAAACATTTGGGCGCACTCGATTATATTGATGAAAGTCGCATAGCATTGCACGGATGGAGTTACGGAGGCTACATGACTTCGCTGGCCATGACCAAAGGCGCAGGCGTATACAAGGTAGGTATTGCGGGTGCACCGGTAACAAACTGGCGGTACTACGACACTATTTACACCGAACGTTTTCTCCAAACACCACAGCAGAATGCCTCGGGCTATGACGACAACTCGCCCACCACGCATGCCGCCAATTTGAAAGGCGATTTTCTGCTGATTCATGGAACCGGAGATGATAACGTGCATTTCCAAAACTCGGTGGCCCTTGAAGACGCCTTGATTCGCGCGGGCAAACAATTCCGTTCGTTCTACTACCCCGATCTGCCGCACGGCTGGGGCGGCAAGCCGCGCCATCATCTCATGACGTTGATGACCGACTTCCTGCTGGAAAAACTGTAATGGATAACGAAGTACTGGAGCGAAAACTGAGACGATACAGGCGCACAGGCTGGACGCTGGCACTGGCTGGTGCTTTGTTTTCCTCGCTGGGTGCTTTCATCGCCATTCCTTTATGGGGTGTTGCCGTGGGCTGCTGGGTGTTAAGCGTCTCGACAAAACAACAATTTCAACATCCTTCATCAACGTCCAACAAACAGGCCAGACCGGCTTCTATCAACACCATACCCGTGCTGGGAGAGGTAACTTTTTTTAACGCCTTTGTGTGGGTGTTCGGTGGAATACTGATCATTTTTCTGGTGACTTACATGGCCAGTGGCGATGCCCCATCCCCGGCAAACGAAAGCGCGCAGGATGAGGAACTTTCTTCCGCGGAAGAAACGGCTGCAGAAGATCTGACTCCTTTTGATCGTGGTTCGCAAGCCTACAACCAGGGCGATTATGCCCAGGCAAAATCCATTTTCGAGGAAATCACCAAAAAAGAACCCGGCAATGCCGATGCCTGGTTAAGCCTGGGCAATGTGTACTATTCCGAGAAAAATTACTCGGCCGCGGACGGCTACTATGACCGCGCGCTTTCCATTCGGCAGGATTTTATTAAAGCCTTGTACAACAAGGCGCTCATCCGTTTTGATCGGCAGGAATATTCCGCCAGCAACGGCTTGCTCACCCAGGCGTTGTTGATCAATCCCAATTATACGGATGCCTTGATTTTGCAAGGTGATTGTTCCTATGCGACAGAAAACTATTCCCAGGCGCGGGCACCTTACCGCAAAGCCTATAGCCTGGGATCAAGAATACCGGAGTTAATCCATCGCCTGGCCTGGCTGGAGGACCGCGAACAAAACGCCAAAGAGGCCATCAAACTCTACCGCGAAACACTTGAATTGGATCCGGAGCGAAAAGATATCTTTAAGCGCCTGATCGAATTGGACCCCGGCCGGGCGAAAGCCTACGAGCAAAACCAGCTCGACTAAACGACCAAAATCATATCTGCTGAAAATACTACCTTGTTCTGATGAAAACACTCATTTGGCTGATTGTTCTGCTCCCGGGCTTAGTGAAAGCACAATCCGGTTCTGAAATTCTCGTACTCGATCTGAAAGTCAGGAAGGGCAGCGTCAGCGCCTCAAACCCGGTGAACGCCACACGGCACCCGGGTTACGACAATCAACCGCATTTCCATCCGCAACTGCCCCTGCTGTATTTCGCATCGTTCAATGAAGATGGGCGTTCTGACATTCGGGCCTTTAACCTCAAAACCAAGACAACGTCAAACATTACCACCACGGCAGAGCGTGAGTACTCCCCCACGGTTACACCCGATCGCCAGTTTCTCTCCTGCATCATTCAGCGCGACAACGGTGCGCAAGACCTGGGCAAATACCCGATTGACGGTGGCGAGCCCCAGGTGCTGATCAACAACCTGACGGTCGGCTACCATGTGTGGCTCGACAATAGCCATGTCGCCCTTTTTGTATTAGGTGAACCTCAGACACTGCATTACTTACAGTTACCCACAAGGCAAGACACCATCCTTGCCTCGGGCATCGGGCGCTCCCTTCATCGAATTCCCGGTGAACGGGCGCTTAGTTTTGTCTGGAAAAAAGCTGAAAACGACTGGCGTATTATGAGGTTTGATCCAGAAAAAAATACGGTTTCGGAGATTGCGGTCACACTGCCCGGCCGCGAAGACCTGGCGTGGACGGCAGACGGAAAAATTCTGATGAGTGATGGAACAAAACTCTTTTTCTACGACACCCGCTCGACCGGTAAGCACTGGATGGAAGCCGGAATACCCCCCACACCAGAACTGAGAGGCATCACACGGCTGTCGGTAAACGCCAATGGAGATAAACTTGCCGTAGTTGTTGCGGAGTAAAGCCCAGCTCCGCGATGTTTCATATTAGCCCTACTTTGTATCCTATGGGCATCTCTAAAATCCTAAACCCTCCATACCAGTTCCGATAACTCGGAACGTTCCGTTATATGCTTCCGTGGGGTAATCTAGTTTAGTACGAAGCAGATCTTGTGCCATTGCTTCAAAAGCAATAAACACAAGTAAAATTTAAATACTCTTTCTCATAGTTCTTCCACCTTCCGAATATTCGTTAATCACTATTGCTTTCAAATTTTTATGTCAAACCTTCCTTCTGTGACGGAGCAGGACTGTTCGTAGTTAGCCTCATTTGCCCATTTGTCAATAAGGACTTTGAAAATTGCGGAGGCTTCTCGCCAAT
>DAIPHR010000115.1:0-9563 GCA_036771215.1 Cyclobacteriaceae bacterium
CTGACATCACGTGCCGCGCGGGCCTATGGCGCGGGCCATAGGCCCGCGCGGTACACAACTCAACCTGCCATGAAAAAACTCGTACTAGCCGTGTTCCTCTCTTTCATCGCCCTCCAGGCCTACGCGCAACCTGTTCCGGGCAAATACACCTCCCTTCGGGAAGCACAGCTAAATGCTCATGCCTGCGAATGGCTGGACTTAAGCCGGCAAACACTCGGTGCCTCCCTCGACTCGATTGCGCTGTTGAAAAATCTGAAATATCTGGATCTGAGTCGCACGGGCATTTCGACACTGCCAGCAGGTATCGGCAAGCTCACCAAGCTCAAGTACCTGGTACTGTCGCATAACAACATCCGGAATCTGCCGCCCGAAATAACCGAGTTAAAGCTGCTGCAGTCCTTATACCTGGACCACAACCCTTCGCTGGATGTGGCCGAGGCCATTCAATACCTGGCCGACCTGCCGGGTTTACGCATGTTAAGCCTCGCTGGAGATCATATCGCCACCATTCCGGCTGATATAGGCCGGCTCAGCAAACTGGAGAGCCTCGAACTTTCCGAAAACGAATTCTCAACACTTCCGGAAACCATGGTTCAATTGAAAAACCTGAAAGTTTTGTACATCAACAATGACGCTTATTTCAATTTGCAAGACAATCTGAGTATTCTCTCCCGCATCAGCAATCTCTCCGAACTCCACGTGGAAAATGACAACATGCAGGAGATTCCCGCTGGTATCAGCAAGCTTAAGTCAGTTGAATATCTGTTTCTGATCGGCAATAACATCCGTGAAGTGCCAGATGAAATATTGAAAATGAAGAAATTGAAATTGCTTGACCTGAGCGATAACCCGATTCCACCGCCTCTGTATGATCAGTACCAGGAAAACCTGGCACCAAAAATCAACTTTCGGTTGAAATGGAAAGATAACTAATCCCCTGCCGTCACTTCGTGAGCTCCGCAGTACACAGCACTCCGCTGCTTGTTCCCACTATCATGACTCCTCTTCAAGACATTTTTAAAAAGATGCGCTGGTTGCTCTTGCTCACAACCGGGCTATACCCTGCAGTAACCGTTTACGCGCAGCAGAATCTGTTTAACATTCCCTCAGGCGACATCACACCTGGAAAAAAGTTTTTCTACCAGCACCAGCACAATTTCTATGCGGTCAATCAATTGGAAACCAAATCGCACCTGGTCTGCGGATTGGGCAAACACTGGGATGTCGGAATCAATTTTGTAGATCTGCCGGTGCGGTTGGGTGACGGCCGCTGGATTTCCTACAATGATGAAAGCAACCGAAAACCCCTCTACCCCTTGTTAATGGCAACTGCCCAAAAGCAATTCAGCCTCGGACAACGATGGCAATTGAATGTAGGTACGCAATTGGGTGCCAACATCAGCAGCAACGTGGAAACCAAGCGGCTTGCGTTTATGAATTACGCGTTGGTGAAGTGGAAAGCTAAACGGGGTTACCTCTTGGGCGGCCCTTATCTGGCCAACGATGTTTTTGTGGGCGGACCACCTGAATTGAGGCCCGGATACATGCTGGGTTACGAGTATCGGATCAACAAGCGTTGGCTGTTGATGGGTGATTTTATCTCCGGTACACACAAAAAGTCACAGACGGTGCTGGGGGGCGGATACAACCTGAGCAACCGGCTTCAGATCTTTGTCGGGGCTCTATTAGCATTCCCCAATCGAAAACTACAAGACGGCCTGGTAATTGAAGTAAACTGGTACGGATGGGATTTTATGAATGCTCACTAAACTCGAATATAGATCTTCTGCTTGTCCAGCGCATAGCCCACAGCCCAGCACGACAGCATTATCCACAGGCCCTGCACGCCCGAGCCGTGATAGGTGCCCGCCCACGGTTCGATCAGCTGGTGAAAAATCCATCCGTAAGCGGATTGACCCTGGATGCGAAACACGAACAGCAAATCAACCATCACACCTGAAAGTACGTAGATGAACAAGGTGTTTTTACCGAACACCTCAAAGAAGTAGGTCCACCTTGTCCAATGGCGCAGATCAACTACATAAATCAGCGTTGCCAGCAGCGCAAGATCAATGCCGCAAGTGAGCAGTACATAGCTGCTGCTCCAGATTTTCTTGTTGAACGGAAAAAAAAGATCCCACCAAAAAGCCAGCACCAAGAGAGCAGCTGCCGCTACAAAAAGTCTGGCTATTCCTTCACTGGCATTGGCCTGCCTTCGGAACCATACCAGCGCCCCATAGCCGATAAGCACATTAACTACTGCCGGCAACGTGCTTAACAAACCTTCGGGATCAAACGGAATTCCCTCGCCTTTGTACAAATGGTTTGCTCCGAGGAGCCACAGATCCAACTTCAACACGGCATTGCCCTCGAGCGTGAGGTCGCCAAAGCCAAGTAGCAAAAACCAATAACCCACCAGCAACCCGACCGAAGTCCAGATGAGCGCGCGGGTCGAAAAAAAATAAACCAACAAAGCACCCATTCCATAGGCCAACGCAATGCGCTGCAAGACGCCAAAGATCCTGACCGTCTCCCATGATTTGAAGGTCAACACTCCGTCCACATAGTTGAAGAAAGGGAACCAGCCCAACAAAAATCCAATAAGAAAAATCAGGAAGGTCCGCTTGCCAATCTTCCACAGTACGGCCCGGGCACCCTCATGTGAATAGCGCGGCAAACTCAACGCAATCGAGTTGCCAACTACAAACAAGAAGGTAGGAAAGATCAGGTCGGTGAGGGTAAACCCGTGCCATTCGGCATGCAATATTGGCTACCAGTCCAACTCGTAGCTACCCAGCGAATTCACAACTATCATGAGTGCTAAGTTAAGAACACTAAGGAGATCCACCGAGAGGAAACGTTTCTCCATAGGCAGGCAAAAATCAAATTTATCTGATAATCAGGACCTTTCAATTTTTGTTTATTTAGAATTATTCCAAATAATTTGCTCGATAAGCATCCAGGTTGCATCTTCGCGCTATTAAGAATAATTCTAAATAACATGGATAAGAAATTTGTAGCCATCAACTACATCGCGTGTGAAACGCATTACCGCGATCGCTTCGAGCAGTTATTTGCCACCCGGGCCCATGCCATAGACCGGATGCCCGGTTTTGTTGACATGCAGGTATTGAAGCCCAGCCAGGATGGCGAGTACCTCATCGTGAGCCATTGGGAATCAGAAGAGGCGTTTAAGAAATGGACGAATTCGCCCGAATTCATTGAGGGTCACAAGCGTGGCTTTGAAGATATCCGGCAAGCACGCGAACGTGGAGAGAAACCCCCGATGAGTTCCTCGTTCAAAACGTACGAGGTGATTGCAAAATAATGTTCAGTGGCGTACAGCCGGGTGTTCAGAAATGATACCCGGCTTTACGTGTTCATCTGATTTTGCGCTCCCCAGCCACTCCGAATCGGTTGGCCGCAAAATTGCCCAGGAGACGGAAAACACAAACATGCGCGTATTTTTCGGCCTCCTTCTTTGGTTCTTCTTGCTGGTTATTTGCTGGCCGCTGGCTCTGCTCTTCATTTTTCTGTTACCCCTGGTTTGGCTTATCACCATTCCTTTTCGCATAGTCGGTTTCTCCCTTGACCTGATATTTCAAGTAATCCGCGGTATCGTGCTATTTCCTTTTCGGTTGTTGAAAATAACAGCGTGAAACGCACCCTAACGACATAAAAAAAGGCAGCCTTCAAGCTGCCTTTTCGTTTGGAAAATTATCCGGCCTTATTCAAATGACCGGCTCTCAGCCGGCTGGTACACGTAACGGAACGTGTAAAAACGATCCTTATCCACCATGTTATTGGGCGATGCCGGAGCATTCTCATAGTAGCTGAGTATCTCCATCTTCACATATTTGCCATCGGCCGTGCGAACCACAATAACGCGTCCCGCAATTGGAGAAACGATGGTGGAGGTTGTCGCACCCGTGTTTTGCCACCAGTGGTTAGTTGCGGTACTGCCCGGTGTAAGCGGGCTGCTCAGCACCGCAAATCCAGACGGTCCCGCATTTTTGTTATCCTGAATAAAACCTGACTCAGGTGCTTCGCGAATTTCATCGAACGTGCCCACCACTACTTGTGCAGCGGCAGTGCCAGGTCCGCTGGTGCCACTGTTAAAAATAATAGATGTGGCACGGAAGCCGATATCCCACGAACCAGACGCACTGTCGGCATTTGGAATAACTTGACCAGTCCGAAAATTGAAGAGCGTATATTTTTTGGTCTCAGCC
Organism: Cyclobacteriaceae bacterium; assembly: GCA_036771215.1. Classification (GTDB taxonomy): domain Bacteria; phylum Bacteroidota; class Bacteroidia; order Cytophagales; family Cyclobacteriaceae; genus ELB16-189. The sequence continues at coordinate 4,233 of DAIPHR010000115.1, forward strand.
GGCCGGGTAGGTGGCCCTCCCGGATTAAACACCAGTGGTGCATAGTCGGCATTGAGATTGGTGATGGTTTGAGATATAACCTCCGGTTGTTCCTCGGATTGCTGACATCCCCACATACCCATCGTTAAAACAAGGACGCACGGTGCGAAAACAGATTTAATCATATGTAGATCTAGTTTAATTTTTCAGATTGTGAAAATGTATACGAAAGACTGACGTACCACAATCGCCCGGGTACGTTGGGAATAAAAACAGGTTCGGTGTAGTCGAAAACATTGTCCACTCCACCCTGTATGCGAAAGCAGTTCATGATGGTTTTAGCAACTGCCACGTTAACCAATGCGTAGCCTGCCACGAAATCATCGTGCACATCCAACACATTGTTACCCGGCTTGTTGGATGGAGGTATTACTTCACCCTGCACATTGCCAATCACATCACCCACACCAAACTTGCCCCGGTAAATCACGCGCACATTGGCTTCCCATCCGCGTTCGGGCAGCCGAAAGAACACCTTGACATTACCCATGTGACGCGAACGATTGTATAAACCAAAATACTCTGATGTACTCAAACGTTGCGAGGCGAGTGTCTCGGGGTCTCGCCAAAAAACCTCGCCTCGCCTGATAGACCCCAGCACGTCTTTGTCCATGGCGTACAGCAATTGATAACCGGCCGACACCTGCCAACGGCTAGTCAGGTTGTAACTTCCATTAAGTTCAAGCCCTGTTGTAAATGCCCGATTGATATTGCGGTAGCTATAGATATTCTGGTTGGCCGTGGTCGTTGCCACCAACTGACTCTCGATCAGATTGTCAATCGAGTTATAAAACAGGTTAGCATCGCCTTGTAGTTTATCATTCAGACGAAATGACGAACCCAGATTGACTGACCAGGATTGCTCCGCCTTCAATTTGCCCAGCAAGGAGGGATCAAAAGCCCAACTCTGAATAAGGTTGGCCGTAGCCAGTTCATTCAGGCGTAAGTTGGCAACTTCAGTACCCAGCACACTGTACCCGCCACCAGCAGTATTGAAGAAGTTGAAATAAAGTTGACGAAAATCAGGTGCTTTAAAACCGACACCGCCTGACAGTTTCACCGACCAGGTTGGCTTAATGTCGTACCGCGCAGACAATTTTGGGCTAAACTGACCACCATAAATCGTGTTATGATCGTAGCGACCACCCGTAATGACTGACCACTTCGGAGTTGGCGTCCATTCATGTTGGAAAAAACCGTAAGCGGTACCCTGTTCACGGTTTCCCTGATCACCATAGCGCGTAGTGGCAACGGTTTCAAAAATATAACCGCCCCCAACCGTAATGGCCTGATCCGGGGTTAAAAAATATTCGCCCACCGCCTCAGGCCGCACAAAAGACTGTTGAAAGCTGTCGGAATAGTAGCGACTGCCATCGCGTTCGGAATTCAGGAAGCTTTCGGTAGCGTAGCGAGTTGAATAAAATCGACCGGTTACTTTTAGGCGATCAGAAAACCGATGAGACAGTGTTGGATTGAGATTCCAATCGCGGGCAAATCCACTTCCGGAGGTGCGTATCTGTTCGCCATTCGATGCCACTTCGAAGTTAAGGTCCTGGCGTTCATCAAAAAAGCGAGCTGAAACGGCAAACTCGGTCCGGGGCGTAATGCGGTAGGCAAATTTTGAATGAAACGTGTTGTTGCGAAACGGAGACACCGTTTTTCCAAAATTCTCGGGAGACAGATCGTACCCGGCCGTGCCAAAGCGGTTAGCAAACAAATAAGCCGAGAATTTTTTGTTGGAGAATCCGACCTCTCCATTAAGATCGCTGGTTTCATTTGCGCCATATCGTGCACTCAATCCCATCTTAAAACCGGGCTGGGGCCGTTCCGTGATGATGTTGACCACACCAGCCAAAGCATCGGAACCGTATAAGCTGGAAGATGGCCCCTTCACGATTTCAATCTGGCGAATGTTGCCCACTGCGATGCGCGACAACTCCAATGAGCCGGTGTACCTTCCGATAATCGGTTCTCCATCGAGCAAGATCAGGGTGTAGTCCGGATTGAACCCCTGCAACTGTAACCCGCTGCCTTGCCCGTTCACCTGCGGCACCACCAGCAGACCGGTCTGTTCGGTGAGCACATCCTGAAGCCTGACGGAGCCAATAGACTTGATCTGGGCTCTGCCCACCAGCGTCACCGGCATCGGCAACGCGCCCAACTCTCGCTCAGTACGCGTGGCGGTCACCACTACTTCCTCCAGATTCCGGTTGGCGAGCGTGTCTACGCCCACCTGGGCATAACCCGACAGGGCCAGGTGAAGGCAAATGAGCAGGGGTACAACGCGCATCGGGCGCAAAAGTGACTCAATGAAAATCCAATAAATACCTAAATCAGTATAAAATTTCCCAAAGAGAACCAGATGCCCACTTTGTTGTTATTCAGAGGTATTTTTGAATAAATATTGCGTTATTTTGGACCAAATAAACATGACAAATGTCATTTAGTATGAAGACGGACTTGTTAAGGGCAAGTGATCGAGTTGAAAATAGCCGAATCGGGAATTGGTCAACGTTGCTCCAGGAGGAGGCCCTTTCGCTGGCTGTACTGGCCAATGCCGAAGAGCATTCAATCCGATTGGCCGATTCTGTTCGGCAAGGGATCATTCACTTTTATTTCTGTCTGGAAGGGCCCGTGGTTTTTGCCTTTGGGCCGCACTACTCCCGGGAGTTGCAGCGTCAAAAAACGTATTTCTTCTACAACCCAGATGCTACCCTGCCTTTTGAGTTGATTGTGCCGCCCGGTGGCCGGCTGGTCTCACTGGCCATTACACTGAAAAAACTTCACGAGCTGTTCACCCACGACCCCCTACCGGTGCTCAACCCGGAAAACAGCAGCAAAAAGTTTTATGATGAACGTGAAATCTCTTCGCCCCTTTTGGTCACCCTTTCCCAATTGTTTTCTCAACAATTGAGCACCAATGTGCAGCGCATTTACTATGAAGGAAAGGTCCTCGAGATCATTGGTTTATACTTCAGTACGAAACAGCCGAACACCGAAAGTTGCCCATTTCTAAACGATCAGGAAACCGTGCGAAAAATCAAGCATGCCAAGGAATTTCTCTTAAGTAATCTGGAGGCCCCACCCACCCTGAAAGAACTTGCCAAACAAGCCGGTTTGAACGAGTATCAATTGAAAGTGGGGTTCAAAGAAATATATGGCAACACGGTGTACGGGTATTTGTTGGATCACAAACTTGATTTTGCGCGCGTGAAACTGGACAGCGGAAGATTCCAGGTGAACGAAGTGGCGTATCAAATCGGGTACACCAACCCAAGTCATTTCATTGCCGCATTCAAAAAGAAATTTGGAATCACCCCAAAGAAGTATCTGATGAGCCGCAGAGGCTAGTCAGAAGATACCCTTCCTACGAGAACTCCTGCGAGGGGCTGATCCAAACAAGACACCAAAAACCCCACGCACCAATTCGCGGCCAACCTGCTTAGTTACCGGGGACGACAGCACCTGCTCGAACGTGCTTTTTTCTCGCCTGGTGTTTCGGGTAGTGGTCTGTTCCCTGGCATCGCTTCTCACAGCTGCTTCTTCTTCCTGCTTCTCGCGGGCCGCCTGCATTTTTTTGTCCAGCAATTCGAATGCACTCTCGGGGTCTACCGCGTCCTTATATTTTGGATACAGTTCGGATTGCTCGAGTTGCTGCTGATACTCCGCTTGAGCTAACGGCCCCATGAATGAGGCGGGGGGTGCCAGATGGGTGACTACGGTTTCCGTGGGTATTCCTTTTTCATTCAATACGGTAATAAATGCCTGGCCGGTCCCCAATTGAGTGAATTGCTGCTCCATGTCATAAAACTCGCTCTTGGGGAAAGTCTTGATGGTCTCCTTAAGCGCCTTCACATCATTGGGCGTGAACGCCCGAATGACATGATGAACGCGATTGCCCAGTTGGGAAAGTACCGAGGCCGGAACATCCTGAGTCAGCTGCGTGCAGAAGAAAACCCCGACACCTTTGGACCGAATGAGTCGAATGACCTGATCAATCTGATCAAGAAATGCTTTGGGGGCATCTTTGAACAACAAGTGGGCCTCGTCCAGGAAGAATACCAACTTCGGTTTATCCAGGTCACCGGCCTCAGGCAGCGATTGATAAATTTCTGCCAGTAACGAAAGCATGAACGTTGAAAATATCGCGGGTTGGCTCTGCACGTCCGACACGTTGAGAAGGCTGATCACCCCGCGGCCATCCACTTTCTCAAACAAATCATCGATGTCGAACGACTTTTCGCCAAACAGCTGACTTACTCCTTGCTGCTCGAGCGCCACCATTTTTCGAAGGATGGTACCCGAGGTCGCGGGTGAAATTTTTCCGTAGCTATCCTTGATCTCCTTAGCGCCCTCTCCTTCCGACAGATAGGTAAGCACTTTCTTCAGGTCGTTGAGGTCAACGATCGGCAGGTCTTTATCATCGGCATATTTGAACACCACCATCAATACCCCGCTCTGCACTTCGTTAAGCTCCAACACTTTACTGAGCAGCACCGGCCCAAACTCGGTTACCGTAGCCCTCATTTGTGCGCCCAACTTGCCACTAAGCGAGTAAAGCTCAACGGGAAAGCCCGATGGTTGATAGGGTATTCCCAACGCTTTTGCCCGTTCCTGAATTTTGTCATTGGCTACGCCTTCTTTTGCCATGCCGCTGATGTCACCCTTCATGTCGGGCATAAAAACAGGGACACCGGCAGCCGACAGTTGCTCCGCCAGAAGTTGAAGCGTCCGCGTCTTTCCCGACCCTGTGGCTCCCGTAACGAGGCCATGACGGTTCATCATCCGAAGGGGCAGGTTAACTTTTGCCGCAGCCACAATTTCCGCTTGGAAAATTCCGGCACCCAAGTAAATCGAGGCTCCGGATGGGCTGTAGGAACGGGTAATCGATTCAATAAACTTTTCGCGTGACATACGGCTTTTTGTTGTTCAAAGAAATCAAACTTCGAAATGCGCTCCTAACGGAGTTTTTTCTTGAGCAGCCAGTCAACCTGCGGGTCATCGCCCATACAAAAGGTGTGTTCACCAAATCGCTCAAAACCATAACGGGCATAAAAGCGCTGCGCCCCGAAGTTTTTCTCCCAAACACCAAGCCACATCCAATCGACTTGAATTTTTTGGGCATATCGCAAGGCTTCTTCCATCAGGGTGTGACCGATGGATCGCCCTTGCCACCCTGTGGCAATGTAAAGCCGTTGTAACTCAAGTGTGGAGGCCCCCAGCTTTTCCTCCACTTCGCGGCTTGTGCGCAACCGCACAAAGCCCACGATCAGATCGCCCTCGCAAGCGACC
>DAIPHR010000116.1:0-9560 GCA_036771215.1 Cyclobacteriaceae bacterium
CGAAACCCGGATTAACGCTCATCAGGCAAACCAGGTCGATATCGGCTATTACATCAGCCAGCAGGTGAACGGGCGTGTGTGGGTTGATGGCCACCCCTGCCTTGGCTCCCAGGCTCTTAATTTGCTGAAGGGTGCGGTGTAAATGCGGGCAGGCTTCATAATGTACAGAAATGATTTCAGCACCCGCCTTGCGAAAAGCCTCAACATACCGTTCCGGCTGAACAATCATCAGGTGAACGTCCAGCGGCTTTTTAGCGTGCCGGTGAATAGCCTCTGTTACCGGAATACCCAGGGAGATATTGGGCACAAAAACACCATCCATGACATCAATGTGAATCCAGTCAGCCTGGCTTTGGTTGATCATGGTTACCTCTTTTTCAAGATTGGCGAAGTCGGCTGCTAAAATGGAGGGAGCAAGTAAAGCCATATGAAATCAGACGGGAAAGTTACAAACAATGACGCAACTTAGTTCTTCATCAGCTTGAATACTACAGTCTCCTGGTTTGTCTGCACCCTGACCAGATACAGACCACTCGTCAACGAAACCACATCGAGTTGAAGGGGGTTGGTGCTCTGCCAATTGATTTCGCTCTCGTATTCCAGGCACGTTCGGCCCATCAAATCGGTAATGATCACTTTGACGGGCTGCTCGGGTTGATCCTTAAACGAAATAGTTAGCGGTGTATCTACCGGGTTGGGATACAACGTAATGTTATCGCGGTTATCCCGGGCCAACAGGTAACGAACGGCCGCATAAAAGTTGGGAATTCCATAGCCCATAAATTGATCTGGCCGTGAAGCCATACTGGCCGAACCCTTAATCGCCTGAACCACGGTTGCGGATGTCCAGGAAGGGCCGTATTGAAGTAATCCTCCCGCTAATCCGGCAACCAATGGACTGGCCAGCGAAGTACCCGATGCGGTTGACACATTACCGGCCTGGTTGATCACCGTGGTGCCCGACCCAAGGGCCATGACATCCGGCTTAATGCGATTATCGGCTGTTGGCCCTGTCGAGCTAAACCCCACGCGCAGGCCTGCACTATTGACAGCACCTATCGCTAAAATTCCATCGGCATCGGCCGGGGGCGTGACTAACTTCCAGGAAATAGCTCCCTCATTGCCCGCGGAACACACGACAATCATTCCCCGATCGCGGGCCATCGCGGCAGCCCGTGTCACGATTGCCCGATCTCCCGTGAGATCGGACTTGGCATAGTTCATAGCCGGGTCGTCAAAATCGTAATAACCCAGCGATGAGTTGATCACGTCAACTCCTGCACTATCGGCACGCTCGGCAGCGATCGTCCAGTTGTATTCCTCAATGCGGTATTCGCTGGCCACGTCTTCGGTCAAAAACATCAGGTAGGATGCGTTGGGCAACGCGCCCAGGTAGGTGGACGTTTGAGCAGCTAAAACGGACATCACTTCGGTGCCGTGATCATCACGCTCATACACGCCACTGCGGTTGTTGACAAAGTTATACGTATACAACACCCGGCTACCCGAAAAAAGATGTTGGAAGGGTGCTGTTGTATTCACACCAATGAAGCCGCTGTCGAATATGCCCACCCAAACGCCTTCGCCCCGATAACCAGAGGCATGCATTTGGTCGATTCCAATTTGAGTCAGCTGGGTCCGTGTGGCTGTTCCCGAAGACGTGCCTTCCGTTGCCTCGCGATCGCGTTTGCGCTGCCGCCCCCACGAGGAGGATTTAGGACCAGGCGCGATCAACACGACCGAGGATACGATAGGCAATGCAACCAACGCGACCCGCTGCGATTCGGTGGCTTCCACAATCACCCCATTTCGCCACCGCGAGGCGAACAGCACCGATGCTCCGGTAGTTTTTACGGCAGAAACATAGGCCGGTGTAACAGGTAAATCATCGATCGTTACGACCACCTGGTTGCGGCTGCGCCTCGACAAACTCCTTTCCGACAGGTAATCACCGGGGGACGTGAGCGAATAAGGCGTATTGCCCTTGTCGCGGAATGAGACAAAGTACCGGTTGACCTGCGCAAACACCGGCATCGTCATTAACGTGCACAGAACTCCGGCCAGCCATTTATTCACGACCAAACCCAATTAGTGCCATCTTCTCGACAAGGCCTTGTTTCACAATTTCTTTTCCCAGTCGGGGCGGATCGGTATAGTACTCCAACTGGGTTACTTCGCGTGTCACCAATCCCACATTTTCCGCGTACACTTCGTGGCGAAGATCCCGGAAGACTATCCGATCGTCTAGTTCAGCCTGATTTACGCGTAGTGTCCGGGGAAATGATAATCCCGTAGACGTTTCGAAGGGTTCATTGAACGACACGACCTTATACTCCTCCGCCTCTTTCGCATTCAATGCATTCCCGTTCCAGCTTCGACCCTCAAATAGAGGGAAACCTAGCTTCACGTAGCTCACGCCATTTTCGTGTTGAACCGCCTCCAGGCTATTTTTCCGAATCAATCGGCTACCTTCATTGATCCAGGCATCCTGAGGCCGGCTACGCCTCGCCTGCTCAACGCGGTACGAGTAACCACCTTCTGCATTCAGCAGTGAGTCGGTCACGCGAAGCCGGATCTCAAATTGCGCTGACGAAACACCGGTGGGCGTAGTCACGGTTTGCTCAACGGCATACGTCCAAAACAAACCGACCACGACCGGAAAAAACTGACTGCCGGACTGAACGGGCGCTGGCGGCTCATTCTCGCAGGCCACCAGCAGAACCAACCACACGCCAATCCAATTTCTCATGATCTCCAGCAAAGGTACCGAAAGGACGTTATTCTTCTCATCGCAATGCCAACCCGTTTACCGAAATTTGGGGAAAATCAATCGTTGCATTCCAGCTATGGCGCTAAAAGTAACCGTGAAGGTAGGAAACATCGTAAACCTGAGCGATGCCCGCTATTGTGCGGGCATGGGTGTGGACTTGCTCGGTTATCCATCGACATTGGCACTCGACACGTATCGGGACATCCGAGGATGGGTTACCGGGCCACGTGTGGTATTGGAACTCGCCCCGGAGGAAACAGATGTGCCCAAACTTCTGGAGTCCTTTATTCCGGATCTGATCCTGGCAACGCCTGCACAGGCCGCTCTTGTTCCATCGTCTGTACCGGTGATCTTCAGTGGCACGGCACAAGAAGTCGGTTCGCTGCCGGACCACGATTTGAAGAGGGCCGCCTATTTTCAATTGAGTAACGTCAGTCTATCAGATTTGCCAGTCGTGCGTACCTTGACAGACATGGCACCCGTATTGGTTGAGTGGCCCGGTGAAACTGTTTGGGAGCGACTGCAGCAATTGCCCAACTGCGGTCTTGCCTTGCATGGTTCAGCCGAGGAAAAACCAGGCCTTAAGGATTTCGACTACCTGAGCGAAATCCTGGAGCAACTCGAAATCAGCGGGGAATGAATTTGTATTTATCTTCGCTCAGGCGCATAATCCACCCCACGCCCAGTTTCTGCGACAACTTTTCCAGATAAGTATCCACCGACAAGGAACCGGAATAAATTTCAGAGCCCCAGATATTTCCAATCAGGTTTTCGCGTGTGATGACCTTGCGCGGATTTTGAGCGAGAAAAAACAGCAGGTCAAGTTCCGGGCGAGCCAGGGGTATCTTTTCGCCAGCCAGCACTGCAAGTGATTTTGTCCGGCTCACCTGTAGCCCCCCGACCTTAACCTCACTCAAACTCTTGCGAATCACAAAGTGCCGCTTCAAGACGGCTACTACCCGGTTTGTGAGCAACCGAAGACCCACAATCTTTTCAATGAAATCATCGGCTCCCGCATTCAGCGCTGGTTCCTGTAGCAGAGTTTCTGAACGCGCAGTGAGGAAGAAAATGTAGGCCTCTTTAAACTTTTCCATTCTCCGGAACTGTCGGCAAAGATCCAAGCCGTTGATGAATGGCATCATGATGTCCAGAATGATCAGGTCGGGGGAAAAATCAAGTGCTTCACCCACGGCCTCGCGACTGTCTTCCACCGTGCGTACCTTGAAACCTTCTCTCTCCAAATTGTATTTCAACAACGCCAGAATGTCGGCATCATCATCCACCACCAATACCCGTGTCTTGCTCATGACTTTCGACAAGATGAGCATCGGATGTTATCTGAACTTTACAGGCGTATTAAATCAGAAAAGTTCTGCGAAATACTATCCCCTATATGACCCTTGTCATCAGGTGGTCTACGGCAGCACCTGCCACATCCGGGAAGAAGATATCCAAAGGTTTAGCTGAATCAATCCAGGCCTCAATCTTTGGCAACTGCTTACGTTTCACTTTCTTCAAAACCGGCACCCCGAGTTTCTTCAACGCGGCCGCATTGCAGTGCTGCTCATATTGGCTTTTCATGGGTACCACCATCAGCTTTTTGTTCAGGTGAAGAACTTCTGCCGGGGTTTCAAAACCAGCTCCGGTTAGCACCCCCTCTGCAGACAGCAGACTCTCGACAAACTCCGCACCGCTTACCGGATAAACCGAAATACGCCCGATGTGGTAAGGCTGCCGGGTGTGCTTCGAAAAAACATGCCAGCGCACTTTGGGCCACTTCATGAATAACTCCACGAGCTTTTTGTCATCGTAGGCAGGCAAGTAGCAGGTGTAATGCCCTTTGTTTGTGGGTTTGGCTTCTCGAATAACTTTCCGAACAACAGGCTGGAAAATATTTTTGTCGTACTCCTTAAAGTGAAAACCAACATATTTCTTCACCGGGGCATACTTTTTCAATATCCACTCACCGAATGGGTCTTGCCTTCGTGGCCGGGGCGATTTCTTTGACAATAGCGCGGACTGATGACTGAGTCCAACACACGGGATATTTTTCTTCCGGCATGCCCAGGCCGTAATTGGCTCAAAGTCATTGACGACCAGATCATAGCGCTCGACCGGAAAGTTATTGATCTCATTCACGAGGTCGCCCGACCGGTTCTCCACAAAAGTTTTGTAAAAATCAATGCCACCCCGCTTGCCAAAGTAGAAACTCAAACCCTTTGACGTGTACTTAACCGGGTAAGGCAACCTGACTTCCGCTTGAGCTCCGCTCACCAACAAATCCAGTTCGCCATACCGGCTCAATTCGGGGATGATATCGACCGCTCTGGACAGATGGCCATTGCCGGTTCCCTGGATGGCGTAGAGTATCTTCATTTCGTTTTGCCGGAAAGAAATTCCGAAACAAGGTCCTTAAAAATCTCATCATTATCCAGATCACCGCGCATGTGTTTCGGAAGTTTGATGTTTTGCGCGTACAGATCATCCTGATACCGATAAATGCGCCAAACACCCTGATGATACTCGAGCGCGGTCAGGTTTTCAACCCAGTCACCGGAATTGAGATAGGTCACCTCGCCTTTGGGCGTCACAATTTTTCGCATTTCAGGATGATGGATGTGCCCGCAAACCACATAGTCATACCCGTTGGCAATCGCAATCTCCGCTGCGGTCTGCTCAAAGTTATTGATGAACGTAACCGCTTGCTTGACACTGTCCTTCACCCGCTTCGAGAGAGAAATGCGCCCGCGGCCCAACGACTTGGAAATGAAATTGACCGCTGCATTCAGCAGGATCAGCAGATCGTATCCGATAGCCCCGAGCCGGGCAATCCATTTTGAGTAACGCATCGTGACATCAAAAACATCGCCATGAAACAGCCACGCCTTCTTGCCGTTCAAGGCAATTACCTTCTTGTTCTCAATTTGAAAATTACCCAGTCTGAAACCGGCAAACTTTCGCAGCATTTCATCGTGATTGCCGGTCAGGTAGGTAATCTTGGTGTTTCCTTTGGCGATGAGGCCGGTCAGGTGTTTGATCACCAGCATATGAGACTTCGGCCAATACCTTTTGCTGAATTGCCACATATCAATGATGTCGCCATTCAATACCAAACGTTTGGGCTTTATCGTCTTGAGATACCGAAGAAGCTCTTCAGAGTGGCAGCCATAGGTGCCGAGGTGAATATCCGACAAAACAACCAATTCAACCTCGCGCTTGCGCTTTTTTGCCATGTTTAGGCAAAGGTAAGCCGCCTATTCAGGCCAAAGATCAGGGACTATGTTATTAAACTGTTACGCAGACGTGAAGGCAAAGCGAAGGTATTTGATCGTTTCCCCTTTCGCGGCAAACATCTCCTCATAGCGCGTCTTGATATCAAAACACTCGACCCGCAGATCTGACGCATACAAATCATGCGTGTAGACCAGGCTGTGCACGTCCGTACGAGCGCGTAGCACGTCCAGGGTGAAATCAAAAAGCGGAGTATTGTCCGTTTTGAACCGCACCCATCCGCCTGGCTTCACCAGGCGTTTATACATCTCCAGGTACCGCGGACTGGTAAGTCTGCGCTTGATGTCGCGCTTGCGCGGTCGCGGATCAGGGAAGGTAATCCACAGTTCATCCACTTCAGCCGGCTCAAAGAAACTCTCGACAAACAAAATGTCGGTGCGTAAGAACCCCACGTTAGTGAGTTGTTCTTCAACGGCCCAGGTGCTGCCTTTCCACAGGCGGTCGCCCTTTTTGTCGATGACAATAAAATTGCGGTCCGGAAACTGTCGGGCCAGGTTCACGGTATACTCACCCCTTCCACAAGCCAACTCAACAGTTATCGGTTGGCGAGATGGAAAATAGCGTTCATTCCATCGTCCTTTAATCTCCTTAAAGATTTCCTTGCCTGGCTCCAGCACATTGTCACGCTGAGCCACAACTGCAAACCGTTTTAACTTTCCCTTCACGGCCGCAATTATAACTGATCCAATTCGGCTACTACAAACGTGCTGCCACCAATAAAAATCAGGTCATCCCCCCCTGCCGCTGAACGCGCAGCCGCCAATGCCTGGTTGACATCGGGAATGACTCGCCCGTGCAATCCAAAACCGGCCGCCTTTTCGGCCAGTTCGCGGGCGGACATTGCGCGGGGAATTCGGGCCTCGCAGAAATAGTACTGTGCCTCGGTGGGCAACAACGCCAGTATGCCGGTGATATCCTTGTCGCGTACACTACCCCAAACGATGTGTAAATGGTTGTACTTCTGCTTCTGCAGTTGGGTAACTACTTCGCGAACGCCATCCAAATTGTGACCGGTATCGCAAATAGTCAGCGGAAAATCGGACAACCGCTGCCAGCGTCCTTTCAATCCCGTCAACTCCACCAAACGTTCAATTCCTTCCCGCAGGTGTGCCTCCGAAATTTGCCAGCCTTGTTCGCGAAGCAGCAAAGCCGAACAAACCACCCCCGCTATGTTCTTGCGCTGATAATCGCCTTTGAGTTGTGGTATCAGCCGGAACGATGACTTTCCATCTACACCAATTTCTAAACCAGCCGACACGTCAGTGACTGTGACACGATCGGTGGCAAACGTGCAGGCCGAATTCAGCTCGCGCGCCTTCCGAATAAAGACCTCGTACGTTTCAGGTTGATGTTCACTGATGACGACCGGTTTTCCGGCTTTGATAATGCCCGCCTTCTCACCTGCAATTTTAGGCAGTGTATCACCCAGCATGTCCATATGATCCCAGCCGATGTTGGTGATAAGCGACAACTCGGGCTCTATGACATTGGTTGAGTCAAGCCGCCCACCCAGCCCGACCTCCAGGATGGCGATATCCACTTTTTGTTCGGCAAAGTACTCTAAGGCCATCGCCACAGTTAACTCGAAAAATGAAGGACGAATCTCTGCAATCCAATCGATCGATCGCTCGGTGAAGCGAATCACAAAATCCTGAGAAACCTCGGTGCCGTTTACTTTGATCCGTTCAGTGAATGATTTGAGATGAGGAGACGTATACAAACCGGTGCGATACCCGGCCGATTGGAAAACAGCCGCCAGCATGTGAGACGAACTGCCCTTGCCGTTGGTGCCCGCTACATGCACAAACTTAAGATTCCGGTGCGGGTTACCCAGCCGGGCGCAGAGGGCCAGGGTGTTGGTCAAATCTTTTTTAAATGCAATCGCACCCACGCGTTGATACATGGGTAACTGGGCGTATAAAAATTCAACTGCCTGCTGATAGTTCATAAAACAGAAAAAGCCATTCATGCGAATGGCTCTTCAAGTAAGGTCTGCCGAGATTAGTTCCCGAACTTCAAAAGCTTGAAGCCAACTGATATTTGAAACACCTGATTTTTGGCAGCCTCTACCTGAGAGTTATTGTTTATTTCGGACAAACCAAGGTTGTACCGGGCATCAAAAGTCAAGCCAAACGGTGCATCCCAGCCAGCGCCCAAACCCAAACTAAAGTCTGAATTCTTGTAAAGGTCTTTCACATCAGAGCTAGTTTGAGGGACGTTCGTAAGTGGATTATACTCTGATTCAGCCGATGTCAAGAATCCAAATTGAGGGCCAGCCTGAAGGTTTAGACCGCCAACTAAATAGAGTTTCAGAATTACAGGAATATTCAAATAAGAAAAGTTTGAACTCATATCTTGTGCATTTACATTAACCGTAGATCCTTGTTGAGAGAATATCAACTCGGGCTGTATACCGATTTTTGAAAATTTGATAAGCGCGAACGCACCACCATGAAATCCTGTTTTACCGTCCCATGTTGCCGAAGGATCGCTTATATCAATTTTCGTAAAGTTTGCACCACCCTTGAGTCCGATGGCGAACTGAGCTTGTCCAAGAGAAGAATGGGCCAGCAAAACACTAACAACTAACAGACATCCGATAATCGACCTTTTCATAACTAGTATTTTATTGACAAATAAAGTTAATAATTCGAGTAACAAAAAATAAAAAATCGTCACAAACCCGAATCGGGATTGGCCCCGTGGATGCCCCGGTAAAACTGTAAGAGTTTGTTCATGTCTGCATCAATATCCCCGGATGGAAACAATGGCGAGGATATGACCAACTCTTTCTTCGCAGAAAACAACCCACACGGAATGATGGGTATACCCGCGCCCTTGGCGATGTAATAAAACCCGGTCTTCAACTTGTCAACCTTCTTGCGCGTTCCTTCCGGTGCAATGGCAAGAATAAAATCATCGTGTGCATTGATGATATCCACGACTTGTTTCACCATATCGTTGCTCTTCGATCGGTCAACCGGATAACCGCCCAGTGCCCGAAACAACCAGCCAAAGGGCGGCTTAAAAAGTGAACTCTTCCCAATAAACTTCGCGTGCCGGATTCGCAAAATGCTGCGGGCCATCACACCAATCGGGAAGTCCCAATTGCTGGTGTGGGGGGCAACCGCCACAATGTATTTCCTCAACTCAGGCGGAAAGCTCCCGGTAATTTTCCACACCATTAATTTGAATATCAACGAATACAACGGTCGCATGACTAACGAATAAAATCTAAATCGGATTCGCTGGCAAGATAGGGCATTGTGACAGAAAGCAGAGGTTGTTTCTGTTGAGCGGCAGCGATTGCCTGATGCGCCCCTGCGTTGCGGGCCCACGCTCTGCGTGCAATACCATTATTGACATCGAAAAACAGCATGTTTTTTATACGGTCTTCAGCTTGTTTGCTGCCATCCAGTAGCATGCCAAAGGGGGGAGGGGGAAGCTCGCACCGGAGAAGGCACCAAACGAAGAGAAAAGCAGCGCAGGAGACGCCACG
>DAIPHR010000117.1:0-9518 GCA_036771215.1 Cyclobacteriaceae bacterium
AAAACTGAAGGATGGCAACGGATCGGTCAATTTCTTCGAGGCAGATGTTTTGAACTGACGGCTCGCCAAAAACGGTTTCGGCCACTACTGCATTTGCCTCTTTGCAGTTTTCAAAAGCCAGTTTGACTTGCTCAGCCGCGGTGGTCACCAAAAACCCCATGTAAGCTGAGTCGACCCCCGGGTGTTGGTAATCGCTGCCCCATAGCCCCACCACATCGGGCCCGGAATGCGTGTGCGTGGAAGATACCATGATATGCGCTTCGTTTATTCCACACAGCCGGGGTGCCTGCTCCCTGATTTTGAGCACTTCCAGATACAGCAGGCCAATGCAATCCAGCGTTACAATGGCCAACTGCTCATCGCCTCGTGTCATCACCACGGCTTTGGCAAACAGGCTGTCATGTACGCCTGTGAGTCGCCTGTTCTGCTAATCGCCTGCAATGAAAGCGCCCATGGGTGGATTGATGGGCGCGGCCGATACGCCCACTTGCAGGTGGGGATCATTACTCTTTTTTGACTGGCAGGCCACTGCAACCAGCAAGGCTGCGCAACAGGCGGCAGGGAGAAGCTTCATAAGAATATCGTTTTGGTGTTCATACAGCGCGCGAATATGGGGGGGTGTATACCCATTTCGACTATTTCACACCAAACTCCCGGTCGAGGGCTTTTTCCAGTACCGCAAGTGGTAAGTTTCCGTTGCGCAGAATAGCATCATGGAAGCGCACTACATTGAAGTCGCTGCCCAGCGCGGTTTGGTATTTCTTGCGCAATGCAATTAGTTTCAGGCTGCCGATTTTATAGCCCAGCGCCTGCGCGGGTATATCGCAACTGTATCGAATGCTTTCGGTTTTGATTTGTTCGTCAGACTCGATCACGTGGGCGCGCATGAAGTCCATGGCCTGCTCACGACTCCAACCCAGGTCATTCATACCTGTATCTACCACGAGGCGCACCGAAATGAACATGTCCATCAGCAGGCGCCCGCAGTAGTCGTAGGGATCGCGATAGAGGCCCAGTTCGATTCCGAGCCAGGAAGCATATTCGCCCCAGCCCTCCAGATAGGCCGTTACATATGTATTTTTCCGAAACTCAGATAGGTGGGTGTTTTCGCTTTGCAGACAGATTTGCCAATGGTGGCCGGGCATGATCTCATGAAAGGCCAGACTGGCCGCACTGGTTAACGGGCGCTGCTCCAGTTTTGAGCCATTGAAATAGTAGATTCCCAAAGGTTCAACTTCGGTGGGGGGCAGGTAGTTTCCAAAAGTTATGGCCGGTTCCAGTTCGGGCGACAGCCTCCGGATGTCGTAACCTGCTTTCGGCCGGATTGAAATCAGTTGGTGAATGGCCGTGTCCATGCTGAGGAGAGGTTTTTTCAATCGTGCGGCTACTTCATCAGGGGTGGATGCCAGAAAGCGTTTGTCCTGTTGAAGAAAACGGTAGAAGGATTTCATGTCACCCTCAAACCCCGTGGCCACTCGAATACTGTCGAGCTTGCGATAAATGCTGGCGACTTCAAGCATACCCATCTCATGAATTTCCGCAGGCGTGAGGTCGGTGGTGGTGTGCCATTTCACCAGGTAGCGATAGTATTCTTTTCCTCCCGGATATTGCCCCAATCCGACTCGATCGGTAGCGCGGCTTCGGTATGGGCCGGCCAGCCAGGACGCCAGCGAATCGTGGTAGGGAATAATGCGGTTTACCAGCAGCGATACCACCTTCTGCTGAAGGGCAACTCGCACCGTGGAGTCAAGCTTCTCCAAACGTGCAGTCTGAGGGTAGCACGCGTGCCGGGTGGGCTCCACCTGCATCGACTTGATCAGGCCGATTGTCAGGTCAATTTCGGGCCGGGCCATGCGTATGCCCCGGCTGTCCATGGCGCGCAGTCGCGCCAAATCGCTTTTCTGAATTTCGTGGTATTGCTCCAGCAACTGATAGTAGCGGGCGGCTTCGGCTTCAGTACTGATGGACCCTTGCTTGAGGATGGACTCACTGCCGGAGAGATGATGGGCATAGGGCGTTACAATGGGGAACACGTTGTCGTAATAGCGCGTGGCCTCCAGCCGCACTTCGGCAATCCAGTGGAGTAAATCGTAATCCACCAAAGCCGTTGGTGGCAGGTTCGTGATGTCTATCCCTTTGAGTTTTGTCAATAGGTCAGCGAAATAAACCGAATCGTCTTTGAAGTCCTCGCGTGTACCTATATAGAGTTTCTCCGGCAATGGAGATTTGCCTTCGGTTAATTTAACCGCTCGCCCGGTGTTAAGTTCCCGATGCCAAAGCTGTTGACTAAGGCTGTCTAATTCCGCCCGGTCATTTCGGGGTGTTGGCCTGTGGCAGCACGCCAAAAGAAGAGTGATGATGATAAAGGGAATGTATTTCATATTGCGAATGTATTGCGTTAGCGTCTTACTACAAGGCGAAAGAGAAACACCCGGGCTTTCTTGAGTTTAAAGGTCTGCCTGTTGGTAGGTTCAATTGATCCGATTCAATTTTTTCTGCGCATGGTCGGAAAATATGCCGCTGCCGCACCCCCTCGTGCTGCTGACAACGGCATGTACCCCCGGTTCTGGCTGCATCGTTGAGGCAGATCAGGCATGCGCTCTTTTTACCATTCGTTGAAAAACATAAGGGTCGCCCGGCAACGAAATCATTTCTGAATTTTCAGCTGAATCGTTTGGCATTTAGAAATCCAATAGGCTGCTGCGTGGTTCCCTTCATGGCGAGGTCAGCCATGATTTCGCCTACCACGCTGGCGAACTTGAAGCCGTGGCCGCTAAAGCCGCAGGCGATGACCACATTCGGTTGGCCGGGGGCAAAGTCGAGAATGAAGTTTTCATCGGGGGTGTTGGTGTAGAGGCATGTTTTGAGGGCGAGCGTGGAGGCATACGCTCCGGGTATGAATTTTTCGAGAACTTCGATCAGGGCTGCTTCATCTGCACGCGTCACAGTGCGGTTCACAGAGTCGGGATCGGTGGCCGCCCCATGCAGGTGGTGCGCGAGTTTGAGTCCGATGGGGCCACCAAATTGTTCGGTTGGCAGGAGGGGGAAACCGTAAAAGATGCCGGGCTTTTCATGATCGGCAATAGTCCAGCAGGGGAAATTGGCCGCGTTAAATTTCTTCCAGTCTTTTGGCTTCACCCAGCCTACCACCTGGCGCGTTACGCTAAGGTGGCGACTCAGTTGGGGTAACATTTTACCGGCCCACGGACCCGCTGTAATGATGAGTTTAGAAGCCTGGTAAGTGGCGCCTTCGGTCTTAACGATTACGCGGTTACCAGACGTGGTGTGCGACAAAATTTTTTCGTGGGTGCGGATGGTGGCGCCCAACTGCAGGGCCCGCTGTGTATAGAGCAACACCGCCCGCTCGGGTGTAACGAAACCGGCATCGGGTTCGATGAGGCGATCGTAGCCGCCCGGCAGGATGAATTGCGCATACCGGGCGGCCTGCTGCTGAGCTGTAAGATCATCTACACGGATGTGGTACCGGGTGGCCGACTCGCGCAAGCCCTTGATAAGCGCGTGGCCGGGTTGGCCGAAGTAAAGCAGGCCGGTTTTGTGGTAAAGGCGTGCCCCGGTCTCGGCCTCCAGGGCCTGCCAGTTGTGGTAAGCGCGCTCCAGCAGCGGCACGTAGTCAGGATGCTCGAAATAGGCTTTGCGGATGATGCGGCTTTGCCCGGCATGCGAGCCAAGCTCGTGGGGGATGTCGAACTGTTCGAGGCCCAGTACACGCCAGCCTTGACGGGCAAGGTAGTAGCAGGTGGCGGAGCCCATGCTGCCCACGCCCAGCACAATGGCATCGTAATGCGTTTCGGAGGTCACCGACTGCGCGGCCTCGCGGTGCACCTGAGCCGAAAGCTGCGGCAGCGGCAGCGTAGCCGCTGCGAGCGCGGCCCCGGCTTGCATAAAATTCCTGCGGTTCATGAAAAAGGGAAAAGTAGGAAAGATTGAGCAGGGTGGCAACCACTCCCGCTGGTTTGAGTTACCGAACTGCAAACTCCCGATCCAAAACTTTTTCAAGAACGGAAAACGGCAGGGCGCCATTGGCCAAAACGACATCATGGAACCGAACCACGTTCCAGTGATCGCCCGATGCACGTTCATATTTATCCCGCAGTTTTTCCAGTTGAAGCGCCCCGATCTTATACGATAATGCCTGACCGGGTATGTCGCAGCTATAGCGCAGCGTTTCCGATCTGATTTGCTGCTCGGATTCAATGACATGCTCGCGCATGTAGGCGATGGCCTTCTCACGACTCCAACCCAGGTGGTTCATGCCGACATCCACCACCAGGCGCACAGAAATGAACATGTCCATGAGCAGACGACCACAATAATCATAGGGGTCGGCATACATCCCCAATTCCCTGCCTAAACGCGATGACGCGTAAGACGCCCAGCCTTCCGAAAACGCCCAGATAAACTGGTTTTTACGAAAGTCGGATAGGTTCTTGTTTTCAGCCTGAAGGCGACCCTGCCAGTGATGACCGGGTATCAACTCCTGGAGGGCGAGTCCGGCTGCGTTGGTCATCGGGCGTTGATCTAATTTGGAGCCATTGAAATAATAAACACCAAGAGGCTCGTCTCCGGCCGGGGGCTCATATTTTCCAAATGTCATCACCGGTTCCAGTTCAGGTGATAGTCTGCGGATGTCGTACCCCGTATGTGGGCGCAGCGAGATAAGCCGATGGATGACGGAGTCAACCCTGCGCAGCGGACGCTTGAGTCGCTCACCGGCCTCTTCAGGCGTGAAGGCCAAAAACCTGCGGTGGGTTTGCAGAAAATGGTAAAACGTTTTCCGGTCGCCTGTGAACCCGGTGGCTAGCCGAATACTGTCGAGTTGCCGCGCAAGTATATTAACCTGCCGGAGGCCTAACTCATAGATGGCTTCGGGTGTCAGGTCGGTGGTGGTGAAAAACCGCACGAGATACCGATAATAGTCGGTGCCTCCGGGGTATTGAGAAAGCCCTACCTGATCGGATGATTGCCGGTAATAGTCACCCTTGAGGTAGTTCCACAGCGAATCGTGCTGCGGTAAAATTTCTTCGAGCAGGATTTTTCTGGCATTCGCCTGAAACGAAGCCCGGGCAGTGTCTGCCCAACGGGTGAGACGTGCGTCAGCCGGAAACAACGGATGTTGTTCGGGCGGCACGCGCATACGGGTAATCATCCCCAGTGCAACCTCCAGCTGAGGTTTGCCCATGCGAGTGCCGCGTGACGCCATCCAGCGCAGCTTATCGCGGTAGGTCTGTTGAACTGCGCGATACTGCTTGAGAAGCAAGATATACTGAGCTGCCTCGGCTGGCGTGTCAAGGGAAGCTTGTTTGAAAACCGTTTCGATGCCATAGAGAAAGTTGGCATAGGGGGTAACAGGCGGGAATACCTGGCCGTAGTATTGGGTTCCCTGCAGGCGTATCTCAGCCGTCCATCTCAGCAAATCGTAGTCTATTTTTTTATCAACCGGCAGGTGGTATGGCTCAAGTTGGTCGAGTTTTTGGATTAGGTCGGAAAAGTAGGCGGAGTCTTGGAAAAAATTCTCGCGGGATCCGGCATAGAGGTTACGGGGCAGAATTGATTTCCCGCCCGAGATGTTAACGGCTCTCCCGGTTGCCAGGTCGCGTTCCCACATCTGCTGGGCTAAGCTGTCGACCAACACGGCCGACCGGGCTGGATCCCGGGAATACCTGCACCCGGCCAGTGCCAGTAGAAGCAAAACAAGACTGAAAAAAAGGGTCTTCATCAGATGCAGCAAGATAATCCTTTGCATTACACACGTAAAAGGAAAATGTCTGAATCCGGTTTGGTGCTACCTCTTGGCGCTGCAATCACCGGGCGGGTGGGTATCACCGGTATGTAAGATCCGTCAACTTTTTGAAATCACATGTCGGTTTCTCACCTTTGATTTGGCCTTAAAAAATACGGTAGAATAGAAAAATCAGCCAAGGCCGCGTTCAGCTATGAAACACCACTAGATACTGATTTTTACCGCTTTTGTATCACTTCCGACAGGTGCGCAAAACAGCGGCAGCGTAGTTGTGGGCACTATTGACAGTATTCAATCTAAGGTGCTGAACGAACAGCGGAAGATTTGGGTGTATTTGCCACAGGGCAAGCAGAATCCTTCGGGCAATCGGTATCCGGTCATTTACTTGCTGGACGGAACATTTCATTTTCTCTCGGTTGCCGGCATGGTGCAGCAATTCAGCCAGGTCAATGGCAATACGCTGTGCCCGGAAATGATTGTGGTGGGTATTGTTAACACCGATCGCACGCGTGATTTGACCCCTACCCACGTGGCGGCCGACCCGCCCTACATGGACAGCACGTTCTCAAAGACATCCGGTGGGGGCGAGCAGTTTCTGTCCTTTGTTGAAAAGGAACTTATCCCGTATATAGATTCCCATTACCCCACACAGCCCTACCGGATGTTGATTGGCCACTCCTTCGGTGGATTGATGGCCATTCATTCGATGATGTATCATACCCGTTTGTTCAACGCCTATATCAGTATCGACCCAAGCATGTGGTGGGAAGACATGAGCTATTTGAAACGGACAAAGGAGATGCTTCAGCAAAAAAAATTCACCGGGGTTTCCTTGTACCTGGCCTATGCACACACGCTGGCTGAAGGTATGGATGCTCAAAAAGCGGAAAACGACACCTCCCGCATGACCCGGCACTTTCGCGCTATTCGGTCCATCGATCGGGCTTTTCAGGATAAAAAAGACAGCGGACTTCGCTACGGCAGCAAGTACTACAGCAGCGAAACTCACACCACCGTACCGTTGATTGCCGAGCACGATGCCTTGCGCTTCATCTTCAGCCGGTACCAGTTCAAAAGCAGCACCACAGACTACACAGATCCTGACGTGGATATTGCGGGCAAGTACGAAAACCATTTCAACGAAGTCTCGCAGTTCCTGGGGTACCGGGTATCACCTGCCGAAAATTTTGTTCAGGGGTGGGCTGCTGAGTTTTTCCGGATCAAGCAATACGCAAAGGCGGGAAAATTGTATGCGTTGACAGTAAAATACTACCCGGAAAGTGTTGATGCGCACCAGTCAATGGGTGATTTCTATGTAGCCACCGGTGATCGAACGCGGGCTATTGACAGCTATCAAAAGGCGCTTGCCCTGAAAGAAAGACCCGAGATCCGATCAAAACTCAATGAGTTAAAGAAAGCCGGCAGCAAATGACCCCGCGTGCTGCCAATAGGGGGTACCTAAGTTCGTTTTTTTCAAAGCTGGTTATCGTCTCCGGCTTGGTTATTTGTCTCGGAAACTCTACCTACAAGAAAATTTGAATTCTATCCGTGCTGACTGTTCAGAGGTTCTGTGGCTTTAGTTGCGGATGAATGTGAATACACGCATAGTTCAGCACGATTTTATGCTACAGGCGAGCAAGGAGCCTATGTGGTTACGAACTACCCCGAACTTGAAGATGTTGACTTAACGAAGTAAATTGAGCCAACAAAGAGAAGAGTTTCCGGGCGAGTACGAATCATAAGAAGCCCAACTAAGCAACGGAACTATTGTTTATTGAGATTTGGTTATGAATAGCCGATTGAGACTGGTGCCCTTATTAGTTTGTCAAGTTTTCATTGGCATTGTATCTCTAACCTGCACTGCACCTGTGAAGACCAAGCTAAGTAATGTAGACCTAATCTGGATAGATCCGTATCATGACGGTGATACCTTGATTTTCCGGTCGGATGACGCTGAACTGGATACTACATTTATCATTGAGAAGCATCTATTTTATCCGGAGTACATACCAATCGAGGTTCATGACAAATACTTACCCCATACTGCAATTGTAACTTACGCTAACCGTAAAATGCTAAAGGGTGATGAAATTGTTTCGCTAAGGAAAAGGCAGCCGGATGGAGAGACAATACTAACAATCAGTTACCTCTTTTCTGTTTTTGTGGCGAATATTGAAGACCCAGGCACTTTGCCTTCTAAAGATGGAGATTTGTATTTGTTTGATACATACAATCCAATCGCCAAACCTTGGAGTCCAATGATGTTGTATTGGAGTGAGAAGCGTGGTATTGTGAAGTACACAACGCATGACAGCACTGCTTGGACATTATTAGAAGTTCGACCCAAACAAGAGTTCCCTTATGGCTACTTGTCAATAGCCTAATAGCGCTCACCCGCAAAAAAACAACGTGATCCCCGGGCCAGGTTTGGATGGCATCGTGATTAACTGGACAGATGTTCTATAGCATTAGGCTGTGGCCCCGCCCTCGCGGGATCAGGCAGCAGAATCGGTTGGGAGTTGGTACGGTGTTTGTGTTCCCTTTCAGTAAATTAACCTTAAATTTCAACCCGATTCAATTGCAACTATCAGTGATTCCAACATGCTTTCGTAACCCCAGGCAAACAGGTTCAGCGTAATGAAAACCACAAAATCAAAAACCCATTTCACGCTGGTAGCCGGGCTGCTGGTGCTGTTCTGCTTCACCTTTAGCAATATCATGGCGCAAATGCGTACGCCCAGCTCGGTAGGGAAATATGAAAAGGGTACGGTAAGGCTTAAAAATGGGGATCAGATTAGTGGATACATATTCATTGACATGATGAACCCTCAGGAATTTCAAAAAAGGGTGAACCTGATTGACGAGAAAACCTATGCCGCGTTCAGTGCCGGGGAAAATGTAGATAAAGCCGTTGTGGTATATGATGCCACAGACTTGCAGAGTTTTACGCTTGAGAATGGTAAGAAATTTAGACAGGCAAAGTATGTTAACCTCTTTGCAAAAAGGACACAAGACCAGATTCCCAATCAACTGATGCTAGAGGTTGCCGCGGAAGGAAAGATTACCGTTTTTAAAAAGTATCACCACACCCAGGGTCTCGTTACGCCTTACTTACCCGACCGTACGAAAGTTAATGATGAGGACTATGTGAAATGGCAGGAAAACAACTTTGAGATTCTTTGTCAGAAAGAAGGAGAGGAAGCGAAAAACATGTCGACCATTAATTTAAAGTCACTTTTTGGCGATAATAAAACCGTGTTGACGGATTACGCCAAAAACAAATACGGTTTTAGAGATCTCTTTATGAAGGGACCCGTCTTCGAATCCAGCTTCCAGATGGATACGTTAGAGGCGCTCACCAAAATGGTAAACGATTATAACAAATCGTAAGTCGTAGTCAGCACGCTCCGATGTGGCCAACACAGGCCCGGTCAACATTGATGTGGGGTCGTTCAGTTATTTCAAATCTGGTCGTGCCGGTGCCATCGCTGTTTTACGTGAAACTCTCCGGAGTTTAATCATGAAAGCATCCCCACCCGGGCAGCCAACCCGACCAACTCGGCCACATTTCGAGTGTTGGTTTTCTGCAAGATCCGCTGGCGGTGCTCGTCAACCGTATCGGTTGAAAGGTTGATTTGACGTGCAATCTCGCGGCTGGTGAGTCCGCGGGCAAGGAGTTGAACAATTTCAAGCTCACGGCCTGAGAAGTTCAGGTTTCGCGCTTCACCGGCTGATTTCTCATCGGGGAGTAAATCGT
>DAIPHR010000118.1:0-9496 GCA_036771215.1 Cyclobacteriaceae bacterium
GAGGCTTTTACATCAGCGCGTTTGAATTAAGTACTTAAGATCATGTGGGATGAACGAATCATGGCATTCCTGTCGCAGCTGACCTTTGACGCCCGCCTGCCCAAAGGATTTGCGGTCATGAATCCCTACCAAAACGCGGTTACGCTGGACCTGTGCCGGCAATTCTATGCCCGCTACTATCATGATGAAAACCCGCGGACCCTTCTGCTGGGCATCAACCCGGGGCGATTTGGCTCGGGCGTCACCGGCATCTCCTTTACCGATCCCGTAAGGCTGAACGACACCCTGGGGATTGCCAACCCGTTTGCCCGAAAGCCCGAACTCTCCTCTGACTTTGTTTACCGGATGATTACCGCCTTTGGCGAGCCTGAACTGTTTTACCAACGCTTTTTCATCTCGGCCGTTTCGCCCCTCGGCTTTTTGCACAACCAGCGCAACGTGAACTACTACGATGACGTGCGCCTGCAAAAAGCAGCTACACCTTTTATTATGCGCTCAATCGATCAACTGGTGGACATGGGCGTAAACCGCGAAGTAGTGTTCAGCGTGGGCGAGGGTGAGAATTTGAAGTTCCTGCAGAAAATGAACGAGGAAAAAGGGTGGTTTGGTCGCGTGGAAGGTTTGCCCCACCCCCGCTTTATCATGCAATACAGGCGCAAACGGTTAGCCGAGTTTATTGACCGGTACCTCGAGGCGCTCGGCCGCTAGGCCTGCCGCCCGGTGTTCCTGCGAACGTCTGAGTCTTCATAAAAGTACTCGTCAAACGTTCGGCTCGATGGATGGGGATCCTTCAAAATCGTGATCACCATCCAAACGAAAAGGCCGGAAACAATCAGGAAAAGCCCAAACACCAGGGCGAATGGCACCGGCAACGAGGCAAAGACCACGTAGATCAGCAAAATGCCGGTAGTCCAGGAAATGGCGGTAGTGGCGCGATTCATATCTCTTTAACACCCGACCGGCAGCGCTTGTTCCCCTCGTTTGGCATACAAGCGTTTGGAGCGGCCGCAACATTTTTTTCCGAAAAACGTGAACAGGATGTTGACTTATTAAATTCTTATTGCATTACTTTTGCATAGAAATTGATTCGTCATTACTCAACCGGTAACAACGACATTGAAACACAACTTCACCTCCGCAGCATCTCAAGGGTTTATTGAAACCCCTGTGCGCCTGCAGCGTGCTACCACCTCCCCGGTGATTCGAAGTTTCCGAAGGCAGATTCGTATTTGATACTGACCGAGCCGGTCAGGTAAGGCTTGCCACGCAAAGCCTTCTCCGCCCATTTGAGGCGATTTATTCATTTTTCGTTTTTAACATTTTTCGAATTGGAACAGAACATCATTGTTCGCGTAGCCACCGCGAACGATCAAGGATATGCCGAAACCATCACCACCGAAATGGAGGAGTCGGCCAAAGCACGCGGAACGGGCATTGCCAAGCGCTCGCCTGAGTACATACGCCAGAAGATGGACGAAGGTAAAGCCGTGATTGCCACACTGGCCGATGGCACATGGGTCGGCTTTTGTTATATCGAAGCCTGGGAGCATGACCAATATGTGGCGAACTCTGGGCTCATTGTATCACCGGCCTTCCGAAAATCGGGCGTAGCCAAGCAAATCAAGCAGCGCATTTTTGAGTTGTCGCGAAAGAAGTACCCCAACGCCAAAATCTTTGGGCTGACCACCGGCCTGGCGGTGATGAAAATCAACAGCGACCTCGGCTATGAGCCGGTGACCTACTCGGAACTGACCACCGATGAGGAGTTCTGGAAAGGCTGCCGCAGTTGTGTGAACTACGAAATCCTGATGAGCAAGGAACGGAAGAACTGTATGTGTACGGCCATGCTGTACGATCCGGCAGAAAAAGCGCGGGAGGAGCAGGAGAAGCTGGCCGCGGCCGCAGCAGCACAGCCCGTGGAGGACGAGCGCAGGCATTTTGCAGGCAACTTCAAATTGTTCGAGCGCTGGACCCGGTTCAAGCAGTTTGTGTTACTCAAAAACGGAAAGAGCAAGGAAACGGAGGGGCGGCCGGAAGAGCGAAAAAATTCGATTCTCAACTTTTTGTTCTTCTGGTAGAATACTCACGTTAGCGAATGAACAACAAGATGAAAAAAGTGATACTGGCCTTTAGTGGCGGCCTGGATACCTCGTATTGCGCCCTGTACCTCTCCCGCGATTTGGGATACGAAGTGCATACGCTCACCGTGAATACCGGAGGTTTCTCTGCGCAGGAGTTGGCCGATATTGAACAACGGGCTTTGCGCCTGGGTGTGGCTTCGCACAAAACCGTAGATGAAACGCGCACCTACTACGAACAGGTCATCCGTTTTTTGGTGTTTGGCAACATCCTCAAAAACGGAACCTACCCGCTTAGCGTTAGTGCCGAGCGCATGTCGCAGGCGCTGGCGGTGGCGCGTTATGCCAACGAACTTGGCGCCCATGCGGTAGCCCACGGCAGCACGGGTGCCGGCAACGACCAGGTGCGTTTCGATATGGTTATTCAAATCCTGGCGCCCGGCCTGGAAATTATCACGCCCATTCGCGACAAAAAACTAAGCCGCGAAGCGGAAATCGAATACTTGCAGTCAAGCGGTGTGGCATTTAATCCGGAAAAAGCCAGGTATTCGATCAACAAGGGCATTTGGGGTACATCGGTGGGTGGCCGGGAGACGCTAAACTCGCTGGGCATGTTGCCGGAAGATGCCTGGCCAACACAAGTGACCAAACAAACCCCTGAGGACGTAACACTTGGTTTCGAACGAGGCGAACTCGTGGCGGTAAACCACCACCGGTATGCACACCCCGTGGAAGCCATTCAGGCACTGCAGCAACTGGCCGGGCCGTACGGCATCGGTCGTGATATCCACGTGGGCGATACCATCATCGGCATTAAAGGTCGTGTGGGTTTCGAGGCGGCTGCTCCCGTGCTGATTATCAAAGCACACCACGCTCTGGAGAAGCACGTGCTCACCAAGTGGCAATTAAGCTGGAAAGATCAGTTGGCCCAGTTCTATGGTAATTGGCTGCACGAAGGCCAATACCTTGACCCCGTCATGCGCGACATGGAAGCCTTCCTGACCAATTCGCAACAACACGTGACCGGTGACGTGTCGGCAACGTTATTCCCCTACCGTTTTCAAATCAACGGTATTACTTCGTCTTATGATCTGATGTCGGCTAAATTTGGGAAGTACGGAGAAATGAACCTGGGGTGGACCGGTGATGATGTGAAGGGCTTCACCAAAATTTTTGGTAACCAGGTCAGCATTTATCATCAGGTAAAGAAACAGGCCGAGCAATGAACACGAAAAAGATCACGGCAGGCGTAGTGGGGGCGGCCGGTTACACCGGGGGCGAGACCATTCGTCTGCTGCTTCGGCATCCGCAGGTTGACCTGGTCTTTGCGCAGAGTCGAAGTCAGGCCGGCAAACGCCTGACGGAAGTCCACACCGATCTCATTGGGGAAACCGATTTGCACTTCTCCCCCACCGGGCAGGATGCGGATTTGATTTTTCTATGCCTCAGCCACGGTGAGAGTAAAAAGTTGTTGACGGAGACCACCTTCGCGGCCTCCACCAGGATTATTGACCTGGGGAATGACTTCCGCCTTGGCGAACAGGCGCACGGGCGCCTGTTTGTGTATGGGTTGCCGGAGTTTCAGCGCGAACGCATACGGCAGGCGCAAAACGTAGCGAACCCGGGCTGCTTTGCCACCACCATTCAATTGGGGTTGCTGCCGCTGGCCAAAGCCGGAAAACTAAAAGAAGTTTTTGCCACCGGCATCACCGGCTCAACCGGTGCTGGTCAACGTCTTCAGGACACCACGCACTTCACCTGGCGCAGTAACAACATCTCGGCTTACAAGACCTTGACGCATCAGCACCTGAATGAAATCCGGCAAACGCTCTCGTCCTGGCAGCGTGCACTACCGGAAATCAACTTTGTGCCGTGGCGGGGTAATTTCACACGCGGCATTTTTGTGACGTCCGTGACGGAGAGCGATCTGACGTTAGACGAAGCCTTTGACCTGTACGAGTCATTTTATCAGGCGCAGCCCTTCACGCACGTGTCACGCTCCGCCATTGATCTGAAACAGGTGGTGAATACGAATAAGTGTATCATTCACCTGGAAAAGGTGGGCAGCAAACTGGCTATTCATTCCATTACCGACAATCTGTTGAAAGGCGCCAGCGGTCAGGCGGTTCAGAATATGAACCTCATGTTTGGCTTTGACGAGACGGCAGGCCTTCAACTAAAACCGAGCGTCTTTTAACATGAAGCCGTTTGACGTTTATACATTGTTTCCCATCGAACCGGTGAAGGCAAAGGGCTCCTGGTTATGGGATGCCAACGGAACGCGTTATCTCGACCTGTATGGCGGTCATGCCGTCATTTCCATTGGACACAACCATCCTCACTTCGTGGAGGCACTGAAAAATCAGCTCGACAGCATCAGCTTCTATTCGAACAGCATTCAGAATTCACTTCAGGAAAAGCTTGCCGAAAAACTCGGGCAGGTTTCCGGCTATCCGGACTACACTTTGTTTATGTGTAACTCCGGTGCGGAAGCCAATGAGAATGCGCTGAAACTGGCGTCTTTTGTTACCGGTCGAAAAAAAATCATTGCCTTTCGCAAGGCTTTCCATGGACGTACGTCAGGTGCCGTAGCGGCTACGGACAATCCCCGGATTGTTTCACCTTTCAATGCCGGGCACGAGGTTGTTTTTCTTCCGCTTAACGACCCGGATGCCGTGGCTCAGGCTCTTACGACCGATATCGCAGCTGTCATGATCGAGGGTATTCAAGGGGTGGGCGGCATTCATGTTCCGGACGATTCCTTTCTTCAATTTCTCGCGGAAAAATGCCGGGCGGCTGGTGCGCTTCTCATTCTGGATGAAATTCAATCGGGTTATGGTCGCACAGGTAAATTTTTTGCCCATCAGTTTGCCGGCATCAAACCGGATTTAATCACCGTGGCCAAAGGTATGGGCAATGGTTTTCCGGTGGGCGGAGTGCTGATCCAGCCGGGCATCAAACCCTGGAGCGGAATGCTGGGCACTACCTTTGGTGGCAACTACCTGGCCTGCGCAGCTGCGTTGGCCGTACTTGAGGTAATCGAGCGTGAAAACCTGATGCAACACGCAGCCGCCATCGGTGCCAACTGGATGAACCAACTTCGTGCGTTTACACCCATTGAACAGGTGCGTGGCCGCGGGCTTATGATCGGCTTTGACTTGCCTGCGACCTTAACTTCGTTGCGGAACGATTTATTATTCACACACCGGATCTTTACAGGCGAAGCAAAGCCCAATACCATCCGGCTATTACCTTCACTGGCTATCAGCCCGACTGAGGCGAACGTTTTGATTGACGCGCTTGAGAAAGAATTGAAAGAGGAGGCGGTATGAAAAAATTCACTTCCGTCCACGATACACCAGATATTCACGCCCTGATCGAGCGGGCAATCCACTACAAAGCCAACCCGTTGGGTGACCGCCAACTGGGTCAGGGCAAGCGAATGGGCTTACTGTTCATGAACCCCAGCATGCGAACGCGGCTGAGCACGCAGGTGGCCGCGCAAAACCTCGGACTGGAAGCCGTGGTGTTCAACGTAACCCAGGAAGGCTGGGCAATGGAATTTGCTGACGGGGCAGTGATGAATGGCACTACTGTGGAGCACGTAAAAGATGCCGCACCGGTGCTTGGCGAGTATGTCGATCTATTAGGTGTGCGGACCTTTCCCGGATTAAAAGACCGCACCGAAGATTACAGCGAGTTTATTCTCAACCAGTTCATCCGATATTCCGGGGTGCCCATCGTGAGCCTGGAAAGCGCCACGCTTCATCCGTTGCAGAGCCTGGCCGACCTGGTAACGATCAGCGAACTCCGGCAAAAGAAAAAACCGAAGGTGGTGCTCACCTGGGCACCCCACATTAAACCGTTGCCCCATTGCGTGGCCAACAGCTTCGCGCAGTGGATCAATGCCTGGGGCGAAGCTGAGTTGGTGATCACCCATCCGGGTGGATATGAACTCGATAAACAGTTTACCCAAAATGCCAGCATTCAAAATGAGCAGCTGGTGGCCCTTCAGGATGCGGATTTTGTGTACGTAAAAAACTGGAGCAGCTACCACCGCTACGGAGAGATGCCGCCCGTGGAGGGCAACTGGATGCTGACAAGCGAAAAACTCCGCACAGCGCCCGAAGCGAAGGTGATGCACTGTCTGCCCGTACGCAGGAATGTCGAGTTGAGTGATGATGTGCTGGATAGCCCGCACAGCATTGTCACCCGCCAGGCCAGCAATCGCGTATGGGCGGCACAAGCCGTGTTGGCCGAAATAATGAAGACTAATTTCTGAACTCCGATATGAATAAGTTGTACATCGTAAAAATTGGTGGCCACGTGCTGGACGATGAGCCGGCCCTTCAAAAGTTTCTGAAAGATTTCGCGTCTATTCAGGCACCCAAGATCCTCATTCACGGTGGAGGAAGCATCGCTACGAAAATCGGGAACTCGTTGGGCATTGAATCGAAGTACGTGGATGGGCGAAGGATCACCGATGGCCCCACGCGCGACCTGGTGACGATGGTGTACGGGGGACTCATCAACAAACAAATCGTAGCCCGGCTACAGGCGCTTCAATGCAATGCCATGGGCGTTACCGGTGCCGATGGAAATCTGCTTAAAGCGGTGAAACGTCCCGTGAAGCAGATCGACTACGGATTGGTAGGCGACATTACCCCGGAAGATGTGAACTCAACGCTTCTGTATTTTCTGCTCAAGCAAAATACGGTTCCCGTGTTCGCTTCCCTCACGCACGCGCAGGGCGAAATGCTCAACACCAATGCCGACACGATTGCCTCCGTGCTGGCGATCTCGTTGAGCAAACATTTTGACACACGTCTCATTTTCTGCTTTGAAAAGCCAGGTGTGCTAAAAGATGTTACGGACGAAACCTCCGTCATCCGCCATCTGAACAAAGACCTGTACGAGCGGTTGCTCGCAGAGGGATCGTTCCATGACGGTATCTTACCTAAACTGGAGAACGCCTTTGCGGCTATCCGCTCCGGTGTGCGCGAAGTGCTGATTGGCGAGCATTCGCAGCTGATCGCCAACACCGGATACGAAACCAAAGGGACACTCATTACCCTGCAATGAAGACCGGAACAGCTGCCAGCGCTGTCAGTTTGCTGCAACAGCTGATCGCCACGCCCTCGTTTAGTCGGGAAGAGAACCGGACGGCCGATATCCTTGCTGACTTTCTGGCTTTCCACCACATCGCGTTTCAGCGCAAAGGGAATAACGTGTGGGCGGTACAAGCCCATTTTGATTCGCATAAACCCACCTTGCTGCTCAACTCCCACCACGACACGGTGAACCCCAACCCTGCCTACACCCGCGATCCCTTCTCGCCTGCCCAGGAGGATGGAAAGCTCTTTGGTCTGGGCAGCAACGCTGCCGGTGGTGCACTCGTATCGCTCCTGGAGGCGTTTCGGCAGTTGTATCACCGGCAAGACCTCGGATATAATCTTGTGCTGGCCGCCACGGCTGAAGAAGAAATCTCGGGCACAGGCGGAATCGAGTTGATTTGGAACGACCTGCCCCGGATTGATTGCGCCATCGTGGGCGAACCCACGCTGATGAAAGCCGCCATTGCGGAAAAGGGCTTGCTGGTCCTCGACTGTGTGGCCTTCGGCAAAGCCGGGCATGCTGCGCGAAACGAAGGCATAAACGCCATCTACGAGGCACTTCCCGATATCGAATGGTTCCGTACGTTTTCGTTTCCCAAGCATTCGGTTGTATTAGGACCGGTGAAGATGTCGGTTACCGTGATTCAGGCGGGCCAGGCCCACAACCAGGTGCCCCCTCAATGCACCTTCACCGTGGATGTGCGCGCCACAGACGCCTATACGTTGGACGACATGCTGGCCATCATCCGGGCCAATGTTCGGTGCCAGGTTACGCCACGCTCACTCCGACTCCGTCCTTCCGCCTTACCGGAAAATCATCCGTTGTTCAGAGCCGCCAAACAACTGGGGATACCCCTTTACGGGTCCCCCACCACATCCGATCAGGCGTTGATTCCCGTGCCTTCCCTTAAGATGGGCCCGGGGGATTCGGCCCGCTCTCATTCCGCAGACGAGTATATCTTTGTTGACGAGATTGAGGCCGGCATCAAAAAGTACATCGAATTCATCGAAACACTTTCGTCTACCGGAAACCCGCAACCTCAGGCATCATGAAACTCTGGCAAAAAGACAAAGACTCCCGGAATGAAGTTACGCAATTCACCACGGGAAAGGACCGCGAATTGGATGTTTACCTCGCGGGTTATGATGTGCTGGGCTCTCTGGCTCACATCACCATGCTGAATTCAATTGGGTTACTGACGCAGGAGGAGTTCACGGTGCTGTCGCGGGAGCTCAAGGCCATTTACCGCGATATCGAAAAAGGTAATTTCAGGCTTGACGCGTCAGTCGAAGATGTGCACTCCCAAATCGAGTTTTGGCTAACGCAAAAACTGGGCGATGTGGGAAAAAAGATTCACAGCGGCCGAAGCCGGAACGACCAGGTGTTGGTTGACATTAAACTCTTCCTTCGGGCGGAGATAGAACACGTTGTCGGCCACACCAAAGCGCTGTTTGATTTGCTGATTCAAAAAGCTGAACAAAACAAACACCATCTGCTACCGGGCTATACGCACCTTCAACTCGCCATGCCCTCATCGTTCGGATTATGGCTGGGTGCATATGCCGAGAGCTTTGTCGATGATCTGACTACGCTCCAGGCGGCCTACCAGGTGGTGAACAAAAATCCGTTGGGCTCCGCAGCCGGGTATGGGTCTTCCTTCCCGCTGAATCGGAAAATGACCACCGAGCTGCTGGGCTTTGCCGACCTGAACTACAACGTGGTATACGCCCAAATGGGGCGCGGCAAAACAGAACGAGTAACGGCCAGCGCGCTCGCCAACCTGGCGGCAACGCTCGGGAAGCTGGCGATGGATTGTACGCTTTACCTGAACCCGAACTTTGCGTTCATTTCTTTCCCGGATGAACTCACCACGGGTTCCTCCATCATGCCGCACAAAAAGAACCCCGATGTATTGGAAATCATTCGCGCCCGGTGCAACGCGCTGCAAGCCCTTCCCAATGAAATTTCGCTCATCACCACCAACCTGCCATCCGGCTATCACCGCGACTTCCAGATTCTAAAAGAGAAAATATTCCCGGCCTTTGCTGACCTGACCAGTTGTTTGTCGATGATGCACCTCATGATCGCGAATATGACCGTAAAGGAAGATTTGCTGAAAGACGACAAATACAAATACCTATTCAGCGTGGAAGAAGTTAACCGGTTGGTGTTGCAAGGCATTCCGTTCCGTGACGCCTACCGGCAGGTAGGCCGGCAGATTGAATCCGGCACATTCACCGCTCCGGCCCAGGTAACGCATACGCACGAAGGAAGCATGGGCAACCTCTGCTTGCCGGAGATTC
>DAIPHR010000119.1:0-9491 GCA_036771215.1 Cyclobacteriaceae bacterium
TGCCGATATTCTGCAGGCGCTGGGCACCGTACACGACCCGGACCTGAAAAAAGACCTGGTTACCCTCAACATGGTACGGGATGTGGTGGTTTCAACCGGGGAGGTAAGTTTCACTGTGGTACTCACCACGCCCGCCTGCCCGTTAAAGGAAATGATCCGGCAAGATTGTGAAAAGGCCGTGAGTCCGCTGCTGCCTGAGGGAACGCGATTGAAGATTAACATGACCTCATCGGTAACCAGCGCCCGTGACAACACCCCGCTGTTGCCAAAAGTGAAGAATATTATTGCAATCGCTTCGGGTAAGGGTGGCGTTGGTAAATCCACCGTAACATCTAACCTGGCCGTGGCGTTGGCAAAAAGCGGAGCTAAGGTGGGCTTGATCGATGCAGACATTTTTGGCCCGTCAGTGCCGGTGATGTTCAACTGCGAGAATGAGCAGCCGGAAGTGAAAGTGGTAAACGGTAAGAACATCATTGTTCCGTTGGAACAATATGGCGTCAAGTTAATGTCTATCGGCTTTCTGGCTCCGGCCGATAGTGCTGTGGTGTGGCGCGGCCCCATGGCCAGTGCTGCCCTCAAGCAATTCATCAGCGATGCCGACTGGGGTGAACTTGATTATCTTTTGATAGACATGCCACCGGGGACCAGCGACATTCACCTGACCTTGGTACAGACGGTGCCCGTGACAGGTGCTGTGATTGTAACGACTCCTCAAAAAGTCGCGTTAGCCGATGCTACCAAAGGCCTGACTATGTTCAAACAGCCTCAAATCAACGTGCCGGTGCTCGGCATCATTGAAAACATGGCTTATTTCACCCCGGAGGAACTGCCCAATAACCGGTACTACCTCTTTGGGAAGGACGGGGGTAAAAACCTGGCAGAAAAATACGGAGTTCCTTTACTGGGCCAGATACCGCTGGTTCAGGGAATTCGTGAAAGTGGTGACAGCGGATTGCCGGCTGTGCTGAAGGGGGGCGCAACAGCGGAAGCGTTTACCCATTTGGCCGAATCGCTGGCACGACAGGTTGCCATTCGAAATGCTACCTTTGCACAAACGAAGAAAGTGGAATTGACGGTGGGTGTATGAAAACAGCGACCTCGGATTTGCAGACGCGCATTGAGCAATCGCTCAATAGCATTCGCCCCTATCTGGAGGCCGATGGCGGAAATGTACGTGTTCTCGAATTGACCCATAACCTCATTTTACGTTTGGAATTTGTTGGCGCCTGTGGCACGTGCCCGATGTCGACCATGACGTTTAAAGCCGGAGTTGAAGAAGCCGTGCGCAAGGCTGTTCCGGAGGTTAAGTCAATTGAAGTCGTGAACCTGATGCCTGTCTAGGGGTTACGATTGGCCCGATTCGGGCATTGACCGGGTAAACCTTTTTTACTGAATACCATCTAAGATTGCCTTTCGGCATCGTTATTTTTACCCCTCATGCGCCTCTTGCCCATTACCCTGATTCTTTTGCTGGCATCGGCTGCCTATGGACAGGATCGCTGCGGTACCGTGGAATTCACCAAATGGCGCGAACTCCAGAATCCCGGCCTTGAATCCATTGATCAATTCGAAAACTGGATGTCGGGGAAACTGCGGTCGCCACGTAAATCGGCTCAGCGTTTACATCAAACCCAGTCAACTTATACGATACCGGTAGTCGTTCACGTGATCCACAACGGTGAGCCGGTGGGCACAGGCACTAACATCAGCGATGCTCAGATTCAATCCCAGATCAGCGTTTTGAACGAGGACTTTAAGAGATTAAATGCTGATGCAACCAATACACCCGCGCAATTTCAATCCGTTGCCGGCACGATGGATGTTGAATTTGTACTTGCCCTGCAGGATCCCGAAGGTCTGGCCACCACAGGTATTGTGCGCGTGCAGGGCACGAAGCCCTCGTGGCAACAAGCGGACGATTATCAATTAAAATCGCTAAGCTATTGGCGTTCCGACCGCTACCTCAACATTTGGGTTTGCAACCTGACTGATCCGAAAGGTATTATCGGCTACGCCCAGTTTCCCGTTTCGCCTCTGCCCGGTTTGGAGGAATCATCCAACGATGCCCTCACGGATGGTATAGTATTGCATTATGATGTAACCGGCTCCGTTGACGATGGGCCGTTCGACCTCGACCCTAAGTTTAATAAAGGACGAACGGCAACGCACGAAGTTGGGCACTTCCTCGGCCTGCGCCATATTTGGGGCGATGGGAACAATTGCCTTGGCACCGATTATGTGGATGACACCCCGCCTCAGCCTGGCCCCACCAACAATTGCCCCAGTCACCCGCAGGTGACGTGTGGCGGCAATAAGATGTTTCAAAATTACCTGGACTACACCGATGATCGCTGCATGAACTTATTTACCATTAAGCAAGTCGAACGCATGGATGTCGTGATAAATAATTCACCGCGAAGAGCAAGTTTACTTACCTCACCGGGCTCTGTGCCTCCAACGGTTGTAGCCAACGACCTGGGCATCCGGTCAATTCTTAATCCAACAACGTCTGCCTGCGTAGGGATAGTGACGCCCCAAATCCAGGTTCGCAACTATGGCTCCAATAGCATTACCGGTTTCACCCTACGGGTAAGCGTGAATGGCAATAGCCAGAATGCCAATTTCACACAAACCCTCAATCCCCTGGATGCCGCAATCATTTCGCTGCCCCCGCTCACGCTCGCGCCCGGGGCTTCACTGCTGGAATTTGAAGTACTCAGTGTTAATGGTGGCCCCGACAACAAGGCCACCAATAACTACCAATCCCTGGCCGTATTGACAACAGCAACCGTGAGCCCGCCCCTGTTCGAGACATTCAGCGGAAGCCTGCCAGCCAACTGGCAGATTCAAAACCCGGATGGTCTCACTACCTGGCAAATAGTGGCGGCAAACAATGGATTGAGCGGTAACACGGCCATGCGTTTAAATTTTTATGATTATGAAAATGAAGGAGCGGTGGATATGTTAATTCTGCCACCCGTCAATCTGGCTGCCAGTGCTCAGGCTCTCTTACAATTTGACGTTGCTTACGCGCCCTACCCGGGCCAACCCAATGACCGCCTGCAGGTATCCGTGTCAACGGTCTGTTCCGAAACCGGATCATTGATCATCTACAATAAGGCGGCACCTGCACTACAAACAGCACCGCAAACGAGCAGCAACTTTAGCCCAACAGGAGCAGCTCAATGGCGAACCGAATCCATTAATCTGGGTGCATACCTGGGGCAACCGCAGGTTCAACTCCGTTTTAAGGCTACCAACGGATTTGGTAATAATCTTTTCCTCGATAACATCCGGATTGTGACCGGTTCTTTTCTGGATGTTGCGCTTGAGCAAATCAACCGGCCTACACGGGTGAGTTGCGAATCGAACGTGTCACCCGAACTGTTGATTCGAAATCAAGGCTCGGAAACAATTAATTCCGTGCGTGCAGCTATTCAGATCAATCAAGGTGCGGTAGTCAACCAAACGATAAGCAGCCTTAACCTCGGCACTGGTCAATCGATGACCCTGGCGCTGACACCTCTCTCGCTCCCACCCGGAAGCAACACGATTTCTGTCACCGTTGATCAACCCAACGGCCTGGTGGATGATGTCCCCCAGAACAATTCGGTTACTCGCCCCGCGATTGTCAACACCCGCAGTGAACCCATACCGCTACGGCAAAATTTTGAATCCGCTTCCAACTGGCCAGTGGCTACAGACGGAACGGAGGCGGGATGGGCAGCCGCTTCCACCAATTTTGGGTCATCGATCCGATATCCAGGTTTCACGAATGTGTTGACGGGCAATCAATCCTGGTTGGTCAGTCCGGTACTCGATTTTAGCCGCGCGTTTGAAGCGAGCTTGTTTTTCGACATCAGTTACGCCCTTCGTTCACCCGGTGTTGAACGGCTTCAGGTGTTGGCCTCCCGCGACTGTGGAGTCACTTACACCGACATTCTTTTAGATGAAACAGGCGAGCAGTTCGCCACCCGCCAGTCACCCGCAGAATGGGTTCCTGCACTTTCCTCCGATTGGGCCAAGCGTTACCTCAACCTGAATACCTACGCCCAGCAGCAAAACATTCGGCTTGCCTGGGCGGTGTATAACGGCAACGGTAATAATCTCTACATCGACAACATTGAGTTATTTCAGGATGACGAAATCAATCCACCGCGCATTGACGCTTTGTATGCGCTGTATCAGGAAACACCCGATTTTCGCATCACTTTTAACTTACCCGAACGCAGCGCGGTTCGTCTGCAAGTCCTCAACCTGATGGGGCAATCCCTGGCGGACATGGAATACCCGGACACTCTAAATCAAACTTATTTTTTCGACTTGGGCAACGCAGCCTCCGGCATCTACATCGTACGCATCCAGATCGGTAATCAGTTATTTGGTGAAAAGATCTTTCTGAGCGGCAACTGACCACCTCAGCCTTCATGAAAAATCGGTACTTTTGGAATTATTTTTTAGGATGAAAAAGATCCGCGTAGCGATTTTGTACGGAGGACGCTCCGTTGAGCATGGGGTATCGGTAAATTCGGCAAAAAACATTTTCGAAAAGATTGACCGAAACCGGTTTGATCCGATCGCGATCGGGATTTCAGCCGAGGGTGTTTGGCACCTGACCAACGGCATCACGCGCGACATCTCATCAGGCCAAATCCTATCGGTTGATCTCAACGCGCAACGCGCGGTTTTTCGGGCGGGCGCTCAACAACTGGAATTTGATATTGTCTTTCCCGTGCTGCACGGCACCGATGGCGAGGATGGCAGCATTCAGGGTTTACTAAAGGCCTTGAGCTTGCCAATGGTGGGCACAGGTGTTCTTGGATCAGCCGTCTCCATGAGCAAACTCATGGCTAAACGCCTGCTTCAACAGGCACAACTACCGGTGGCTCCGTTCCTGGTGGTTACGTTCGATGAACGTTCTTCCCTCTCCTTCCCAGCCGTTCGTGAAAAACTAGGCTTGCCCTTCATGGTGAAAGCAGCGAGCCTGGGATCGTCCGTGGGTGTTACGAAAGTGAACAGCGAATCGGATTTCGACCGGGCGATTGAAGAAGGTTTCCTATACGATGACACCGTTCTCATGGAATCCTTTATTGCCGGTCGGGAGGTGGAGTGTTCGATACTCGGCAATCGTCCGCCAAAGGCCTCCCTGCCATGCGAGATTGTGGTGAACCCCAAGTATGAGTTTTACACCTTCGAGGCCAAATACGTAGACCCGGATGCCGCCCGGGTTGAGATACCCGCCCGGCTGAAGGCGACAGAAACCGAGCGCATCCGGGAGCTTTCGCTAAAAGCGTACCAAACGTTGATGTGCGAAGACTTTGCCCGTGTTGACCTGTTTCTCACACCCGAGGGCGAGGTGTTCATCAATGAAATCAATACCATACCCGGCTTCACCAACTCAAGCGGCTACCCCATGATGTGGAACGAACGTGGAATTCCGTTCACTGATCTTATTAGTCGCCTAATCGATCTGGCGTTTGAACGGCACCAGCGATCTTTACGGGTCAAACGTGATTACCTGTCATCCTTGAATTATTAACTCGTGATCGATGAAACTGCCGTGGAAAAACGATACCCTTCGAGCCCTGCTGGTTAATCTGGCACTACCGGTTATCATCACGGTACTGTTAGCCATCATCTTCTTTTACATCTATCTCCCGTCCACCACGAGCCACGGGGAGACGGTTGTCGTGCCGGATCTTACCGGTAAACGCGCTGCAGAAGTGGGCGAGGAAGCAGCGCGCTATGGGTTGCGTTATGAGGTGAGCGACTCAGCCTATCAGGAAGATACTCCCCCTTTTGTTGTGCTCACACAAGTGCCCCGCCCAGGTGCCCGTGTCAAGGCGGGCCGACTCATTTATATTACACTCAACCAGAGCCAGGCGCCTACCGTGCCGGTCCCGGAAATCGTTGAACGGTCGCTGATCAATGCCGAGGCCGTGCTCAAAAGCAGCCAGTTGAGACGCGGTGTGATCTATTTTGACCCAAGTCCGTTTCGCGATTTTGTGATCGAAGTTCGTTATCGGGGGCAGCGGATTTTGCCAGGAACCCGGCTACCGAAAGGCTCCGTGATTGATCTGGTTGTAGGAGATGGCCGCGGGCCAGCCGACTTTGTAGTTGGAAGCCTGATTGGTGATTCATTCACCCGCGCTAAGATCAAATTGCTGAACTGGAATCTTCACTTGGGCGAAGTATTAATTGCGGACGGTGTAGATACTACGGGCATGGACATTTTCGTTTACAAACAACTGCCCCTCCCCGGTGATTCGGTTCGGCTGGGCGACCCCATTGACCTGTGGATTGGACCGAAAGATTACAAAGACCCAACCGGTGATGGGAATGCAGGTGGAAATGACGACAGTTTGTGACACATAACAGCCACCAGATTCGGGCATTATTTCTATCCGGCTTAATGGCCGTTGCTTCCATCAGTCTGGCACAAATCAAACTCACCCCTGTGGAACGCCACCCCGAAAGCCGGGAAATAAAAACTGGCGGACGGACCCAGACGCTCACGGCCATGAAATTGCCGTTTTGGGATGACTTCTCAACCTTTAATCTAGGGAGGCCTTCGGTGCCTAACGACACGCTGTGGACTACCCATCAATCGGTGTGGCGCAATGAGGATATGGCCATCGCTCCCATTTCGATGGGGGTTGCCACATTTGACGGACTTGATTCGCTGGGACGGCCGCGGAGCCTCAACGATGTACTTGCGAAAGGATTTTCAGATCGACTCGTATCAAGACCTCTCCGGCTCGATCTGGTGCCCCTAGGGCAACGCAGTACCGTTTATCTCACATTCTTTTTTCAACCGACCGGCAATGGTGAGCAACCTGATTCCGAGGACCAGTTGCGCATCTCATTTAAGGACAATACAGGAAAATGGACAACCATCCTGCAAATCCAAAACAGCAATGTACCCAGCGATCGATTCTCGCGCATCAGCCTCCCTGTAGCTGCGACTGACGGCCGCTATTTTCACAACAACTTCCAATTTCGGTTCGAGAATTTCGCTCGGCTTTCCGGTCCTTACGACACCTGGCACCTCGATTATGTTTACCTGAATGTAAACGGCAATCTGGTGGGCACCTCCTTCACTGACCGTGCCAGTAAGCGAGATCGACTAACTCCGCTTTTTCAACCTTACCAAAGCGTTCCCTTCCGCCATGCGCGCAACTCGCTAACCACGCTGATGACCGCTCCGCAATTTGAGATACTCAACATAAAGGAACAGGACCAACAGATACCCATCAGCTACCGGGTGCAAAGCGATGTTACCACCTATACGAATGGAGTGGTGACCGGCCCGGTGACTGTGCAAGTTCAGGACAGCATTTCGATTGGCAACACGTTGGGTTCTTCCGAGCGCAGAACAATCACACTAAGCACCTTCCCCAACAACCCGGCTTTCTACGACCCGGTGGCCGACTCGACCGATATTCTACTTCAGGTGAAGATCAATTCAGGCGACAATGCGGCCGACTACGATCCTCAGTTTACACCAATGGATTTTCGGAGCAACGACACGATCACATATCGATTTCGGGCACGCAACTATTATGCCTATGATGATGGCACAGGCGAGTATGGTGCGGGTCTTGATCAGCCGGGTTCCTTCCTGGCCTATCAGTTCGATTCCCGGTTCAGTGGTGTGGATACCCTGACAGCCGTTGATCTTCATTTCCCCAAGTTTGGCGAGGAAAACAACCAGGTATTGCAACTGATCATTTTAGGTGACAACAACAACCTGCCCGGCAACCTGCTGCATGTTCAGGACATCACCATCAAACGGACGACTCAAAACGAGTTTGTCCGTTACGCACTCAACCCCGCGCTGTTGGTGGGTGGCCGGTTTTATGTGGGCTGGCGGCAGGGTACCGCATCTATCATTGCGGTAGGCCTTGACAAAAGCAATGACACCGGCAGCCGGATGTATTACAACACGGGTGGTAACTGGCTCCAAAACACACAGGTGACCGGCAGTCTTATGATTCGCCCCGTGTTTGGAAAAAGTAATAACCTGACCACATCCGTCACAGAAGAATCCGGGTTAGTCATTTATCCCAACCCTAACGCAGGCGAATTTTTCGTGCCAACAAAAGTCCAGCAAGTCCAGGTGCATGACATGCTGGGGCGTTCAATACCTTTTGTTGAAACGGATGAAGGAGGTCGTAAGAAAATCACGTTGACTACAGCAATGCCGGGCCTGATGATCGTTACCTGCCGGATGAACGACTCGATCGTTACTCAGCGCATTATGGTGCGCCATCCGTAGGCGGCAGCGATTCAAAAATCTCAATCGGGTTAGGCACAAACGTGATGAGAAAAATGACCAGCGCGAGCCATCCGAGAATTTGCCGGCCCAAAGATAACTTTTCCTCTACTTCGGCTGGCGGATGAGGAACTCCCACGAAGCGGCCCAACAGCAATCCAAAGAACAACCAACCGGAGTAGCCTTTGATGCCGGGGAAAACGGTCGCCAGCACATACTGTGCGGTAAATACCGCCAACGCAATCATCAGCGTGTTCTGCCAATGAAGCCGGAGGCCAGTAAAACACAGGTACAAGAACCCGATGAAAAGCGGAATCTCCCAAATCAGTTGGTCGCCCGGACTGGCCGGGTTGATATAACCCAAACCGGCATAGAAGATGAACAAACCAAAAATGATAGAGGCAACCAACCGGTGCCTACGATGCCCGATCAGCCCGTAAAGCACATGTCCCCCGTCTAATTGGCCAATGGGGAGGAGATTGATACTTGTAAACACAAGCGCCAGATAACCAGCAAAAAGCAACGGGTAATGGATGATCTCGTGAGGGTTGGGTACAGCGCGTGGGTCATCCGCCAGTCGTTCCATCCACGAGTACAGGAGACTCTTGCCCAATTTGATATCGATCACACCGGGCGGCATCGGTGCTGGCGGATACACATGGTCGGCATAATCAAGTCCGTACTTTTCATAGTCCGGGTGAAACTGAAAGACATACTCGGCCGGTGGAAGGTGCGTGAATCCGTATGCCAGGATGCCTACGGCTAAAACAAATCCGGCCAACGGACCAGCGATACCGATATCAAAATTCACTTTTGTTGACCGTACGCGTTCCCTCAGGCGAATTAAAGCGCCCAACGTGCCGAAAAGCATGAACCCGGGCGGCAGCGGGATGTAATAGGGTAATGTAACCCGGACCCGGTAGTACAAAGCCGTGAAGTAGTGGCCAAACTCATGTACAGTCAAAATCGAGAGGAAAGCGACAGAATACGGCAACCCCAAAGCAAAGTCATGCCACGAAAAGGTGGGGTCAAACACCGACCGGCTATACACCCACTCGGCACCCGCCAACGTGGTGGTTACAAAGGTGACTGCGAAGAGGCCAAGATGAACAATGAACTGCTTAAAGCGCGGATTCAAAAAGGAAAGGATGAGGTGTTAAAGTGGGCCCAGCTGGGCACGATCCAGCGACCCCCTGATTATGAGTCAGGTGCTCTA
>DAIPHR010000120.1:0-9482 GCA_036771215.1 Cyclobacteriaceae bacterium
GGTTGATATTTTAAAATCATAAATCGCAAATCTGAAGTTAAGGTATGGCACATAAAAAAGGTGAAGGTAAAGTAAAGAACGGCCGCGAATCGGA
Source organism: Cyclobacteriaceae bacterium (assembly GCA_036771215.1). Lineage (GTDB taxonomy): Bacteria > Bacteroidota > Bacteroidia > Cytophagales > Cyclobacteriaceae > ELB16-189. The sequence continues at coordinate 95 of DAIPHR010000120.1, forward strand.
AAGCAAGCGACTGGGTATTAAAGTGTATGGTGGTCAGAAGGTGATTGCCGGTAACATCATTGTTCGGCAACGCGGCACCAAGCATCACCCTGGCAAGGGCGTGGGCATGGGCAAAGATCATACCCTGTTCGCGTTAACGAATGGGGTAGTTACGTTTAAGAAAGGTCGCGAGAACAAGTCGTTCGTTTCGGTAGCTGCCGAGGCCTAGGAGCCCAAAAAACAGAATTTTATTTGGAAACCCACCGAATTTCGGTGGGTTTTTTTGTTTTTATTCTGAACCAACAAATTTTGGACTAAAAGTATTACTCCGTTTTGGTGAAAATATAAAAGTTAGGTTACCTTGGCACTCTTAATATTAACTTAAACTACAAACTATGAGGAAGTTTCTACTAACGTTTCTCTCCTTCGTGTTTGCGCTGACGGTCTACGCGCAAGACCGCACGGTAACCGGCAAGGTGACGGCATCGGAAGATGGCTCATCTCTGCCCGGTGTAAACGTGCTGGTGAAGGGGACGACCACGGGTACCGTTACGGATGCCAACGGAGAGTATCGGATCAGCGTCCCGAGTTCGGGCGCTGTGCTCGTGTTTTCGTTTATCGGGTACGCTTCGCAGGAAGTTGAATTGGGCAACCGATCAACGGTGGACGTTGTGTTGGCTGCCGATGTGCAACAGCTCACGGAAGTGGTCGTAACTGGCCAGGGTTTTGCCAAGGAGAAAAAGGCCTTGGGATATGCGGTTGCCGGAGTTGGCTCTGAGGCCATTGCCGCTCGTCCGGTTAACGACATCGGTCGTATCCTGATGGGTAAAATCCCTGGGGTTACAATCAACCCTACGGGGGGTACAGCTGGTACGGGTTCTCAGATTAACATCCGCGGTTATTCCACGATTACCGGGAACACTCAGCCCCTTTGGGTGGTAGACGGTGTGCCTTTTAGTGGCGCGACAAACGATGCATCTGGCTTTACAACCGGTGGTACCGCAACAGCTACCAGCCGATTCCTCGATTTGGATCCCAACGCCATTGAGAGTGTGAACGTATTGAAAGGTTTGGCGGCAACGGTTCTCTACGGAGACCAGGGTCGCAATGGTGTTATTGTGGTTACGACTAAATCCGGCAGCAAGAAGAAGCGCGCCACGGAAATCAATATCCAGCAAACCATCGGTATGAATGAAATTGCCTCGTTGCCGGATGTTCAGCAGAATTATGGAAATGGATTTCAGCAGTTGACCAACACCTCACAGTTTTTCAGCAACTGGGGTGCTAACTACCGCGAGATTGACTCGGTGGGCCACCCGTACCAGTGGTTGGGTGACCTCACGCGGAGAGATCCCTTCCTTGCTAACACGGCCTATAAGCGAATTCCCTATCGGTATTCTCTTAATCTGAATGATTTCTTCCGCAGAGGCGTGGTTTCGAACTCCTCGGTATCAGTTTCTGGTGGAACAGACAAAATGGGCGTTACAGGAACTCTGGGCTACACCACGGAGGAAGGTTATGCTCCGGGTAACGATCTGGAGAGAATCAACGTTTCCATCGGCTTCAATGCCAGTCTCTCCGACCGGCTGTCGATCAACTCGTCATTGATGTATTCCCACACCGATTTCGCTACACCGCCTCTGAACGGTGCCACCGGTGGTGGAGGTGCATTTGGTAACGTGCCCTCATTGTACGCCAACTTCCTGTATTCGCCCCCCAACTATAATATTAATGACACGGAGTTGTTCCCGTTTGAAACGCCCGATAAGCGGATGGTTTGGTATCGCCCGGGCAGTGATATACCCAATGCACGTTGGCTTGCCAAATACACGCGGGAAACAGACGTTACCGATCGTTTCTTCAACAGCACGTCAATTAATTATGATATCAACGACAACTTGTCGCTGACGTATCGTGTTGGTCTGGACTTCTACACCCAGCGCCAGAACCGCGAGTTCAACCGGGGTGTAAGCCCTACGTTGGTTCCGCTGGACAACGGAGCACTGCAGACGCAAACCATCTCGAACACCATTTGGAACCATGATTTTATTGTTGGATACAACAAAAAGATTACGTCCGATATCGGCCTGTCTGCGCGCGCGGGTTTCAATGCCCGATACGATAAGTTCGAGCGGGATGGCTTGTATTCGGAACAACAAATTGTACCCGGCCTGATGCGACACAGTAATTTTCAGGTATCCTCATCCCGAAGTGGTGCATTTGGCGGTCGTGTTTTCCAGCGCTTAGACGAGTCGCAGCGCTACGGGTTATATGGTGACTTCCAGTTTGACTATAAGAATTTCATCTTCCTGAATCTGGCGGGTCGTAACGACTGGGTTTCCTTCCTGGAAGAAGGAAACAACACCCTTTTCTACCCCAGTGTCAGCAGTTCAGTTGATTTGACGGAAGCCTTCAGTTCCATCAAGAGCAAGACGATCAACTTCTTGAAACTGCGCGTGGGGTACGGAACATCGGCAGGTTACCCGGCACCCTACAATACCCGCACCGTTATTGCGCCCAATTCACGCGGATTTGTTGACGCTTCCAGTGCCGTGTTTGCTGAGCACACCATCAGCAACGGGTTGGGTAACCCCGGGTTGCGTGGCGAGTTGATTGGCGAAGTTGAAGCGGGATTTGAAGCCAAGATGTTTAACAACCGTTTAGGTCTCGACTTCACCGTGTATAACCGCGCTACCCGCGACTTGATCACCGATGCTTCGGTGGACCCTGCCACCGGCTTTACCGGAACTTTGCTGAACCTGGGAAAGGTTACTAATAAGGGAATTGAAATAGCCGTAAATGGCACACCGCTGAAACTGTCAAACGGCCTGCAGTGGGATGTCATCTGGAATTTCACGGCTGTGCGCCCCGAAGTAGTAACACTCGGGGAGGGTATACTCGAAACACCGATTGCAGGTTTTTCGGACCTTGGAAACTTTGCCGTGCCCGGTCGTCCGATGAACATTATTAAAGGAACACGCATTGCCCGTGACCCGAACGGCAACCCGATTGTGGGTGCCGATGGGTTCCATGAATTGGACCCGCTCATTGGTGAACTGGGAGATCCCAACCCCTATTTCCTGACTACGTTGATCAATACCATCTCGTTCAAGGGTATTACCTTCTCCGTTCAGATTGACTACCGCAAAGGCGGTAAGATGTATGCCTCCACCCCGTCAGCTCTTCTGGCCCGCGGTGTATTGGCATCGGAGAGCGTTTTGAATCGCGATCTGGCGTTTATTGCACCGGGTGTGAAGCGTGTTGATACGGATGCAGATGGTGTGGTAGACGGATTCGCTCCGAACGACATCACCCTCACGGCTGCCGACTATGGATTTAACCTCCAGTTCTTCGGCCGCAATGACAATGCGATGTTCGATGCAACCAACATCCGCATCCGTGAGATTTCGCTCGGCTACCAATTGCCCCGCCAGATTTTGGCAAAAACACCTTTCAAGGCGGCCTCTTTTACCCTGAATGCCAACAACCTTTGGTTTTTTGCGTTTGGAGCTCCTAAATATGTGAATTGGGATCCGGAAGTGGCGAGCTTGGGTGTAAACTCAGGGCTTGGTTTTGATTACCTGACCGGCCCCAGCATGCGCAGGTATGGTGCTGTATTGCGTCTTACTTTCTAATTTAAATTTGAAGAGTAATTATGAAACTATATAAGAAACTAGCATTAGTGGTCGGTGTGGTGCTGGCAAGTTCCTGTACGCTGGATTTGCGCCAGGATCCGAATGCCGTGCAACTTGACCAGGCATTGCCTAACTTGTTGCTGAATTCGATTCAACGTCAGCTACCGGCCGTTTTTAACGGTGCCAATACGCAAACGGCACAGATGACCCGTTTGTTGAATGGCGCTGGTCAGATTTATCTGAACTCCTCCTCACCAGAGACCTTTAACGGCATTTGGGCAACGGCTTATGCCAGTGTATTGAGCGATGCTGATGCCTTGATTAAATCGGCCGATGCTAATGGCTTTGCCCGCCATGCCGGGATGGCGCGTGTTATCCAGGCCTATACGCTGGTGATGTTGGTTGATCTTTTTGGCGATGTTCCTTTTAGCGAGGCATTCCAAGGAGCGGCTAATTTTAACCCGAAAGCCGATGCGGCAGTTGATATTTACAATCTGGCGATCGCCACATTGGATAAGGCCAAGCTTGACCTTTCGACCAATGCGACTACCGGTCTTCCGGCCGGCTACCTCAGTCCGGTAGCCCCCGGTGTACAGGACCTGTATTACAGTGGCAACTTCACCCGCTGGATCCGACTGGCCAATACGATTAAACTGAAGATTTTCCTCAACCTTCGGTTAACCAATGCGGCAGCGGCAACGGCAGGGATTAATGCCCTGCTCACAGAGCCAGCTCCTCTTGGTGGTTTGATCACCGCTGCCAACGAGAATTTTATTTGGCGGTATAGCACTAACTCGGCCGACCCGGATGCACGCCATCCGAGATTTATCGGCCAGTACCCCGGTGGTGGAGGGGATTATCAGTCAAATTGGTTGATGTGGCATATGTTTCACGGGTATAACGCGACCAATCTTACTACTGCTGGAAGCGCACCCGGTGACCCGCGGATGAGATTCTATTTCAACCGGCAGGTTTTGCAGAACTCGACCAGCACAAACGAGTTGCGTTGTCTGGGAGAATCCCTGCCCAACCACTATCCGTCATCAACGGGAACAGCCCTTGTGTTGAACGCGGCTGCTGGTGCTCCTCCAATGGGTACAGATGCAGCACACCCGACCAATAATCCCGCAAATGCGGCCTGGGGTCGTACTTTCTGTGTACCCTCGGATCGCGGGTATTGGGGACGCGACCATGTCGATCCGCAAGGTATTCCCCCGGATGGTTTGTTGCGCACCGCTTATGGTGCCTACCCGGTTGGTGGTCGTTTTGACAATAACCACGGTGCCGCTGTAGGTTCGTCTCAGGGTATGCGTGGGGCTGGCATACAGCCCATGATGATGCGTTCGTTTGTTCAGTTTATGCTGGCCGAGGCAGAGTTGACCCTGGCGGGTGTAAATTCTCCGACAACGGCCGCAGGACACTACGAGAACGGTATCCGCAATTCAATGACGGACGTGCGCGACTGGGCAACGAATGGTACTTTCTTGACCAACTCTGCCGCAGCTTCGCCTAATGAAGGGACTACCATTAATACGTTTTATCCGGCAGCCAACTATACAACCGATGTAAACAATTATGTAACGTCAGCGAACGCAGCGTTTGCCAATCGGTTGGCTGTGTCGGCTGACGAGGCAATGAACTATGTAGGCCGCGAGTATTGGGTTGCCCTCTTCGGCAATGGTTATGAAGCCTACAATCTGTACCGCAGAACGGGCAAACCGACAGGAATGCAGCCGGTCATCAACCCCTCGCCCGGTGATTTCCCCCGGTCGTTCTGGTACCCGGCCAACTTTGCTAACCTGAACAAATCGGTTACGCAGAAGGCCAACCTGAGCCAGCGGGTGTTTTGGGACAACAACACATCTAACTTGAACTTCTAATTCCTGACAACCATGAACATTAAACGATATTTAGCCATGGGCGTTTTACTCGCAGGGGGCATTGTTATGTCCTGCGAGCCCAACGAGGACTTGTTCCCGTTGCCCTATGATAATCGCGAAACCGGCTCCTATTTGCGTGTGTGGAAAATCACGTCAAACGTGTGGGAACTGGACAACCTGAACAACAGTGCTTTTGAAGCGGTGTACGAATCGGTAGACAAGAATTTTGGTGCCGATCTGGACCGTATGGAGGTTTTTGCCACCCATCGTGCGGGTGCCACCGGGTTTATTACCAGAGAGGTGTTGGTAAAAACCATTTCGGCCAGCCAGATGGGCCTGGCGAAAGTGCCGGAGCCCACTTACAGTGACTACCTGCGTTCACAGCCTGTCCGCATTACGGCCACGGAAACGCTTACAGCGTTGAACACGTTGACGACCGATCCTGATGGTCTGCCGAACCCAACAACGTGTACAGGAATTTTTCCGAGCGTTTGTCCTGCGGTGGCTTTCCCGGGCTCGCTGGCCGCTGGCGACCGTGTGATTTTCCGCGTGAAGATTTACGATAAGCAGGGAAGAGCTTTTACAGTAAGTAACCCCCAGACAACGGTGTCGCCCCGTTTGGGCAACCAAAATGAGGCGAACATTACGCCCAACGTTACGGGTGGTATCTTCTACAGCAGCCCGATGATTTACACCATGTTGGTTCAGCGCATGACCACCCCGTCTAATCCAAGTGCCTATACCGGTACCTACCGGATGGTACAGGTTGGCCGCTGGGCACCTGATTTTGCTACCAATGCAAACAACCGTCAGATCATGCGCACGTTCCCGCAGGCCTGGATGCGGCCGTTTGTGTTTGGCAATTCCACCACTGACTCTACTCAGACGGTAACGCTTTCTACCGTGCCCGGTGGTCTTCCGACCCAGCGTCAGTTCACCGCGAAGTATCGAGGACGGGACATTACGATGGTCATTAACTTCGAAGCAGCAGTGCTGAATGTGACCGGTTCGGGTAATACGGCCGGGTCGATAACTACGATGAACACGGCCGCGCCAGCTGGTTTAGGCTTCCCGGTCGGCACGACCAATACCAACCTGGGTACAGTGTTTACGCCCTTGGCGAGCACCGGTGTTAACTGCACTTCGGAGCGGATATTTTACACCACCACGGGTGCCGTTTTTAACCCGACTTCGGCTGGCTCACCCGGTTCGTTCCTGGGCGATGCATTGATGCCCAGGGGCATTCCGCGCAGAGAATTTCCGAACCGCGGGCACTATCGCACTGATCTGGACGGACTCACGCCCGGCCAGGTATTTTCGCTTGCAGTTGACGATGATGTGGATGAGTACGGCCGCAGAAACGGCTATTGTAACTGGTATACCCGGGTTTACCTGACGTTCACCAAACTCTAAGACAAGTCACGCGAATGTTTGAAATGGGCCGCGATGCGGCCCATTTTTTTGCCATTAATGGTAGCAATACTTTCATTTCAAAAAGAGTAGCGTTAAGGCTTCGTTATGTTTCAATAAAATCGCACCTTCGCCTGATCAAACTAAACCTTTATCTATGAGGAAATTTTTACTGCTCGTAAGTGGTTTTGTTTTGATGTCCTCCCTCGTGTGGGCACAAGGCAGAACGATTACCGGCAAGGTGACAGCATCAGAAGATGGTTCACCGCTGCCGGGTGTGAATGTACTGGTCAAAGGAACGACCGGTGGTACGGTAACGGATGCCAATGGAAGTTATACCGTGAGCGTGCCCAGCGAAGGAGCCACGTTGGTATTTTCGTTTATCGGTTACGTCTCCCAGGAAGTGGAGGTTGGTGCTCGCAATGCCGTGGACGTGGTACTTGAGGCCGATGTGAAGCAACTTTCTGAAGTTGTGGTAACGGGATATGGTAGCCAGTTGAAGCAGGATTTGACGGGTAACATCGCCCAGGTAAAGGCTAAAGACATTGAGTTTATGCCGGTGCCAACCGTTGATGCTGCCCTGCAAGGCAGAGCGGCCGGTGTGTATGTCAACAGCCAGTCCGGTAAGTTAGGGCAAGCCGTTAGCGTGCGCGTCCGCGGTAACTCGTCTATCAGCGCGGGCAATCAGCCGTTGTATGTGGTGGATGGTATTCCGATCACAGCCGCCAACCTGAGCAATTACGGTGGAGCCACCAATTCCCTGATTGACCTTAACCCAAATGATATCGAATCTATTGAAGTGTTAAAAGATGCTTCAGCGGGTGCTATTTACGGAGCACGAGCCTCAAATGGTGTGGTGCTCATCACTACGAAAAAGGGTAAGGCCGGCAAAACAACGGTGAATTTCAATTACCAAACCGGTTTTTCAGAGTCAACCAAGCGTGTGGATTTCCTCAACTCACAGCAGTATGCGGAGTTGTTGCTGGAAGGGGCAGCTTATACCGATAATGCCTTCGGTGTGCCAACCAACGACCCGGGCAGCGATACCCAGTTCGCCAAAGATCTGATGAACTATTACAGTTATAACCAGTGGGAAACCAACCCGAACAGGCCCGATGAGTGGCAGGATGTGGTAGTCAGGAGAGGTGCGATGCAAAAAGCTGATTTTCAGATGAGCGGAGGTAACGAGCGCACGAAGTTTTTCCTCTCCGGTCAATACCTCAAGCAAGAGGGTATCATGATCGGCAACGACATTGAGCGGATGACGGCACGTCTGAATCTCGATCACAAGGCATCGGATTGGTTGAACCTCGGGTTGAACATGAATTTCGCCCGCACCTACAATAGACGTTTGCCGGATGACAACGCTTTTTCGAATCCGCTGCAAAGCGTGGCGTTGATGCCGATGACACCGAACGTGATTCCTGCGGGTGAGCCCGGAGCGGGCTTGCCGGCAGGTACCCCCCCCGGTGACCCCAACATTCCGCTCTATTACAACCCGCAAATCTCGGTGAACTACGCGAAGTATACGGCTGAGTCGTTCCGCAATTTCAGCAATGCCTATGCCACGATCAAACTGGCGCCCGGGCTCACGTTCCAGTCCATGTTCGGTCTGGATGTGCTCAATCAGGTCGAGGAAGGGTACTTTCAGACACAAACCGTGCGTAACCAAACCCGTGCGTCAAAAGGTTTGGGTAGCAACCGCACGCAGACGGTTGTGAACTGGAATACGAACAATTATTTTAACTATGTTAAAAACATAGGCGGCAAGCACGACATCAACGCCACCGTGGGCATGGAATACCAGCAGTCGGACAACCGGGGCAACTTCGTGGAAGCTCTGCAGTTCCCATCTGATTCGTATAAGAAAATCGCAAGCGCAGCGGTTATTTCAGGTGGTTCTTCAAACCAGACGCAGTTTAGATTCTTGTCTTATTTTGCCCGGGCCAACTACAAGTTTGCCAACAAGTACCTGTTTTCGGTTAGTGCCCGCAGCGATGGTTCAAGCCGGTTTGGCGCGAACAACCGCTACGGCTTCTTCCCGGCTGTGTCGGGTGGTTGGGTGATGACGGAGGAAAGCTTCCTGAGTGATTCCCGGATCGTAAGTTTCCTGAAGTTTCGCGCCAGTTACGGGTTGGTGGGTAATTCAGAGATTGGAAACTTTCCCCAGTTGGCCCTGTTTTCGGCCTTTCCGTACGGAGGGGCCGGTGGTCAGGCACCCTCTCAAATTGGTAACCCCAATCTGAAGTGGGAAACCAGCAGGCAGTTGGATATAGGTGTAGATTTTGGATTTTTTAACAACCGGTTGACCGGTGAGTTGGACTACTACAACCGCCAGTCGGAAGACCTTTTGTTGAATGTGAACATCCCGTCTACCACGGGCTTCAACTCCGTGGTGAAGAACCTGGGCTCGTTGGAGAACAAGGGTGGTGAGTTGGTTTTGAACGGCCAGATTTTGGTAGGTGAATTCAAATGGAGTGCTTC
>DAIPHR010000121.1:0-5159 GCA_036771215.1 Cyclobacteriaceae bacterium
CCAAGATGAGTAACCCGCTGAAAAAAGGTGATTCGCATACGGGCATAACCCAGCAAACCATGGCAGCCGAGGGTAAATGCATTGCCCGCTATAATGGCCAGGTCATTTTCGTTCAAGGGGGCGCTCCCGGTGATGTGGTTTGCATTTCACTCACAAAAATCAAAAGCAGTTTTCTTGAAGGACGGGTAGTATCGGTTGAAGCGCCATCACCTTTTCGCTCCGAGCCTTTTTGCCAGCACTTTGGGCTATGCGGTGGCTGCAGCTGGCAGCATATCCAATACCGGGAGCATCTCAAAAACAATCAACATCATGTAGCCGACCATCTGGAGCGAATCGGTGGGCTCTCGTTCCCGCCCATTCGCCCGATCATGGGTTCGGAAAAAACACAGTACTACCGCAACAAGCTCGATTACACCTTTACAGCCGACCGGTGGCGAACGCGCGAAGAATTGAACACCGAGCAGGCAGCCGACAATCGGCCGGGATTGGGGTATCACATTCCCCGCATGTATGACCGTGTGTTTGATGTGCAGAACTGTTATCTGCAACCCGATCCGTCCAATGCCATCCGGCTGCTGGCACGCCAAACGGCCCTCGACAACCAGATCCCTTTTTTTGATTTGCGGAAGCAGGTTGGGTTTTTACGGACACTGACCATCCGCACCACAACCCGTGGCGAGACCATGATCATATTGCAGGTCACCTATGACGAAATGCCCTGGATTGAAAAAATGTTGACTACGCTTACGAATGCATTCCACCAAATCACCTCAGCATTTTATGTTATCAATGGCAAACGAAATGACACCTTTCACGATCTAAATATGGTGTGCTGGAAGGGTAACGCCTATATCACCGAGTGCATGCCTACAGCCGCGGGCGATAGCGAGTTGCAATTTCGGGTGGGCCCCAAGTCATTCTATCAGACAAATTCTGAGCAGGCATTCCAACTCTACCGGGCAGCCTGGCAAATGGCTAGCCTCACGGGAGACGAGTTGGTGTATGACCTGTATACTGGCACCGGTACAATCGCTAATTTCGTAGCGCCCCACGCACGTCATGTAGTTGGGCTTGAATACGTTGCTGATGCCATTGAGGATGCCCGCGTAAATTCTCAAATCAATAACATACCGAACACGTCCTTCTTTGCGGGAGATATGAAAGATCTTCTCAATGAGCCCTTTTTGCGCGAGCATGGCCAGCCCGATGTCGTGATTACGGATCCACCCCGGGCGGGTATGCACGAAAATGTGTGCACTATGCTCCTGAAAGCCGAGCCTAAAAGAATCGTTTACGTGAGTTGCAATCCGGCCACACAGGCACGGGACCTGGCGATCTTAAGCACGCAATATGAAATCACCGGAGTTCAACCGGTAGATATGTTTCCGCACACGATACATGTGGAAAACATCGTGGCGCTCGCCCGAAAATAAAAAAGGCAACTTGCGTTGCCTTCCGTGAGATCAGATTCCAGCTTTTAAGAATTGCTGGATGTCTTGGCCAAAACCTTCTCCTGCCGCTCTCGATGTCCGCAATACGTGCACTTGTAGTGCTTTACAAGTAGGCCATCCATCCATTCGGTGGGCTGGGCCGTTACTTCTTCATAATCGATTCGCAAGGTCACATATCCGCACTCCGCACACTCTTCTACATGTTCGTAACTGAAGTATTTCTCCACTATTTTTTCACCGGTCTTTTCATCCAGCCACACGTCATAGTCAACGGAATGAATTCCGCTGCGCTGTTCAGCCTCTTGTGAGGCCTCCAGGTGGGCCGCTTCCTCTTCTTCGCGCAGCTTGCGCATTTGATTTCCGGCCGAAGAAATCCGGGGGGTGGCCCGAATCTTCCGCAATCTCTTCTCAACGGACTTGGGGTAGTAAATCTTCACGATGGTGTTGAAGATGAAGTAAGCGATGATGGCAAAACTTATGCTCAGGAAAATCCGAACATAAAACCAGATCATACCGATGTCCATGATCTTCTCAGTCGAAAAACCCTGAGACAGGAAAAAGGCTGAGATGATCAGCAAGACCACGGAGTACCAGAAGAAATTGATCTCATTCCGGTTAACAAAATCGTATTTGGATTTGTAATCCTTCACTTGCAGTAACCGGAATTCATAATACAGAAACGTAAGAATGGCCAGCGCCACAAAAACAACAGCAGCAATGTCCATGTACTTGTCCCACGAAATGGCAAAATCGTGGTGAGGGTGTTGGGTATCCATACGGTAAGGAGTAGGTATTTGGTGGTTTGAAAGGTAGGAAAAGGATTTTAATTTCAGAAACACACTAACGTATGTTACGGCAAAATCAAAAAAAAATTACCGGCAGCTTATTGCCCCCGCGGAATAAAATAGCCATTCTTGCAACTATGCACCCAATCATCAGTTCGCCAATGCTTGTTTTTCGCACGGCAACAACTGCCGTTTTGGGTCTGTTGAGCGCGCCTGTTCGGCCGCCAGCCGGTTAGTGCACATTTAAAAAAACACTGAACAAACCGCCCCGACCTCAATCGGGGCGGTTTCATTTTGTAACGCATGCAACCAACTAACGATTGTTCTCGCCATGTACTACACTGACCAGACAACCCTTTTCCTAAATGGCCATTTCGTGAAGGCAAACGATGCCCGTACCGACTTGTTTGGCCAAACCCTGCATTACGGATATGGAACCTTTGAGGGCATCCGTGCCTACAAAACCGTAAACGGCACAAAGATTTTCAAGCCCCAGCAGCATTTCGACCGATTGCGAACCAGCTGCCAACTGATGGGCATACCCTTTCGCTACAACAGCGAAGAATTGACCCAGATCAGCTACCAGGTGTTGGAAAAAAATAACCTGTCGAACGCCTACATCCGCCCGCTGGTCTATTGCGGCCCCAACATGTCGCTCACAGCTCCAAAAGAAGTTTCTGTGATGATCACCGCCTGGGAATGGGGCAAATATCTCGGTGATCAAATGCTGAGCGTGTGTATTTCCTCCTACCAGCGCCCCAATCCAAAATCCATCAAAGTGGAGGCGAAAGTATGCGGACATTACGTCAATTCGATTATGGCTACCAACGAAGCCCGGCAGCGCGGATTCGATGAAGCTCTGATGCTCGACATGGAAGGCCGCCTTGCCGAAGGGCCGGGTGCCAATTTCTTTTTCGAAAAAAATGGCGAGCTGGTCACCCCTCCGCTCGGCAACATCCTGCCCGGCATCACCCGCCAAACTGTACTCGAGATCTGCCACGAACTGGATATCCCGGTGGAGCAGCGCCACGCCACCCCCGAAGAATTGTTTGAAGCCGACAGCGCCTTCTTCTGCGGTACCGCAGCCGAGGTTGTCGGCATACAATCGGTGGAAAGCCAGGCCTTTCCCAAGCCATGGAAAAAAACGCTCGGAGCCATCGTGCAGGAAGCCTACCAGAACCTGGTGCTCGATAAAAGCTACTCGTACGTGATTGTGTGACGTAACTTTTCTAAAAACAACTTTATGGAACTGAATAAATACAGCCGCACCATCACCCAGGACCCCACGCTGCCTGCCGCCCAGGCCATGCTGTATGGCATTGGGCTGACGGAAGAAGACCTGAAAAAAGCGCAGGTGGGCATCGTGAGTACCGGCTTTGACGGCAACACCTGCAACATGCACCTGAACGGGCTGGCCGCAGACATCAAAAAAGAGGTGTGGAGCCGGGATCTGGTCGGCCTTGTGTTTCACACGATCGGAGTAAGCGATGGCATCAGCAACGGCACGGAGGGGATGCGATACTCGCTCATCAGCCGCGAGGTGATTGCCGACTCGATCGAAGCCGTATGTGGGGCACAGTACTATGACGGCCTGATTGCTGTGGTGGGCTGCGATAAAAACATGCCCGGCTCATTGATTGCCATGGGGCGATTGAACCGCCCGGCTATCATGGTCTATGGTGGCACCATTGCGGGCGGCCATTACAAGGGGCGCTCGCTGAACATCATTTCTGCATTCGAAGCGCTGGGTGAAAAATTGGCGAATAAGTTGTCGGACGAAGACTACAAGGGCATCATCCAGCATTCGTGCCCCGGAGCGGGCGCCTGTGGCGGCATGTATACGGCCAACACGATGGCCTCCGCCATTGAAGCATTGGGCATGGCCTTGCCGTACACCTCTTCGAACCCGGCACTCAGCCCCGAAAAAAAACAAGAATGTGCGGAGGCAGCCCGCGCCATCCGGGTACTGCTTGAGCGCGATATCAAACCCCGCGACATCATGACGCCAAAAGCATTCGAGAATGCGCTGCGGATCATCATGGCACTGGGCGGCTCCACCAACGCAGTGCTCCACATGATTGCCATGGGCAAAGCCGCAGGCGTGAAAATCACGCTTGACGATTTTCAGCGATTGTCGGACGAAACCCCGTTGCTGGGAGATCTGAAACCAAGCGGCAAATACCTGATGGAAGACCTCCACAAAAAAGGTGGCGTTCCGGCCGTAATGAAATACCTGCTCGCCAAAGGACTTTTGCATGGTGACTGTATGACGGTAACCGGCAAAACCATTGCCGAAAATCTGGCTGATGTGCCTGCGCTGGACTTCGACCAGCAGGACATCATCCACCCGGTTGAAAAGCCATTGAAGAAATCGGCCCACATCCAGATCTTATACGGCAACCTCGCCCCGCGTGGCTCCGTGGCCAAAATCACCGGCAAGGAAGGTGAACGCTTCAAGGGAACGGCACGGGTTTTCAACGGTGAGTTCGAAGTGGCACAGGGTGTTCGCGATAAAAAAATCAAAGAAGGCGATGTGGTGGTCATCCGCTACGTGGGCCCCAAAGGCGCGCCCGGCATGCCGGAAATGCTGAAGCCCACTTCGCTGATCATGGGCGCAGGCCTGGGAAAAAATGTTGCCCTGATCACCGATGGTCGCTTTTCGGGTGGCACGCACGGATTTGTCGTGGGCCACATCACACCGGAAGCGTTCGATGGCGGCCTGCTCGCACTTGTAGAAGATGGCGACTGGATTGAAATTGATGTGCGCAAGCGGCAGATAAACCTGCTGGTGGATGAAAAAACACTGGCCGTTCGCAGGTCCACCTATCAGCCGCCCGCACTGAAAGTGAAAAGCGGGCTGCTCTGGAAATATGCACGACAGGTAAAAACAGCTTCGGATGGATGCGTTACTGACGAAGAATAA
>DAIPHR010000121.1:5259-9451 GCA_036771215.1 Cyclobacteriaceae bacterium
ACGAAATGGAACGTACAGGTCACCGAAGCCAAAGACATCGGCCCGGCCGTGGCCCGCGCATTTTTCATCGCGGCTACCGGTCGCCCCGGTCCTGTATTGATCGACATCACCAAAAATGCTCAGAACGAAATCATCGAATTCAAGGGTCATACCCGGTGCTCCTACGTGCGCACCTACAAACCAAAACCCGCGCTCAAGAGGGAGCAAGTGGAAGCCACTGCCGCCCTGATCAACCAGGCGAAGCGCCCCTATCTGCTGGCCGGCCAGGGTATTCTGTTATCAGAGGCAAGCGAAGCCTTGCGGAAATTCTCCGAAAAAACCGGCATCCCGGTTGCCTGCACGCTGCTCGGCCTCGGTGGTTTTCCCAGCGATCATGCCCATTACGTGGGCTACCTCGGCATGCACGGCAACTATGGCACCAATGTGCTCACCAACGAGTGCGATGTACTCATCGGCATCGGCATGCGTTTCGATGACCGGGTAACCGGCAACGTCAGCAAATATGCGCGGCAGGCCAAAGTCATCCACATCGACATTGATCAGGCCGAAATCAACAAGATTATTCCAACCACAACTTCCGTGCATGCGGATGCCACGGAAGCACTCGAGGCACTCACCAACCTGTGCGAAGCGAAGCGGTATCCGGAGTGGATGAACCGCTTCCGCGAACTGGAAAAACTGGAATATGAAAAAGTGGTGAAGCACGAATTTTTTCCTTCCGGAGAAAAGCTGATGATGGCGGAAGTCATCCACGAGTTATCCAACCAAACCGGAGGCGAGGCAATACTCGTTACGGATGTGGGCCAGCACCAGATGGTCGCATCGCGCTATTACACCTTCAAGCACCCACGAACGAACATCACATCAGGCGGAGCGGGCACGATGGGTTTTGCACTGCCCGCTGCCATGGGCGCCAAACTGGGTACCCCCGGCAAGCAGGTAGTAGCCGTCATTGGCGATGGCGGCTACCAGATGACGGTGCAGGAACTCGGCACCATCATGCAGTACCAGATACCCGTGAAGATCCTGGTGCTCAACAACAACTTCCTCGGCATGGTGCGCCAGTGGCAGCAGTTATTTCACGACAAGCGCTATTCATTCACGGAAATGTCCAACCCGGATTTTATCAAACTGGCGGAAGCCTATTCCATCCCGGCCCGCAAACTGGAGCAGCGTGAAGACCTTGCCGCAGCCATTGGCGATATGCTCGCCTCACCCGGCCCCTATTTTCTCGAGGCCGTGGTGGGTAAGGAAGATAATGTATTTCCCATGGTGCCGGCCGGAGCAGGCGTGGGAGAAGTCATACTCGAACCCCCCGTGATCAAGTAAAAAAATGCCACGAACATGAAACAGGACTATACGCTTGAAATCGCTGCCGACAATAACTTCTCGATCCTGAACCGAATCGTGAATGTGCTTAACCGCAGACGCGTGCGCATCAAAAAACTGCTGGCCCACGAAGATGAAGACGACTTCCGCAGGGGCGGTGCCGTTCTGCTGCTGCACACCAGCGAGGAAATGATGCTGAAGGTGAAATACCAGATGGAGAAACTCATTGAAGTGGAACGGGCCGACTACGTTGCGGGCGCGGAAAAATTCAACCTGCTGGCCGGGGCCAACCACCTCGAACACATTCCGGAAAACGCATAGCATATACGCAGTCAAGATCAATACAAACCTGAATCAAACACCCTAAATCAACTATCATGGCGAAAATCAATTTTGGAGGAACCATAGAAGAAGTCGTTACGCGCGAAGAGTTTCCGATGGAGCAAGCGCGGGAAGTTTTGAAAAACGAAACCATTGCCATCATCGGCTATGGCGTGCAGGGGCCGGCCCAGTCGCTGAACCTGCGCGACAATGGTTTCCGCGTGATCGTGGGCCAGCGCAAGGGAACCAAAACGTGGGACAAAGCCGTAGCGCACGGCTGGGTGCCGGGCGAAACACTCTTTGAAGTGGAAGAGGCCGCCCAGCGGGGAACCATCCTTCAGTTCCTGATGAGCGATGCAGGCCAGATTGCCACGTGGCCGCAGGTGAAACCCCACCTCACGGCCGGCAAAGCCTTGTATTTTTCGCACGGCTTCGGCATTACCTTCAAAGAACAAACGGGCATTGTGCCGCCTCCGGATGTGGATGTGATCCTCGCGGCCCCGAAAGGATCAGGCACATCGGTGCGCAGGCTGTTTCTGCAAGGTAAAGGCATCAACAGCAGCTTCGCCATCTTTCAGGATGCCACCGGCAACGCCCGGCAACGTGTCATCGCCCTCGGCATTGGCGTTGGCTCCGGCTATTTGTTTGAAACCGACTTCAAGAAAGAAGTATACTCCGACCTGACCGGTGAGCGCGGTACCCTCATGGGTGCCATTGCCGGCATTTTCGAAGCGCAATACGAAGTGCTCCGCTCGAAAGGCCACTCGCCCTCCGAGGCATTCAACGAAACGGTGGAGGAATTGACCCAGAGCCTCATGCCCCTCGTGGCTGAAAACGGGATGGACTGGATGTACGCCAACTGCTCCACCACCGCACAACGGGGTGCGCTCGACTGGAAGAAAAAATTCAAGGCTGCCACCCTGCCGGTATTCCAGGAACTCTATGAGAGCGTGGCGAGTGGTGCCGAGGCCAAACGCACCATCGACACGTGCAGCAAGCCGGACTACCGCGAAAAACTGGCGGAAGAATTGAAGGAACTCCGCGAAAGCGAACTGTGGCAAGCCGGGGCAGCCGTGCGCGCACTGCGGCCGGAAAAAGAAAAAGTAGAAGCCAGTATGATCAATTGATCATCCGAAATCCAAACGCTCGAAACTTCTCACGCCCGCGCATCGCAAACGCATGTCGCCCGTCATCTAAGCAACCGGCAGCACCCGGAAACCGGCATCTTCCTTGAACCCGCGCACCCGGCCAAGTTCAAGTCTGTAGTCGATGCGGTCTTGTCTGAACATATCACCCTGCCCGAAGCCCTGCACCGTTTCGCACTCCGCGAAAAGAACAGCATCACCAGCTCCGCTGACTTGGCGGCCGTGAAGCGCTGCCTGCGCGAGCGGGTATAAACCGGCAGCACGGCCGGCCAATCGCGGTCGATACAAGAGACGCGATGTCAGACATTACGCGTGCGGTACGCCTGCCCGACTAATTCGCTAGCATGATCCGGGCGGAACCTGCACCCACGCTGGAAATTTGGGCGGCTTTTCGGGCTGCTCCGGGGTTCGCTTCGCTCCCGCCCCGCGTACCGCGGGGCCAGGCCCTGCGCATCCCGGCCGCGGGATATTCCACACCCATCCATTCGCCCCGCAATTTGCCGTGCGGCTACCCGAAACAATCATGTGGCGCCTGAGGTGAACAACATGCAATTCTACTCGCTGATCGCAGGCGTACCCCCCCACTTCCATAGTGCCCCAACCAACCGCTCCAACCCAGTCGCTGCTCTTCACCGGCATGTTCACTTTTCGGGCGGAGACTCACGAAGAAGACCCCACAGCGACCGCGCTACAGACCACCCGGCAGGAGCATGCACGTCAGGGATTCATTTTCCACCAAGCATCAATTCGCATCTTCACGTTTTCGCGGATATTCATGTAAAACAGATTCATGTCGGCCCGGTGCCAGTTCGTATTCTTCACCAGCCGGGCCCCCCGCACGTAGGGCCGGTTGATCCACAAGATCCCGTCCTGATTTTGCGCATCGGCCATCTGCGAAGCAAAGGTAAAACGATAGCCAACACCGCCCAGGTTCAGTTCTTTGGGTGCAAAATCTTTGCTGGAATTCCAAAGCAAGGGGTTCGTGGACTGCGAACCTTTGTAGTAGTCATCATAGCGGTTCGGATAAAAACCGCGGCCAAATGTGCACCAGCTTGCCCACACACCTGTCTCGTCCGGCTTCTCGGTTGGTGCAATCGTGGCAAATGCGGCAGGCGAAATCGCGCGCCCCACCAGATACGCCACCACCAGCTGTTTCCGCAATTCCTTCCCATCAAAAAAATCCTTTAGCAGGCGCACGGCATGCACCGTACCCTGACTGTGGGCCGCCAGCACAAGGGGCCGCCCCTGATTGTAGTGGGTGAGGTAGTATTCAAAAGCAGCTTTCACATCTTCGTAAGCCAGATCGAGCGCTTGCCGCGCATCCTCCGGCCGCGTGGTGATAAAGGCGTGGTAATGGGCCTGCCGGTAATAGGGTGCATAGACGCGGCAACTGCCAT
>DAIPHR010000122.1:0-9393 GCA_036771215.1 Cyclobacteriaceae bacterium
GCCCCACAAACTCAACAATCCGGACCGACCACACATATGCCCCTTCGTGCAGCAGTCTACCGTTGACAGTGCCGTCCCACGGCTCCTGCTGGTTCGAACTGTAGATCAATCCGCCCCATCGGTCAAACACCTGCAACTGTAATTCACGGATGTACTGGCCCGTAATGCTAAACGTGTCATTGAGGCCGTCACCATTCGGGGTAAACGCGGTCGGGCGAATCAGTTGCAGGTTTTTGATCACCTCAGCCCGGTTCGAAGATGAGTTGGCTACCCCTGGCTCCTGCGCAATGGCCTCAATCTGGTAGAGCACCTGTTGGGTGGTGTTATCGGTGGTGGGGGCAGTCCAGGTTAGGGCAGCCCCGACCGGAGTAATCTGCAACACGCCACCGCCCGGTGTCAGCTTGTATACAATGTACCGGTTAACCCCATTGCGCCATCCTGAAAACGGTGTCCACGAAAGGGTGACTTCATTGGCGGGTGAAAGTGCGGTGGTCAGACGAATGGGGCACGTAACGATGCCAGGGCTGCTCGCATTACCGCAGCCATCCGTGTAATCGATTCGGTAGCACAGGGCTGCGTTTGTGTTGTAGCTGTTGTCCACAAAATTGGTCACCGTGGCGGTCGCCACTGTTGAAAAGCCGTTGCCGCCCGATTCGCGCAGCACGCGGTATTGAGCCACATTCACGGATGGAGGCGCTTGCCATTGAAGTTGCGCATCGCTGCCGTTGATTACAGCTGATGTATTGGCTACAGCGGGTGGCGTGGTGTTGGTAAACGATCGACCACATTTTTCCAGCGAAATACTTTGAACGCCACCGGGGTAGTTGGTGGTGATGCGATAACAGTAGTTGGTGTTGCAGACGATATTGGGCTCATTATCATTAAGGGACGTGGGCGCCCCCGGCAGCGTAAGATAGGGCAGGCTGTTCCGGGAAATGCTCACCCCGGTTTGACCGGTGTTACCGGTTGTCCACGTGAGACGGTTTACACCGCTTTGTATGCTCAGGTCGAAGTTGTGGCTGCACACGATGTTGCTGGGTGTGTTGGTGCTGGTGCAGGGATCAAATGAATTCAAGCGAATGCAATAGAACCGATCATCAACGGTTAGATTGGGGATGGTGAGCGAACTGACCGCATACAAAGGCTGATAAAGCTGAAAGTTGGTAGAGTTGGTGGCGATTTCGGACCGAAACAAGGTGTTGGGCGCTCCGCTAAAATCCACCCTCAGCGAGGTGGCATCCTGTGCCGTAAGGGTAGTGATAGCCGGTGGTGCCAGCGATGTTACCGCAGTGAACGCTTGCACGCGGCTGGCGCAGTTGTCGGCCGAGTTGATGTCGCGGCCACGCACGGCCACATTGAATGTGCCGGCAGCAGCATACGAAAAATTCGCGGTTGGATTCGGCCCCGAGGGAACAGCGGCATCCGTGGACCCGTTGCCGTCAAAGTCAATGAAGTAGGAGTCGTAGTTGGTGTCCGTCACCCGCAGTTGAACTTGCCGCCCTGAGCAGGAGTACAATTCAAAGTTGGGTTGAATGTTCTGGTCGACCGTGATGACGATGTCGTCCTGATTCGGATTGAGTTGCGAAAACACCCGCAAGGTATACGTGCCAGGCGTGGTGTAGGTAAACGTGAACTGATTTTGCACCTGGGTACCGTTTCCCAGAAAATCCATGTTGCAGGGTTGTGCTCCGGTGCAGCCCCCGGCCAGTATGGTGAGGTTTACCGTAAATGGTGCACAGCCCTTACGCTCGGCCACTTGAAACCGGCCAAGGCGACTCGTATAGGGTTGCGCCAAAGCCTGCGCCCCTACCAGTGACCCCATGGCCAACACCAACATCCACCGCCATCTAATCATTTGCTTTTAAAAACGCTTCGGCCTTGACCATATCATCGTGCAGCAGCCGGTCCTTTTCCATAAACGGCACAACCTGACGGAAAGTATCAACCCAGGCCTCCAGGCGCGGGGAGCTTTTCATCGGTCTTCGAAACTCCAGGGCTTGCGATGCCGTCATGAGTTCGATAGCCAGAATGGAGTATAGATTCTGTACCACCCGGTAGCATTTGGTGGCCGCGTTGGCGCCCATACTCACATGGTCTTCCTGGCCGTTGGACGACACAATGGAATCAACCGATGCAGGGGTAGCCAATTGCTTGTTTTGACTCACCAGCGAAGCAGCCGTGTATTGGGGTATCATCATGCCACTGTTAATACCGGGATTGGCCACCAGGTAATGGGGCAGGTCGCGGGCACCCGAAATCAACTGGTAGGTTCTCCTTTCCGATATCGAACCCAGTTCGGCCAATGCAATGGATAGGAAATCCAGTGCCAGCGCCAAGGGTTGCCCGTGAAAGTTTCCGGCCGAGATAATGTCATCTTCAGCGGGAAAAATGTTGGGGTTGTCGCTCACTCCGTTTATCTCGTTCAGGAATACGCCCGTCACATAGTCAATCGCATCTGAACTCGCTCCGTGCACTTGAGGTATGCACCGGAAGGAATACGGATCCTGCACGTGTTTCTTGGCCTGTGCAATCAGGCTGCTGCCTTTCAGCCACTGCCGGACTTCGGCTGCCACCTTTTTTTGTCCCGGTTGCGGGCGAATGTTCTGAACCCGCTCGTCAAACGCATCGAGCCGGCCATCAAAGCAATCCAGCGAAAGCGCGCCAATCCGGTTGGCAAACGCCAACAATCGCTGCGCATGCCACGTGCAGTAAACGCCATAGGCGCTCATGAACTGGGTGCCGTTCAGCAAGGCCAGCCCTTCTTTCGCCTGAAAATGCAGCGGTTCCCAGCCAAATTTTTTCAGCACCTGGCGCGATGGCTGCCATTGTCCTTTTTCATTTTGCAACTCGCCTTCGCCTATCAGCGGCAGCGAGAGATGCGCGAGGGGCGCCAGGTCGCCCGAAGCACCCAACGAACCCATTTCGTAAATGCGTGGGGCCAGACGTGCGTTGAAAAAATCGATCAGTCGCTCAACCGTGCTGAGCTGAACTCCAGAATAGCCGTAGGCAAGGGATTGGATTTTGAGGAACAGCATAATCCGCACGATCTCGCGCGGAACTTCCGGCCCGGTGCCGCAAGCGTGCGACTTCACCAGGTTGTCTTGCAGTTTTTCCAGTTGGTCGGCTGGAATGTGTTTGTTGTACAGCGAACCGAAACCGGTATTGATGCCATAAAGCGGCACGGACGATTCCCTGATCTTGCGATCGAGGTAAGCCCGGCATTTTTTGATTCGGGTTTGGGCATCGGCCGAAAGTTGCAGGCGCCACGAATCGGTCAGCAACGGCTCAAGATCGGCCAGGGCCAGCGGGCGCGCAGAAATTTTGTGGTCGGTAATGCGCGCTGTATCGGTCATGACGCGAGGGAGGCTACCAGTTCGTCAATGGTTTTCTTCTGTTGCTCACCCGTGGCCAGGTTCTTCACCGTCAGTTGGCCACTCGCCATCTCATCCGCCCCGATGACAACGGCAAAGGCTATGCGTTTGCGGTCGGCATACTCCAACTGTTTCTTAACTTTTGTGATATCAGGATAGATTTCGGTAGCGACACCTTTTTCCCGCAGTTGCTTAACTACCGGGAGGCCGTAGGCGCGGGTGGCTTCATCAAAATGGCAGACCAACACGCGCGTGGAGGTTTGTGCACTCTCCGGAAATAGCTTCAATTCGTCCAGCGCATCATAAATCCGGTCAATACCAAACGAAATGCCCACCCCACTCAATCGTTCTTTAGAGCCAAAGGCCTGGGTAAGGTTGTCGTAACGACCACCACCACTTACGCTACCGATGGCCACGCCATGAATCTTCACCTCAAAGATGCAGCCGGTATAATAGCTGAGGCCGCGGGCCAGGGCAATATCGAAATCCACGTGCTGCGAGGAAATGCCGTACTGATCCAGCAGGCGGAAAACTTCCGTCAGATCGTCCACCCCTTTGGTGCCGGTTGGCACACCGGTGAATTTCGCCCGGAGGAATTTTAACTTATCCTCTGTGCGGCCCGAAAACGTCAAAACGTCAAAGGCCGTTGTCACCTGTTCATTGGCAAAGCCTTGTGCGATCAGTTCTTCCCGTACCTTTTCTTCTCCGATTTTCTCCAGTTTATCGATGGCAACGAACAGCGATGTTTCTTTTTCTTTTACGCCTGCCAGCTCGGCCAGGCCGGAGAGCACCCCGCGGTGGTTGATCTTGATCGAGTACTCCTTCAGGTTGAGCTTTGCGAAAACTTCGGTGATCATGCCGATGATTTCCGCTTCGCAGATCAGCGAATCCGTTCCCACCACATCGGCATCGCATTGGTAGAACTCCCTGTAACGACCCTTTTGGGGCCGGTCGGCCCGCCACACGGGCTGCATTTGGTAACGCTTGAAGGGCAGCGCGATCTCGTGGCGGTTCATCACCACGTAACGGGCGAAGGGTACGGTGAGATCGTAGCGGAGTCCTTTTTCGGAAATATCAGGCGTGATCTTTCGAGAATCTTTTACCTGGAGTTTTTCAGGCGCAATGTCCTTTAGAAAGTCACCCGAGTTTAGAATTTTGAACAACAGTTGGTCGCCCTCCTCGCCATACTTGCCTGTGAGCGTGGAGAGATTCTCCATAGCGGGCGTCTCCAGCGGCAAAAATCCGTAGCTGCGGAAAACCTGCCGGATGGTTTCCATCAGGTACTGCCGCCTGGCCATTTGGGCCGGCCCAAAATCGCGCGTGCCTTTGGGAAGTGACGGTTTATCCATGCTGGGCAAAGGTGCAAATTTTTAGGGTGCAACCGTTCAAATTCCTGTATTTCAGCCCTTTTTAGGTCATATTCTTTGGGGGTTCTATTGCAATACCACGCTAACCGGTTATTTTTGCGCTCCTAAAAATCGAAAGTCATGTCAGTTACCCGCTTGAAGCGCAAAAACCGCAAAGACAAAGCCAAAGCCGCCCGCAGACGCACCTCCCTGAAGATTGAAAACTTCAAGCCGGTGATCAAAAGTGTGGATGTCGAAAAAATCAAAGAAGAGTTCAAAGCCAAGAAAGAAGGCAAGAAATAATTCTTCCGAGCGATCAGATAACCAAAAGCCAGCCTCACCGCTGGCTTTTTTTTTGGGCTAAACTTCCCCGCGTTTCCCCAATTCAATAGCCTCCAGGTTTTCTATTTTGCCTGCCTGCAGGGTAAAACGCAAAAGGGTTTTCACAAGATGAAACCCATGGTTGCCGGCAGCGCCTGGGTTTAAGTAAAGCATCTGGTTAAGACTAGCATCGCGTTTCACCCGCAGGATGTGCGAATGACCACAGATGAAGATGTCGGGCGGTTGGGCAAGTAAGATCTTGCGTACCTGAGGATTGTAGTTGGGTGGGGCCCCGCCAATGTGCGTGATCCATACCGAAAGGCCCTCACACACAAATCGCTGGTGTTCCGGGTAGCGCGCGCGCAGCGTCAGGTCGTCAATGTTGCCATACACCGCCCGAAGGGGTTTGAAATTTTCCAGGCTATCGGCCACCCGAGCGTCACCAATATCGCCCGCATGCCAGATTTCATCGCATTCGCGGAAGTGGGTGAAGACCTGCGGATCCAGGAAGCCGTGCGTATCCGACAAAAGACCGATGCGTATCATAGGCGATAAGACCGTTTAACCTTTTTCCCCGCGTTTGAGACTATTCCCATTGCCATATTTACAAAATATCCTATACCTTTTAGCCTTTAACCAGTGATCAAACTATGTACCTCCAGGGAGACGCGGAACAAAAAAACACCTATGATGCCATTGTAGTAGGTACGGGCATCAGCGGAGGCTGGGCCGCTAAAGAATTAAGTGAAAAAGGATTAAAGACGTTGGTGCTGGAACGCGGCCGCAACGTGGAGCACCCGAATTACCCCACAGCCACCAAAGATCCCTGGGAGTTTCCAAATGGGGATCGGCCTACACAGGAGGATTTACGGCAACAAGGAGTGCAAAACCGAACCGGTTACACCATCAAGCAGTCCAGCAAGCACTGGTTCGTTAATGATCTGGAAAACCCCTACACCGAGAAGGAGGGCAAACGATTTGATTGGATGCGTGGGTACCACGTGGGAGGGCGCTCCATCATGTGGGGCCGGCAGAGCTACCGTTGGTCGCCCATGGATTTTGAGGCGAATGCGAAGGAAGGCATTGCCATCGACTGGCCGGTGCGCTACAACGACATTGCGCCCTGGTACGAGTACGTAGAAAAGTATATAGGCGTCAGCGGTCAGCCGGAAAATTTACCGCAGCTACCCGATAGCGTTTTTCTGCCACCCATGGAGTTGAACTGCCTGGAGCAGGAGTTGAAGAAGGCAATCAAAGATCGGTTCAGCCGTGTACTCACGATTGGTCGCACGGCCCACCTTACCGGCCCGCTAAGTCACAACGAGAGCCCGCAGCGCGGCAATTGCCAGTTCCGCAACCTGTGTATCCGGGGATGTCCTTATGGCGGGTACTTCAGCAGCAATGCGTGCACGTTGCCGGCTGCCAATAAATCGGGTAACATGACACTGCGCCCGAATTCCATTGTGTACGAATTGATCTATGATGAGCAGAAAGGGAAGGCGACAGGGGTTAAAGTATTGGATGCCGAGTCCGGCCAACAAATGGAATTTTATGCCCGCGTTATCTTTTTATGTGCTTCCACCATGGGGTCAACCTTCATCATGTTGAATTCCATCTCGAACCGTTTTCCCAATGGTTTTGGAAACGACAGCGGAGAACTAGGTTGTAACATTATGGATCATCACTTGGGGGTAGGGGCCAATGGAGAGTATGACGGGTTCGAGGATCAGTATTACACCGGCCGCAGAGCAAACGGGTTCTACATTCCACGCTACCGCAACATCGGTAAGGACAAGCGCGATTACCTGCGCGGGTTTGGCTACCAGGGCGGGGGAAGCCGCGAGGGCTGGAGCCGCATGGTGGCGGAACTCAGCTTTGGTGCCGAGTTGAAAGAAGTGGTGACCAAACCTGGCAACTGGCGCATGGGCATGACCGGTTTTGGCGAGGTATTGCCGGACCACAGCAACCAGGTGAGCATTAACCGGGACAAGAAAGACAAATATGGTTTACCCACGCTTCTGTTTGACACCGAGTTCAAGGAGAACGACTACAAGATGCGCAAGGACATGGCGGCTGATGCAGCCGAAATGCTGGAAGCAGCCGGACTGAAGAACATCAAAACATTTGATAACCCCGGTGGACTGGGTTTGGGTATTCACGAAATGGGTACTGCCCGCATGGGTAAAGATCCCAAAACCAGTGTGCTTAATAAATGGAACCAGGTGCATGCGAGCAAAAATGTGTTCGTCACGGACGGTTCGTTTATGACCAGTGCGGCCTGTGTCAATCCATCCTTGACATACATGGCGTTTACGGCTCGTGCAGTCAACTATGCGGTGGAGGAAATGAAAAAGCAAAACCTATAAACGCCCGGTAAGCAAACATTATCAAACGAAGAAACTGACTTTATGAATCGAAGAGATGCCATACAACGAACCGCCCTCGTGTTGGGTTATGCGGTTTCGGCCCCGGCCCTCATGGGAATACTCAAAGGTTGCAAAGCGGCACCTGAACTGAATTATAAGCCGGTGTTCCTTACCGAAGAACAAGCCGGAGTTGTGAGTGAATTGGCGGAAATCCTTTTGCCAAAGACCGACACCCCCGGAGCCAAAGATGTCGGTGTGCCCGCCTTTATCGATCAGGTGGTAAAGGAGTGCTATGCAAAGGAAGACCAGGATCGGTTTCTTCAGGGTTTGCAGAAGTTTGACGAAGATGCGCGTGCCGCCTTTGGCGATTCATTTGTAAACGGAAAACCGGCTGAGCAATTAGCCTTTGTAAAACAACAACATGATGACGCGGTGGCGGTGATTAAAGCCGATTCAAAGTCCAAACGACCTTTCATTCTGATGGTAAAAGAACTCACGCTGTTGGGCTACTTCACCAGCGAGCCGGGTGCCACCCAGGTGTTGCAGTACGAGCCGGTGCCGGGTGCCTATCGCGGCTGCGTTCCACTACGCGAGGTGGGCAAAACGTGGGCTACTTCCTGACGGAATCAATGATGCTGTAATCGCTTGTTGAAAAATGGCCTTAAGACCGTTTGGTCAAGCACCACAAACGCCAGCCCCATGGCTACAACCATGAGCGCGCTGATAATCCACTTGGCGTTAACGTGAAAGGAGGGGAGATCCGGCATCACTTGTCCGGGTGCGTTCAATTGATCGAGCGGCACGAGTGTCTGGCTGTCATACGAACCTTTTCCCATCAAAAAGGAGATCGACAGCACGGCCACCACAATGCCAAGTAATAGGAGCAACCCGTTTCGAGGTGAAAGTCCCCCGGAAGCAGTTTTGCGATGCAGGTTTTCCATTACCGTGGCCGTGAAGTCCCGTGAAGGCTCCTCGATTTTGCCGGCCCGTAAATAATGGGTGACGTGCCGCATGGCTTCGAGGCGCTGCCGGAGTTCGGGCGAGCGGTGTATCTCGCGCTCCACTTCTGCTTTTTCGGCCGGAGTGAGCAAGCCATCCAGATAGTGCCAAAGTCGTTCGTCCTGTGGGGCATTCATGACTATAAAGTTAAAGCTTCTTGTTTCAAAACGTGCATCAACTCCTGCGCCAACCTTTGGCGCGCCCGGTGGATGCGTACTTTTATCGTATTCAGGGGCTGTTGCATCATGCCCGCCACTTCCTCCAGTGAAATTTCCTGCAGGTAGTACAGTTGCACGGCCATCCGGTCAGCGTCATTCAGTTGGTGTATCGCCTGATTCACAAAACGCTGTTTGTCCTCCCGCTCCAGTTCGTACCCGGTTTCGTGCGGGTGCAGGAGAATTTGCTTTTCAATGTCGTGGTAAACCGTTTTTCGCTTGCGCTGATAGCTGATAGCCGTGTTGAACACGATCCGGTACAACCAGGTGCTGAACCGCGACTGCTGTTGAAAGCTGCGCAGGTGCTGAAACGCTTTGATGAATGCATCTTGCGCAGCCTCCTCCGCCTCGGCCCGGTTATCCAAAATTTTCAACGCAATGGTGAACGCATAGTGCTTGTAATGGTCTACCAGGCCTCGGTAGGCATGCTCATCACCGGACAGTACCCGGCTGATCAAATCATGTTCTTCGCGCTCGGTCACGCCCGATTAGGCTACTTTGTTTTTCTTGCTTTCAATCAAGTAGGCTATTGAAAGGCCGGCTCCGCCAAAGATGAACAACATCGAAAAGTAGGCGACTTCCTCCATGTCAAAGGCGTAGTCTAGCCAATACCCCATGAGCAGGCCCAGCCCGCTGCCAATCAACAGCAAGCCCCAACGCAATGGACCACCCGCAGCGGTTTCTGCCTCCCGAAACAGGTCGGGCGATAAACCCTTGTCAATCATGGCCATGCGCTCAATGTTGTTGTATTTCCGCAGGTACACCACCATGATAA
>DAIPHR010000123.1:0-9150 GCA_036771215.1 Cyclobacteriaceae bacterium
AGGCATACACGATCAGAAATCCGGCCATCAGGACTGTGATCACAAAGAGCGTGACACTGATCTCCCAAAGGCGTGACTTGTTGTGCCAGATGATTCCCGCCATGATGATCAGCAAGATTCCTGCGGTCAGGGTCAGTTCAGGCAGTACATACGCCAGTCCGTTTTTTACTTCGCTGATGGAATAGCCTTCCTGCATGGTGTCAGGGTACCAAGTGGTCCGACAAGAGCCTGGCAAGTCCCTCCGCAAACGGATTGATCAGGCTAAGCAAACCCTGCGGCAAAATGCCAAGCCAAAGGGTGAGAATAGCCAGCGACACCAGCATGAAACGTTCGCGCGAGGTAAGGTCTGTTATTGTTCCGGCAAAACCCTTGGTAACAAACGGGCCATACAGCATCCGTTGAATGGTCCAGGCGAAGTAGCCTGCCGCCAACAAAAGTCCGGAAGCCGCCAACGCGGGTAACCAGACGGGCACCAAACTCAGCGGGTTGAACCCGCCTAACAGGACCAGAACCTCGGCAATAAATCCAGAGAAACCCGGCAGCCCCATTCCTGCAAAAAAGGCAATCATGATAAGGGCAGTATATCGGGGCATCACGGTCGATAGCCCCGAGTAGTTATCAATCAGGCGGTCGTGCGTGCGGTCATACAACACACCGGCAATGAGAAAGAGCATGCTGGTGATAATTCCATGACTGATCATCTGATAGACGGCCCCGGCAATTCCCTCGGTGGTACCGGATGCCAAACCGAGCAAAACGAAACCCATATGCGAAACGGAGGAGTAGGCAATCAGGCGCTTGAGATCTTTCGAGGCCAGCGCATTAAATCCACCATACACGATGGAAACGACTCCCAGACCGCCTACTAAACCGCTGAATTGAATGGTCTCTGCCGGAAACACCGGCAGTACGACCCTCGCGAGCCCATACCCACCTACTTTCAACAGCAATGCCGCCAAAATCACAGAAATGGGAGTGGATGCCTCCACGTGCGCATCCGGCAGCCACGTGTGAAAGGGAACGGCAGGCAGTTTGATGCCAAAACCTACCAATAGAAAAAGAAACGCCCAGGCTTTCAGGGTGAAGCCTCCATAAATTTCTAAAGATGTCAGCCAGGAACCTGCCATATGATGATGCGCATCCTGCCAATCAAGAACCGAAAAACTGTGAAGAATCTGGCCAAACTGCACAACACCCACACCCAGGTAAAGACCAATGAAAACAATCAGAATGAGGATGGAACCAAACAAGGTGTACAGTAGGAACTTGACGGACGCATACTCCCTTCGAGCGCCACCCCAAATGCCGATGAGAAAATACATGGGGATGAGCATGAATTCAAAGAAGACATAGAACAGCAGCATGTCAAGCGCGCAGAAGCTGCCAATAATTGCCCCGTTAAGGGTGAGCAGTAGCATGAAGTAACCTTTCACGTTTTTCTGCTCGTGCCACGAACTGATCACCGCTATCAGGAGCACGACAACAGAAAGCGCCACCAAGGGAAGACTTAACCCATCGACAGCCACCAGGTAGTTGGCCTGAAGCACACCCCATGTGCCAAGTGAAATGTTTAGCCAGCGTGCCTGCTCGGCATAATACAAGTTAACGTTGGGGGATAACGAATTGAACAGGGCGATTAGGGCAAGCAACTGCCCGATGCTCACCGCCAATGCCAGCATTCGAAACCATTGATGCTTACGCGAAGGTAGCAGCCCGGCCAGGAGTACTGCCGCCAATGGCGAAAAGATCAGTAGCGAGAGTAAGTAGGGCATAGGTTAAAGCAACAGCCAAAGTACGAGAAACAAAAACAAACTGAATAGCGCCCAGAGCAGATAACCCTGCACTTTGCCTGACATGGGCACGCGTATAAGTTGGCCGGTAAACCGCACGACCCAGGCGGATCCGCCCACCAGCGTGAGGTCAACAATCGCCCGATCGAACCACGAAGTCAGATGGGCGAACAATACGGTGATGTAGGCCCACGCATGTACCAGCCGGTCAATGATTTGGCGGTCTACAGCAATACCCGCTCGTCCCCATGCCGTTGCCAGTTGCGGCATCTTTTTGTCGTACAGTCCATCAAGACCCAAGTTCGTATGCCAGGATTTTTCAGTAAATGAAATTCTCGTAAGTCGAAAGCCAGCGAAAAGCCCAGCTATCACCAGCGTTTGCGAGACAACGATGGATACCCAGGCTTTGGGAGCATCTGATTGAATTGCGGCTACGAACCACGTCACGGATACCAGACTTAACAGCAGGGCAGGTAACAGGAGGGGGTGCAGTGGGGAGGACTCAGTCTTTTTCGACACCAGAAAATGACTGACGCGACCCACATAAAGTGCGGTTAGCGGAATGCTGGCCCAGACAAAAAGGGATAGTGAAGTGCTAAGGTTCATCACATCGTGGAGAATAGCCTCTTTCGAGAGAAAGCCCGCGGTAAGCGGTAGTCCCACCAGGCTACCGGTTAGAATGACCCAGCTCCATTTTAACCAGCCATTGGGGTTCGAAAAGTGGCGGATATCATTTGGATTAGCGTGACCCGATATCACCCCATGATGAATGAACACCCCCGCACACAGAAATAATCCTGCCTTGAAAATGGCATGGGTTTGTAAGTGTAAATAACCGGAAGCATGAGCACCCGCTCCGATGGCCAACACCATGAGTCCCAGTTGTGAAATGGTAGAGTAGGCTAGTATTCGTTTTATATCGTAGGAGAAGATGGCCAGCAAACCGCCCAGTAGTAGCGTGACCCCACCGGTGAAGGAAATTACGGTTGAAACCGTATCGTTAAGCAGGGGTACAAGCCGTAATAAGACCAGCACACCAGCGGCCACCATGGTAGCCGAGTGTAATAAGGCCGATACGGGTGTCGGTCCGGCCATGGCTGCGGTTAGCCAGGGGAACAAAGGGGCCTGGGCAGATTTCGCTACGACACCTACAAAGATCAACAACAACGGTAGGGTGCCGGCTGATTCGGGCACAAGATTGGAAGTTGACAGGAGGCCGGTGGAGGCCAGCATCAGAATACCGATGAGAAAACAAACATCACCAACTTTATTGATCAGTAGCGCTTTTAAAGCGGCAGAAGTGGAGGATGTGGTGGTATCAAAGCCGATTAGCCGATAGGAAGTGTACCCTACGAGTTCCCAGAACACAAAAGTGACGAGCAAATGCGTGCTGGTCGCAAGGCCCAACATGGCGAAGGTGAAGAAGCAGAGCAGACTATAGTAGGACCGGTGATTAGCGGAAGAGCTCAGATAAAAAAGCGAATAAAATTGCACAAGCCCCGAAATGCCAATGATCAGGCGGATAAGGCGAAGATCATGAAGGGAAAAAAGAAGTGGCAGACGAAAATCCCCGCTTTGCAACCAATTCGCTTGCAGGCTTCCTGGCTCAACCAACCAGGTCAACAGGAAAGCAGCCAACGTGACGAACAAAGCCAGCCCGCCAAACGGAAATCGTTTGACTGGAAAGGTCACCATCAGGATACTGGCAGCCAGAGGAAGCAACAAGATTAGCCCATTCACCTCCATCAGCGCTCGTTCAATTCATTGATTTGGTCAGGCACCGCGGTGTGGTAATACCGGTACACCCGAATGATAATGCTCATGCCCACAACAGCTTCACAAACCGCAATTACAATGATGAACAGCGCAAAGAGTTGGCCATCCATTCGGTCCGGAAACTGATGGTTGAAATGAATGGCATTGAGGATGGCGGCCGACAAGATCAACTCAATACCCAACAACACGACAATCGCATTTCGTTTTGTCAACACCACCAAAACACCCAGTGTGAACAGCAGAAAGGAGAGGTACAGCAGCACCGGGCTCATGATTCGCGTTGGTTAATGGCGGTGACCGCGGCTCCGATCAGGCAGATCAATAAAAGTACCCCTGTTGTTTCAAAAGCCAGCGCGTATTCGGTCATCAACCACCTTCCGGCACGCTGCCAATGATTAGTGGAAAAATCGCTGGTGTGTGACGTAACTGCGGGCTGAGATAATACCAGGGCACAAAAAATCAGCAAAGCCAACAGGCTACCGATCACGGGATATTGCGTGGATACCTGCAGGGGCTTTCCGGCCAGCCGGCTGGTGATCATGATGCCAAACAGAATAATGACGAGAATTCCGCCTGCGTAAATGATAATTTGAGTCACCGCGATATACTCGGCCTGCATCACGATGTAAAGGCCCGCCAGGCTCAACAAGCAGGTCAGCAGCGAAAGCGCAGCATAAAGCACGTGTCTGAAAAGCAACACACCCAGGGCGGCAGCCGCAGCCAGTCCGGCAAAAAAGTAAAGTGCGATGCTCATGAGGCCGGGTTAGTGGGGGGAATGCGAGGTTTGAAAACGGGTTTAGCAGCCGCTGGCTTCGATGCAGCGGGTGCCGGTGCTGCTGCGGCCTTCGCTGCCAGCGCAACTTCCCAGGCTTTTTGTTTCTCTTCAATTTCTGCCGGTGTCATGGTGCCGAAGGCAAAATTATGTTCACTAATGTTCTGCACGCTAAAGTCGTATTCTTTAGTCATGGTCAGGCATTCGGTGGGGCACACCGTGGTGCACAACCCACAAAAGCAACATTTGCCCATGTCAATGTCAAACTTGGCTGCATAAATTCGTTTCGGGGTGCCGTCTGACGTTTTTCCAAACTCCTCAGCCGATTTGATCGGCTCAATCGTGATGCAGTCCACCGGACATACCTTGGCACATTTATCGCATACGATGCAGTCGTCCATTTCATTGTGAAGCTTGTACCGTCCGGTATCGGGTACACTGAGTGTCACGTGCGGGTATTGCACAGTGGCAATGCCCTGCTGGTGTTCAAAATAGTCTGCCTGGCGAATGTTATGGACCGGGCGGTTTTTTCTGGCCGCCACCAGATGCCGCCACGTAAGGCGGAGGCCGGTAGACAGGGTCTGCACCGCAGTGACGAGCGAAGACCAATACCCCATGTTTTTATCCCTACCCATTCAGTCAAAATTACGTCAAAAAGTGAAACCACCCAGTACCTTTGCTCATCGAATTCCTCTGTTATGATCCATGACGCTATCCTCCAATATGCCGAGCAACATACCTCGCCCGAGTCTGCGCTGCTAAAAAAAATTAACCGCGATACACACGCTAATGTTTTGATGCCGCGCATGCTGTCAGGCCACCTGCAGGGCCGCCTGCTGGCCATGATCAGTCACATGGTGAAGCCAGCGTCAATTCTCGAAATTGGTACGTACACCGGTTACTCGGCCTTGTGCCTGGCCGAAGGCCTGCGCCCGGGCGGCCGGTTGGTTACAATCGACAAGAATGAGGAGTTGGAAGATCGCGTGCGCGGTTACTTTCAGTCATCCTCATTTAGCAACCAAATTGACTACCGCATCGGGGATGCCCGCCAGGTCATCCCGGCACTAACGGGTACGTTTGACATGGTCTTTATCGATGCGGACAAGGAAAGCTATAGTCTCTATTTTGATCTCGTGATTGAGCGCGTTCCCACGGGTGGCTGGATATTGGCCGACAACGTGTTGTGGAGCGGCAAAGTGGTGGAGCCTAAGCCCGATAAAGACACCGGGGCTATCCTGGCATTCAACGATAAAGTAGTGAAAGACAAACGCGTGAACTGTCTGTTGCTGCCGGTTCGCGATGGTCTGATGCTCATGCAGAAGCTATAAATCTGTATCTTTGCCGCAATGAGATTTTTTGCAGCGTGCCTCATTTTTTTCGGAGTAGCTGCCTCATACGCACAAGCTCCGCAGGTGCCCCACAAAATGCATTTTGCCGGCATGACGCTCACGATCCGTGACGATGCCAGACGCGAGATCCAGAAGGATGTGGATGCCCTGACGCAAAGTCCGCGATACTTTACAATGAAAGTTGAGCGGGCCAAAACCTACTTCCCCACCATCGAACGGATTTTTAAGGAGGAGCGCCTTCCGGAAGAGTTCAAGTACCTGGTGCTCCAGGAAAGTGCGTTGATTTCCGATGCGGTATCCGTTTCCAACGCGGTGGGATTTTGGCAGTTCAAGGACTTTACCGCGCGTGAGGTGGGCCTGCGCGTGGATGATCAGATTGATGAGCGCATGAACATTGTGTCGGCAAGCCGTGGCGCGGCCCGATACCTGAAGACCTGCAACATCTACTTCAATAACTGGATCTATGCGTTGCAGGCCTATCAAATGGGGCCGGGCGGTGTACAACGTAGTGTGGGTAAGGAGCATTTGGGTGCCAGGCATATGGAAATTACCTCCGCTACCTATTGGTATGTGAAGAAGTTTCTGGCACATAAGGTCGCCTTTGAGCCGGCTTTGCAAGGTGACCCTCAGATAAAAGTTACGGTGGTCGAGATACGGAAGGAAACAACGTTGAAACAGTTGGCAGACGAAATGCGGGTGGAGCCAGCTGTGATTCGCGAGTACAACAAATGGGCTCGTGTTGAAAAGGTTCCGGATGATCGCACCTATGCCGTGGTGGTGCCCAGCGGAAAGCTCGATCCGAATTTCAACGTTCTGATGGTGGCGGCAACACCGGCACCGTCAAAAAATATCCCCATTCCGCCCGTTTCGGAGCGGCATCAAGTGGAAGGATTATCGGTACTGTACGCGCGCCCTGGCGAAACACTGGATGATCTCGTTGCCCGATCGGGCCTTGGCGCCAGTCGCTTCTTCAAGGTCAACGATATTGATCGAATGCATCGGGTACGCGAAGGTGTTCCCTATTTTATGGCGCGGAAGCGGAAGAATACCAGTAAGTTGAATGTGGTGGCCGATCAAACGACAAGCCTGTGGACGATCAGCCAACGCGAGGCGGTTCAACTCCGCAAAATGAGACTTTGGAACCCTGACGTAACCGATCGGGTACAGCCCGGTGACGTGGTTTGGCTGACTGCTCAACGGGCAGGTGGGGCCGGCACGCCATGGGAAGAATCAGGTGAAATACGCCAGCTTGATTCAAAAAGCACGTTTACCTGGGGCGCCCCGGCAGCACCCGGCTACCCGGTAGCAATTCCGGCAGACAACACCAGTACGACTCTGGTGGTAGTCAACGCCAACCCTGCGCCTGCGGCAACTGTCCAGCTGCCGGAAGAAAAGTCGCCCCAAAACCCGGACCGTGACTTTCATGAGGTAAGGGCTTCTGATACGCTTTACGCCATTGCCCGCCAATATGGCATCACGATCAAAGAGATTATGGACTGGAATAGCAAAACCGACTCAAATCTGGCAATCGGTGAGCGGTTGCGGGTTCGAAAGCCGTAATTTTTCAACAATCTTGAACAATTTCTTACATCACTCGATGTTATCCGGGAAGTCTGTTTCTGCTACGGCAAAAAAAATTACTTTTGCCTTCAGTATTTAGTAAAAAACCACTCGGGCAAATGTTGATGGAAATTGCAACGAACACAATTGATTTGGTCATGTTGGTGGACGACAATGACACCGATAATTTTATCAGCAAACGGATAATCGAGATCACCCGGTTCGCAAACCGGGTGGAAGCTAAAAATTCAGGAAAGGCGGCTCTCGATTATTTGCGCGATAATCAGCATGTGGCCGAAAATCTTCCAGAGCTGATATTTTTGGACATCAACATGCCCATCGTTGACGGCTTCGTGTTTTTATATGAGTTTGAAAAATTCAGCGAAATGGTGCGTAACCGGTGTAAAGTGATCATCTTATCCAGTTCAGATAACAAGCGGGATATCGATAAGATCGTCAACAACAACCACGTGATTAAATTCGTGACGAAGCCCCTGACGGAGGTGGCGTTGGATGAAATTCGCCTGAATCAAATCTGAGTTTAGCGCTTTCTCTTATTTTTGGGGTAAATCCTTACTCTATGAAACCTCTTTACTCGCTGTTATTTGCTTTCATTTTCCTCTTTTGCTCGTTCCAAACGATTGCGCAGGTAATTCGCGTTGACTCGACTACGAATTGGAAGAAGGCCTTCCGGGCCGGGCTCAATCTGAATCAGGCGTCCTTTTCGTCCAACTGGAAGGCCGGTGGTGTTAACTCCCTTGGCTTTAATGCC
This sequence comes from Cyclobacteriaceae bacterium, assembly GCA_036771215.1. Lineage (GTDB taxonomy): Bacteria > Bacteroidota > Bacteroidia > Cytophagales > Cyclobacteriaceae > ELB16-189. The sequence goes on from DAIPHR010000123.1 coordinate 8,020, forward strand.
CTGATCAATTACAAAGCCAACTATAAAAAAAATAAAACCAGTTGGGACAATGAGATTGATTTGTTGTACGGTATGGTGAACAACCAGGGCCAAGGCTACCGAAAGACTCTCGACCGGATTTACCTGGATACGAAAGTAGGTCATGACATCAATGAGAAGTGGAGTTTTTTCGGTTCCCTAAACTTGTTGACCCAATTTGCCGAAGGTTACCGGTATGACAAGGATGCGGTTACGGGCGCTGAAACACCGATTCTGATTTCAGATTTTGCTGCGCCCGCATTCATCACCATGGCGTATGGCCTGGAATATCACCCAGTCGAATACTTCAAACTTCGTTTGTCACCGTTCGCTCCGCGGGTGACAATCGTAGGTGATAACAACGGTCGGTTTGCCGCAGTCGATCCCCTCAAACCGTATGGCGTAGAACTGGGCGAGAATGCACGTTACGAATGGCTGGCGTTTCAGGCCTTGGCCGAATTTAACAAAGACATTGCCAAGAACCTGAATCTGAAGTGGCGTTACCTCATGTTTGCGAATTATCAGACGTTGAGCCTTCAAGAAATTGATCACCGGCTGGATTTGTCGCTTACGGCAAAAGTCAACAGTTTCATGAATGTAACGCTCGGTGGAATAGTATTGTACGATTACGACCAGGATACGGCCGTCCAGTTGGCGCAAGCCTTTACTCTGGGTGTAGCGTATAGCTTCCAGAATTTCGAAGAGAAGAAATAAAGACCGGTTTAAGGTCTTGTCCATGCAGATTCGAGATGCGTTGCGATCGGATTTAACCGCGGTGCACAGGGTTGCCGTTGAGTCGTATGTTGACAAATTTGCGGAGTTCAACACGCCCGAAAACATGGAGGCGTTCCTGACGACCACCTACAGTGAGAGTGCCTTCGAAAACGAATTTGACGAGCCCGGGTCAAAGCTTCTGGTCGCTTGCGAGGGCGATCTGATCGTGGGCTTTGTGCGGTTGCGCACCAGCCGCGAAGTGGAGGAAAAGCTGGGGGCCTCCACCCTTGAGTTACAACGGCTTTACATTGCCACAGGGTGGCAAAGGCGATCCATCGGTCACACACTGATGGAAGAAGCCTTGCGATATGCCCAATAAATTCAGGTCGAGTGGATGTG
>DAIPHR010000124.1:0-9086 GCA_036771215.1 Cyclobacteriaceae bacterium
CGGGCCACGCCCCTGTTCACGTTGCTCGATCTGCTGATCGAAATGCAGGTGAGGCAAAGGGGCGATCTGTTCCCGCACCGGGAGGTATCGGCCGTGCTTGGGCATGCTTACACACTCGCCCTGGCCGAGCAAGAAAGCACGCAGATCCGGCACGAGATGGTGAAGCGGAATCGGGTGCGCCTGCCGGCAGCCGAGCTTCAACAGGCTCATGCATTTTTTCATCTGCTTTTTCAAATCACCGAAGCACCCCGCGCGGTGGATTATTTGCTTGAACTGGTGCAGTACCTCGGGGCTTCGTTCTCAGATATGAAAAGCTTAGATCGCGAATATGCCTATCATTTCTACCAGCACCTGGCGCGGCTCAAACTTATTTTTCAGGACAGCGATCGGTGGCCCGACTGGCGCGGCTTTCAGAAGCTTTTCCGGCAGGTGATGCAGGCGCAGAAAATTCCCTTCACGGGCGAACCGCTGCGCGGTCTGCAGATCATGGGCGTACTCGAAACCCGTAATCTTGATTTCGACCATGTCATCCTCCTTTCGATGAATGAAGGCTCGCTGCCCGCCCCCCAGCGGCAAGGCTCGTATATTCCGCATACGTTACGAAAAGCATATGGCCTTCCTGCACATGAACATCAGGATGCCATGTACGCCTATTTATTCTATCGCGTGTTGCAGCGGGCTGGTCATGTCGACCTGCTTTACAATACCGAAACCGATAAACTGGGCACTGGCGAAATGAGCCGTTTTGTGCAGCAACTGCTGCTGGAGTCCGGCCTCACCATCGAGCGCCAGGTGCTGCATAACATCGTGCATGTCAATCGCGCCAAGCCGATCGAGATTAACAAAACCCCAGAGGTGCTGGCTCAAATGGAGAAGTTCATCGGTCCGTCCGGTTCGCATTACCTGTCGCCATCTTCCCTCAACGATTTCATTGAGTGCAGTTTGCGTTTTTATCTCAGTCGCGTAGCGGAACTGAAGCAATCCGATGAGGTGCAAGAGCAGATCGATGCCAGCGTTTTGGGCAATCTGCTGCACGATGTCATGGCTTGGCTTTACGATGACTGGCGGATTTCCCGCAGGCCGGTCGCGGCAGATGAATTCAGGGAAGCCATTCCCCGCATTCCGGGTTTAATTGAGCGTGCATTTCGCAAGCATTATCAGCTCAGCGAAACGGAAACCTTCCGGTGTGAGGGACATAGCGTGGTGGTGAAGGAAGTGGTGGAAGCCTTTGCCAGGCGTATCCTGGAGATTGATGCCGCGCAAGCTCCGATCACGATCATTCATCTGGAGGAAAAATTTGAGTTTCCCATGCGTCTGGCCGATGGGCGCTCGGTGCGCGTAGCCGGTAAGATCGACCGGGTGGATCAAACGAGTTCTGTCATCCGGGTAATCGACTACAAAACCGGGCAGGATGAGTTGAGCTTCAAAAGCTTGGACAGTTTGTTTGAGCGTGACGCAAAGCGCAACAAGGCCGCGTTTCAAACCTTGTTCTATTCGTTTTTATATGGAAAGGTGGGGAGGGTAACCGGGCCGGTGCAACCCGGACTTTACAACCGAAAGAATATTTTCGGTGACGAGTTTTGGTTTGGCTTGCAGATGAACAAGGAGGCCGTGGGTGATGCCACCGGCTTGTGGCCACACTTCGCGGAGTGGCTAGCCCAAACCGTTCATCAGCTGTACGACCCCAACCAGCCCTTTACCCAAACCACCCACGAAAAGCACTGCGAGTTCTGCGCGTACAAGGCGCTGTGCCGGAGGTAGGAGCCTTTTTTAGACATTTTTAAAAGCTTAAACTTGTAAATTTAATATTACATATTAAATTTGCAAGGATGATTGCCAGATTCAAAAGGGCTGAAATAATGGCTGCCTTGGATCAGTTTCCAGCGGTTGCCATTCTGGGACCGCGACAGGTGGGTAAAACTACGCTTGCCTTGAGTATTGCTGCTTCGCTCTCGCCACCGCCCATCTACCTCGACTTGCAGTCACCCACCGATGTTGCCAAACTTAGTGAGCCTGAATTGTATCTGGAGTATCACCCGGATCGGACCGTCATTCTGGATGAGATACAAAGAATGCCTGAATTCTTCTCGATTCTGCGCGGTGTAATTGACAAACGAAAGCGTGCGGGCCAGCGTGCGGGTCAGTTCATCATTTTAGGTTCTGCCTCCCTTGATTTGCTTCGACAATCTTCTGAGACGCTGGCAGGCAGAATCGCGTACGTCCTCCTGCCCGGCTTGCAGATAGACGAGCTTTCGCCAGGCGAACTGCCCTCGCTCTGGCTTCGGGGCGGTTTTCCGGATAGCTTTCTGGCACCCGATGAGGAAAAGAGCTTACTGTGGCGACAAAATTTTATTCAAACCTATCTTGAGCGTGACATCCCCCAATTCGGAATGCGCGTTCCGGCATCGACTTTGCGAAACTTTTGGACGATGTTGGCCCACGCCAACGGAGGTTTATTGAACCTTAGCAAACTGGCGATGGGTATTAGCATGAGCGTTCCTTCTGCCATTCGTTATCTCGATTTGCTCGAAGATTTGTTTCTGGTGCGTAAACTGCACCCCTGGTCCATCAATACGGGCAAGCGGTTGGTTAAGTCACCGAAGGTATATATTCGTGATAGCGGAATTTTGCATGCGTTGTTAAAAATCCAAACCGTGGATGATTTGCTAGGTCATCCCGTGGTTGGCAGCAGTTGGGAGGGATTTGTCATCGAAACCATTTTAAGTGACTTACCGCCTTGGGTCTCACCATCCTTTTACCGAACGGCTGCCGGAGCCGAAATTGATTTGGTTCTCGAAGGACGTAACAAACAGAGAATCGCCATTGAAATTAAGCGCACAGGTGCGCCTGCACTTACAAAAGGTTTTTTAATCGGTTGCGAAGACGTGATGGCGACTGAGCGGTACTTTGTTTATTCGGGTAAGGAGCGCTTCTCGCTGTCCCGCGACACGGTTGTTGTTCCTGTCCATCAAATAGGCCACGAACTCAAGAGTAGATTTTAATGTGGTACATTGTTTTTGATTACGGCCATGGAAACCAGTATTTCTTTATTCAATAAGCGCGCGGCTGACCGCGCTCCCGAAAACAAAAAATTCCTCCAGCGCCTGAAAAAGAAAAATCCCCGCGAGGTGGACGAAGCGTTTCATTCCGTACATGAAGAAGTTTTTGCCGAAACAGATTGCCTGCAATGTGCCAATTGCTGCAAAACCACCAGCCCCATATTTTACCAAACAGATGTGGAACGCGCGGCCCGGGCCCTGCGCCTGAAGCCGGGCGATTTTATTGAACGCTACCTGCGGGTAGATGAAGACCAGGACCTGGTATTGAAAACATCACCTTGCCCGTTTCTGGATGCTGACAACTATTGCAGCATTTATGACGACCGCCCCAAGGCCTGCCGCGAATACCCGCATACCGACCGCAAAAAAATGGTGCAGATCATGGACCTCACCTATAAAAACACCCTCGTATGCCCGGCCGTGCTGGAGATGGTGGAGCGGCTGAAATGGATTGACAGGTAATACACGGATCCGGCATACCGGTCAGACCGGGTGGGTTTTGATTTCCATTCACCGTATTTGTAACCCGAGGCGGAGCGGAAGCAGCAAGGCTTGTTGGGTGAATGTAACTCCGGAACTCAGGCTGATGCCGATTTTTTTGTTGAGTTTGTAACTTATGCCTGCCGAGAAATCAACCAATGCGGTTGATTGACCATCCTGATATTGGTTCCAGATGTGAGTGGTGCCGAATTTAGCTCCGATCAGTGGTGTCAGTTTGGAACGCAAGGGCAGATATTGAAAATCGCCATAAAGTGAGTAGCCCTGAATACCCTCGAAATTTAGCCAACCCACGCCCACGCCCAGATTGAGTTTTTGTTTTATGGATATTCCATTGATACACTCCAGGAAGAGACCATTCTGTTGTTCGTTGAGGTTGTCGCCTTTCCAACCTGGACCCGGATCAACATCAACGATGTTACCCCCAAACATAAGTGCCCCCATGTCGACTCGCAAGGCATATGTTGCTTGTGAAAAAGCGCCAGCAGCTGAAGTTAACAGCAAGGTGAAGACCAGATTGACTTTTATCATAAAGCGGCACAAAGGCTGGCACCCAAACATATCAGCTGTTGTGGATTTTGCCCAAAGATAAGCCGGTTGTTCGATATCAAATGGGTGAGGCGGAGCTTTGGCCAGCCTCGAGCAACCTGAATAAAGCTCTCTTTTACTGCAGCTACTGCAGTTGGAGGGCTGACGCGATTGTTTCGTTCTCTTTCTTCCGGACACGATTACTTTAAAATCGGTGGGTGAGACATTCTTCAGACAGGACCCATGCCTACCTATTTCGGAGGCAGGACGTAAACCCGCATGAGCTTTTGTTCGACAGGCTCTGGGGAACATGACGAATAGCAGGTGACCTGGCGCCCCCTGGGGCTATCTCGGGAGTATTTGCACGGCCATCTTTGCCTTTACTTCTGGCTTCTACTGGTTTGCTGAAGGTAAAAAGACCCGCTGCGCCGCTTGACACGGTGCTCGCACATCACTTGATATAACTTAATCCCTCCAGGGCCGATTTATCATTTGGCGAATACATGAGCACTTTATTGAAAAGGACCTTTGCCTCGCGCGTTTTTCCCAGTTGAAAGTTCGTCCAGGCAAACATCAGCAGACCGTCATATCCGAATGGGTACAAGTTGACCAGTTTTTCAAAATATTTGTAGGCATTGCTGTACCGCTTATTGGTGTATTCGATATAGCCCATACGATAGTTGGCAGTCGTATTTTGCGGGTCGATTTCCAATATTTTCCGGTATTGCTCCACTACGGCATTCCAGTTGCCGAGCGCGGAAGCAGGATACACATAACCCAACTTCGCCTCAAGTGAATAGGGTTTAAGTTTGATTGCCTTTTCATAATAGGAAACCGACTCGATGTTCTTCAAAGCTTCATAATGCAGCCAGCCCAATCGAAGATTGATTTCATACGACTGGTCATCATAGACATCGATTAAACTTGCAATAGCTTTTGTATAATCTCCACCTGTCTCCCACTCCAGGCTTGTGGCAAAAGCAGCTGTGACTTTGTCCTGTGCGTGGGTGCCCCCCAAACAAAAAATCTGCAACGACACAGAGAGCAACAAGAGGCGTAACGAAATGAATTGTTGAAAAAAGGGAGGGCGATTGACTTCTGATGAACGATGGTTTTTCATAAAGGTTTAAATCTAAGTCCTACACTAAAAATAGAATATGAATATCGGCTGGCGCCAGCCTGCTTTTCTTCCTGTGCATAGAGTCCGTTTAGTTCCCACTGCGGAGAAATCGCGAAAGAGAACGTGGTGCCATATCTTGCCCGGGTGATATCGGTAGAGTTATTAACAAAATAGCCATTCAATTCGCTGATGTTATAATTTGTGTTTCTAAAATAATTTAGCCCGACTACCAACCGCGGACTTAGTGTGAAATACAAATACGGGCTTATGGCAAAATCAGAGGACAATTTCCAAGCGGGCACGATCGCGTCCTTCGTGTTATTTTGGTGGGCATACAGGGTAGCGCCAAAAGAAAAGTCAGGCTTGCCACGTGGATACAGAGATAGCGTGGCGAACTGCAGATATTGCGGCCGCACGAGGACAGTTGAGTACCCGCCACCCACACTGAAATCTGCATAGGGGGTCGACTTCGACAACATGCCGGAAATAACAAAATCGTTGAATTTTTTTGCTTCCGCTACGGTTGCACTTGCACTTTTGAAATTTAAATTCACCGAATGGAGCGAGGGACTAAAATTCCAGCCCTTACCGAGCGGAACCGATGCCTGGATAAAATACTGCCATTGCGAAATGGTGCCGCGTGCCTCGGTTTGGTGATAGGTGTTCACCGCGTGCAGCAGTCCCAATCGATTATGCACCGTGTGCGCTAAATTGACCTGAGAATAAACTGCCGCACCAAAGGCATCGTTATTCGGAATTTTGATACCGCCCTCTGCGGTGGTAAAGTTTACCGAAGACCTTTTTATCACATTGAGTGTGCCGGCTGCATCAGCCCCAAGGTACCGTGACAAATGCCGTGCCTCATTTATTTGCCCTGAAAACAATAAACTGTAGTATAAGTACGCCTGAGTTGCGGCATCATCACTATTCCACGCGAGTGCTTTTTTTAAATGGAGTGAAGCCAAACGATATTGCCCTTTCGTGTAGTACGCCATTCCCAGGCGATACCTCAGGTAAAAGTAATCATAACCCTTGCGCAATACCTGGTTGGTAAAAGTGATCAATTGGTCCCATTTCGATTGCGAGTAGAGTTCAAAACTGTTCTTTTCTACGTCAAGCGTAACTGGCTCATGCTGGCTATGGGCCCAAACGGGGAACCAACACAGAATAACGGTCAAAATCTTTTCGCTGTGGTGCATGAATCGTTTTCTAAGATACTGAATTGCGTGATACCCGTACTGTTAACCGAGATGGTAAATATAATTTGTTTGTGTAGGTGAGAACCTCTTTTCACCATTGCCGCTGAAGACACATCAAAGGAAGCATCACCCTTTTCAACGCCCCCGGAGCGGTAATGTGCATGCAAATACAAATAAAAGGGAGCTGTAAAGTCATGCAGGAATTTTGTGGCACTATTGTAAAAACCTTGAACCGACAACACGTCTGTCACCACAATGCCGGGATGGCTCGCCAGCAGCAGCTTGTAGGCGGCCAGGTAAAAGTTAAACAGTAATGACTGTCTGTTTCCATAAAACTGCGTGAAGTAAAAGGTTATACCGTTGTTTATAAAATACGCGGCTGACTGAGTTGCTGCGCAGTAGAGGTATGACTGATTCAGTGCGTCCACCCTAACCTCCCATTCCACTTGCTGGGGCTTGGCGCCATCGGTCCGAAACCTCAGTTTCTGGCCGGGTGTAAATGTAAATGCGTTTTGAATAACGGGGTGGGGGTCAGCATTGAAAATCGCTTTTCCTTCCACCGGTATGTCAAACGTTCTAAAGATGGGCGGCTCACCTTTTTCGATAAAGAAAGCGATGGGGTACTTCAGCGTCTTCGAGCCGACATCGGGTGTCGCTTGAAGCTGGAAATGAATGTGGGGCTCGGGCGAACGGCCGGAATTTCCGCAAGCTGCCAAAATAGCCCCTTGGCGCACATAGTCTCCCACTTTAACTTTAAAGCTATCTTTCCGGATGTGGCTAAGTTTGGAGTAAAGATGATCGTGATGTTTGATCACGATGGTGTTTCCCCAATTTTCAGCGGTGTTCACGTTGCCGACTTCATTCTCTTCCACCTCGTTGATGATAGTCACCACATATCCGGCCGCGGGCGCCAACACGGGCAGGCCATAGCAGTAAAAATCGGATCGATCGTGGCCGGGGAGTTTGAAGGTTTTGCCGGTTTCATCTGCGATGTCAAAGTCCCAGGCGTAGCTCCAATCACCTTTGTGCGTTATATCTCCACCGTGCCCCTGCGCCACGCGCCACTCGCCAAAAAACGGCAGGTGGATGTGCCAAAAAGCACTGCTTTGAAATCGAATGCCATCCGTACGAAACGAATACAGGTTTTTCTCGGGGCTAAGCTGCTGATGAAGCACCATGGGCAAACCCTTGGCCTCAACCCTGTTCCACATCAGAAAAACCAGGCCGATCACCACGATTGAAAAAGGCAGTGAAAAAATCGGCAATTGGTAGCCCGAGACTACTACATCCAGCGCGCCAATTGCTACGCTCACCACCGGCATGATCAGCGCGGTCAACAGATAGGATTTTACGGATGGAATAAAGTATACGCCAACCGCCAAACCTGTCAGCACAAAATTGAAACCCACATAGCTATTGTTGAGTTGATCAATGTTGCCCTGCGTGATCCAACAAAAAAAGTAGCCGGCATAAAATGCAATCAACGACAGTGAAAATGCAATGCGCGAGTGCAGTAACAACCCCAGGACAATCAAAAAACCACCGGCCAAATTATGTTGAAAGAAAATAGACCCCACCGACTTCAGGTATACATCCAGGGCGAAGGGAAAATGGATGTGTTCTACGTTGTTATAGGCCTGCACTAATGGGGCACCGCCCATCTGCCAAAGGTCGTTTAGTTCATAAATACCACGTTCGGTTAATTGAATGGAACTGATACCTCGGGAACTTAATACGACCACCCACACCGATAACACAAAGGGGAGGCTCAGGAAGGGGATTTTATACGCTGAAGATCTGACGGCCATCCACACCGTGAGCATCAAGGCAATGAAACACCCAAGTGCCAGCATCAAGACAAACGAAAGACTGAAGTCGTAATATACGCCCATGGCCAATCCCAATAGCAGTACGTTGTAGCCATATGTGCCGTTGCGAATCAACTCTTTACTCAAACCGAGGCCGTTCGCCAGGAAAAAAGTGAATGTTACTGCCAGTAAACCACTGGCACCGGCATACGGGTTGATAAATGAGACCACCAGCAAAAGTCCGCCCAGCCAGGGTCGGTCCGAGAACAACACCTGGCTGTAGGCGTTGGTGATGCTGTCACGGCAGAATACTATGTTGGCGGGGGACAGCAAGAATCAGATCTTGAAATCTTTTAAGAAAGCTGGCAACACTTCCTCACCTTCAATCGATTTGAGCGTTTCGCGCTTGCGGATGAGATGTGCCTTTTCATTTTTGTCGATCATCACAATAGCGGGGCGAAGGGAAATGAACTGCATCCACTGCGTCATGTTGTAGGCCCCAACCGTATGAACCACAACTTGGTCATCGCGCTTGAGGGGCGGCAGTGAAATGCTTTCGCGCACCACATCGATATTCATACAGAGCGGGCCATATAAAACCGCATCTTCACTGTATTGGGAGAATTCCTGAGCGGGGCTGATCTTATGATCGTACCAAAACGAGGTAAACAGTACATTCACCCCAAAATCCAGAATGGTCGCTCTCCTTCCATCGGACAGGCGCTTATTTGAGATCACCGAACCAAGCAAAAACCCAGCCTCGTCAATCAGCGCTCTGCCCGATTCCAGGATCAATATTGGCAAATCCTCTTTCGCAAACCCAGCATTCAATATCGCAGGGGTAATCTCCTCGTCATAAGCATCGAACGAATGT
>DAIPHR010000125.1:0-8989 GCA_036771215.1 Cyclobacteriaceae bacterium
CATTCCAGCAAAAGGGGACCGTAACCAGCACGACCCCATCCTCCCTCAACACCCGCTTCAATTCCGGAACAATTTCGTGCGGATTGAACACATGCTCCAATACTTCAAAGGAAACCACGCAATCAAATTGCTGATCGTCAAACGGCAGTCGGTTGCCCCGATAAAAAACATCAACCTTGGAGCGCGAATGGTCGTGCCCCGAAACTTCAACATCAACGCCCAGATATTGATTTACGTGAAAAAGATTTTCGTATGGCTTTCGGCCGCACCCAAAGTCAAGCAATTGGCCATGCCCCTTTTTGGCCCGCTGCATTAGTTTCAAAAACAACGGGCGTCTCAAAAGGTATAGGGGGTTTATAAGAAGCCCCCACCAAACCGGCTGAAAACTCTGCCGGAGAACAAACTCAAGAAAACCGCTGCCTTCCTTCACGCTATTTGATTTTTTGCTGTGCGATGGCTCGAACAAGCGTGTTAAAATTAATAAGGACAAAGATCAATATCATGACGAGCAGACTTAACGTCAACGAAAGCAGGGAATCCGGAAAAAATTGGTGGCCAACCAGCGGAATGACCAATACCAAAGCCGAAATGAAAAAGAAACGCAGGCGCGTACCTATTTGCCCGAAACTCAAAAACTGTGTAGCCAACCCAAGCGCAATGGTTAATTCCCCTGCCAACAGCCCTAGGGCTATCGGACGCCACCCTTCAAAAAACACGGCAGCCACCAAAAAGGTCACTACCGAGAATGTGAATCCAATTAGGTTGATCCACATATAGCTCATATCGCGATGCCGCAAGAGTGACTGGGTTGTCATGCTCAAGAACAGTGAATAGACTACTGCCGCGGCAGCCAGCCAAATAAACAAGGCGGCATCCACTGAGAACCGTTCGCCAAAAAAAAGGCCTATAAATGAGTTGGGGAAAAAAGCTACGGCCGAAAAAAACAGCAGGCCAAATAGCGTGGAGCATCGGTCCATCAGCAAGCAGAATGTATCGTCTTGCATTTCGCGGACAAACGCCTGATGGAAAACGCGGAGAGCCCCTTTATAAATGACGTAGAGTTTCAGCCCTAAAAAAGAAATCGCAATCGCAGCATCGTCAATGAAGAAACCTGCCAATAGCAGGATACCCAACCCAAGAAAGTAAAAGTTGAGTGTTACGATGCCGAGTGGCATAGATCCAAGGTAGTATTTGATTGAGCTGACTGGAGGCAAATGAAAAAGTGGCGTGCCGAGGAACAGGTGAATGACTACGTTGGTCAACGCATACGTAACCAAGGCTCCCGCGACATACCATAGATAAAGCTCACCGGAATTGACGGCCAAAGCGATAAAACAAAAAAGGAAGGGGACCAATGTTCGAAAAAAAGCAATTACGCCCCCGGCAACCGAGTGTCCTCGACCATAGAGTGCATAGTCGGCATTAAGGGCAAACAGCGGGGCAGCCAAAAACAGAATGTACTTCCAGTCCCACAGCGCTAATACCGAACCAAAAATCAGAACTACCGATAGCGCAACCCGAGCTTTTTGCACCTGCTGCACTTCAGCACGCCAATCATCACGAAGTGCAATATTTCGAATGGCGGCCGACTGAAGCCCAAACGCAATGATCCCGATAACAAACTGGATCATGACATCGACATCAGCAATGTCTCGTAGCTGTTCGGCAGTACTATCCCGTGCAATCAGTTTGAGGGCAGCAATCGACAGAATCTGGCCAAGGCCCGTTACTGCGAATACAAGTGTGATTCGGGAAAACATGGGTGCCGCGCTAAAAGCCGTACCCGGATTGATCGAACACCATATTAAGTTGATCGCGGGGTGAAACCACGTATTCGCCCTGGCCGATCCAATTGATTCCCAATGCCGGGTCATTGTATCGAATGCCACGCTCCGCCCCCGGTTGATAAAAGGCATCGGTCTTATAAAACACTTGTGCGAAATCGCTTAGAACCAAAAAGCCATGGGCAAACCCTTTTGGTACCAGAAGTTGTTTTTGGTTCTCTGCAGAAAGCTCAATCGAAAAATACTTACCAAAGGTTGTTTCATTTTTTCGCAAGTCAACCACGACATCTTGAATAGTACCCGAAAGCACATGCACCAGTTTGGTCTGTGCAAAAGGCGGAGCCTGAAAGTGGAGGCCCCGCAGCACGCCCCGGGTTGAAAACGATTGATTGTCCTGCACAAACACGTAATCGAATCCAGCCTGGTGGAAGGCCTGTTGGTTATAAGTCTCAAAAAAATACCCGCGATCATCAGAAAAAACCGCAGGTTCAATAATGACCAAATCACGAAAAGCCGTTAGCGTTACTTTCATATCTGTTCGTTAGCTAACTGCAGCAGATATTCACCGTATTGATTCTTCGACAACGGTCGGGCCAGGGTAAGCAGTTGCGCTTTCGAAATGTATTTCTTGCGAAATGAAATTTCTTCGAGACACGCAATTTTCAATCCCTGCCGATCTTCAATTGCCTCCACAAACGTAGACGCCTGCAACAGCGATTTGTGGGTGCCGGTATCAAGCCAGGCCATACCTCTGCCCAGCAGTTTCACCGTCAGCGATCCCTCCCCGAGGTATAAATTGTTCAGGTCGGTAATTTCCAACTCTCCTCGGGCCGATGGTTTAATCTGCTTCGCTTTTTCAACAACGGAAGAGTCGTAAAAATACAAGCCGGTTACGGCATATTTGGACTTCGGTGTTGTTGGCTTCTCTTCGATCGATATAACCTTGCCCACCTTGTCAAATTCAACTACCCCATAACGCTGCGGGTCGTTGACATAATAGCCGAAAACAGTTGCTCCGTGCGCGAGTTGTCCCGCTTCTTCCAACAAACCGCTAAGGCCATCACCATAAAAAATGTTATCTCCGAGAACAAGGCAGCACGAATCACCCGCGATGAATTTCTCTCCGATCAAAAAGGCTTGCGCAAGTCCATCCGGAGAAGGCTGAACCGCATATTGAATAGACAGGCCTAACTGGCTGCCATCACTCAGCAGGTTTTCGAAAAGATGAATGTCGGTTGGTGTGGAAATGATCAGGATTTCGCGGATGTTGGCCAACATCAGTACGGACAGCGGATAGTAAATCATCGGCTTGTCGTAAATGGGCAATATCTGCTTCGATACCGATTTAGTGAGCGGATAAAGCCGTGTTCCTGAACCTCCGGCCAAAACAATTCCTTTCATGACACTTTGCTGTTTCGAATACGGTGGGCGAGTTCAATCGAAGGTCGCGTGTCGCTAATTCCATACCCTTGCCTCGCCAGAATGGCGCGGTAGCTGTCGGTATGCAAATCGGTAAACCCTTCACTGAATTCCAACTCTTCATTCGCGATCACAATGGATCGATACGTTCGCTTACCCTGGGCGGCCACCACAGGAGGCAGGTCATTGGCATCAATACTCAGTTTCCAATTCACGTTGGCACGTTCCAACTCCAGGTGGCCAGATGCCATGGAATCGGAGAGACGGGTGACATGACTTTGCTGAACACTTCCAAAAACCCAAATGAGCATGTCAAAAAAGTGAATGCCAATATTGGTAGCTACGCCCCCGGATTTGGCCAGGTCGCCCTTCCAACTGATGTGATACCAATGCCCACGCGAAGTGATATAGGTGAGATCGACATCCATCTTTTTATTTGCAGGCATGGCCTTCACCTTTTCCCGCAATTGCTGAATGGCAGGGTGCAATCGGAGTTGCAAGATCGTGTACACTCTGCGCCCGGTCTCCTGTTCAATTTCAAGTAACGAATCCAGATTCCAGGGATTAAGCACCAGGGGCTTCTCACAAATGGCATCAGCTTGGTGGCGCAAGGCGAAACGAATATGCGAATCGTGCAGGTAATTCGGTGAACAGATTGAGACATAGTCAATTTTCTGACCCTGCCTGCGGAGTTTGTCTAAGTGGCGATCAAACCGCTCAAACTCGGTGAAAAAATCAGCCTGCGGAAAATAGGAATCCAGAATTCCTACACTATCAAACCGGTCAAGGGCCGCCACCAGGTTGTTGCCGGTTTCCTTTATGGCTTTCATATGGCGAGGCGCTATAAAGCCAGCCGCACCGATCAAGGCAAAATTCTTCATGACACTTTTGATACTTCTCCGTTCGCCAACCGGTAACGCTCCCCGCTTTCGGGGCAAACGGCCAGGCCTTCGGAATCAAAATTCAATTTATGACCAAACTCGCTCATCCATCCGGTTTGCCGTGCCGGATTGCCCACCACCAAAGCATAAGCCGGAACATGCTTGGTGACTACGGCCCCGGCACCGATAAACGCGAACTCGCCAATATCGTGACCACAAACAATGGTGGCGTTAGCACCAATGGACGCACCCCGCTTTACCACCGTGCGGGCGTACTGACCTCTTCGGTTCACGGCACTGCGCGGATTAGTTACGTTGGTAAAAACCATGGAGGGGCCCAGGAATACGTCATCTTCGCACACCACACCGGTGTAGATAGACACGTTGTTCTGCACCTTCACATTATTGCCCAAAATGACCTCGGGGGAAATCACCACGTTCTGGCCGATGTTGCAGTTTCGGCCAATCGTGCAACCCGGCATCACATGGCTGAAGTGCCAGATTTTGGTTCCCTCACCAATGATGCAACCCTCATCTATCACCGCTGTGGGGTGAGCAAAGAATGACGACATCTGCTAAAACGTGTTAATGGCTTGGCAAATGTACGCCAATTGCTCCGAAGTCATCTCGGTGTGGATCGGCAGCGAAATCACACTTCGCGACAACACCTCGGTAACCGGGAAACAACCCTCCGGATACTCCGGCTGACGGTAAGCCTTTTGCAGGTGAAGCGGAACCGGATAGTAGATCATAGTCGGAATCTGCAACTTCTCCAGATGTTTTTTCAGTTGATCTCGTCTTTCCGTTCTGATCGTATACTGGTGAAATACGTGGGATGAATTTTCGGACCGGTGTGGCACCACTACGCGCCCGTTGTCAAGATGCTGATCATAGTAGTTGGCCACCTCAAGGCGCGACCTGGTGTACCCGGACAAATACTTCAACTTAACGCGAAGGATGGCTGCCTGCAGCGTATCCAGTCGGCTGTTTATGCCAATGATATCATGATGGTATTTGATGCGCTGGCCGTGATTGGCAATCATGCGCAGGCGCTCCGCCAATGCGGCATCGCGGGTAAACAACGCCCCCCCATCGCCAAAACACCCCAGGTTTTTGGATGGAAAAAAGGATGTTGTCCCAATCGTACCCATGGTGCCGACTTGCCGCTTTTCGCCATTCGAAAACGTATAGGTTGCACCCAAGGCTTGCGCGGCATCCTCGATCACCTGCAAGTGGTGTTTCGCAGCGATCGCCAGAATCGGCTCCATGTCTGCGCACTGGCCATACAGGTGAACCGGAACAATCGCAACCGTTTTAGGTGTAATCGCCTTCTCGATCTGTCGTGCATCAATAGTAAACGAACGCGGATCAACATCAACAAAGACGGGCTTCAGGCGAAGAAGAGCCATTACCTCAGCCGTTGCCACGTAGGTGTGTACGGGCAGGATCACTTCATCACCCGGCTGGAAACCAAGCGCCATCATGGCAATCTGCAGCGCATCGGTTCCGTTGGCACAACTGATTACCTGTGCGCCCACTACCGCACCCAACTCCTGTTCAAACTGTTCAACTTCCGGCCCTTTAATGAACGCGGTTGATTCCAATACGCGAGCCATGGCGGCATCCACCTCGGCTTTGATTCTTTCATACTGCGTGTGCAGATCGACCATTCGAATCGGTTGCATGCGAAACGGATTTAGGGAGTAGAATGAATTAACTGTTGTTCCCATGCCCAGGCGTGCCGCAAGGCATCGTCAAGCGAATACTCACACTGCCATTTCAGACGTTCCCGGGCGCGCTTTACATCGGCATAGGTTTTCACCACATCGCCCGGTCTACGCGGCCCGATCGTGAACGGAACCAGAACACCGGTTACGCGAACAAATGTGTTAATCAGTTCCAGTACAGATACACCCTGCCCGGTGCCAAGATTGATAGCCTGAAAGGCCTCATCCACAGAATGACTCAAGAGCAACTGCAGCGCCACCACATGGGCTTTCGCCAAATCGACCACGTGAATGAAGTCACGAATGCAGGAGCCATCGGGAGTGGGGTAGTCGTTGCCAAAAACCGTAAGCGATTTACGCTTGCCTGCCGCAGCCTGGGTAACGTACGGGACGAGATTGCTCGGTTCGCCAATGGGCAGCTCGCCCAGCCTCGCGGAGGGATGTGCCCCGATGGGGTTGAAGTACCGAAGCGAAATAACGCGCAATCGTCCGGTGTTTGCTTCATCTTCCAAAATACGTTCACTCATCTGTTTCGTGGCCCCGTAGGGCGACTCTGCTCTTTTGAGCGGAGCGGATTCATCCACCGGAATGTGATCCGGCTCACCGTATACGGTACAAGACGAAGAGAACACAAATGGCTTCACGCCAACGCGCGCCATAACCCGCACCAGGGTAAGCGTTGAATTCAGATTATTGTTATAGTACAACTCGGGTTGCTGAACGGATTCACCTACGGCTTTAAACGCGGCAAAATGCAGAACACCAGCAATCGGGTATTTGGCAAAAATATCTTCGAGAAACTTTTCATCGCGACAATCACCACGATGAAAGATCAGTTGTCGGCCCAGAACGTCCGCAATACCCTTGAGCAACCGTTCATTACTTCGTGATAGGTTGTCGATGAGCACCGGCTCAAATCCGGCCAGTGCGAGTTCTACAGCCGTATGGGCGCCAATGTATCCGGCACCACCGGTGACCAACACGTAGCTGGGTTTGCTCACAAACGGGCGGTTACGCTGGACTTTGGCAGAATACCTTTCACATCATACACAATCGTGCGCGGGCCGCGTATCGTATCCCAACTCATGGTCTTGAATTGGTCGTGGCCAACGGCCAGCACGACAGCGTGATACACTTTATGCAGGGAGGGGGTAAGATCGAAACCATACTCGTGCTTCACCTCTTCAGCATCCGCGTGGGGATCAAACACGTCAACTTCAGCCCCGAAACTTTCCAACTCGCGAATGACATCGACCACCTTGCTATTGCGAATATCGGGGCAGTTCTCTTTGAAGGTAAGACCCAGAACCAGAATCTGGCTCTTATTTATCGGCAAATCGTGGCGGGCCATCTGCTTGATGACGGCATTGGCCACATGGATACCCATATTGTCGTTGATTCTGCGCCCGGAGAGAATGACTTCGGGCCGATAGCCAAGACCCTCAGCTTTGTAGGTCAGGTAATAGGGATCAACTCCGATGCAATGCCCTCCCACCAGGCCGGGCTTAAAGGGCAGAAAATTCCACTTGGTTCCGGCCGCCTCCAGCACTTCATGCGTATCAATGCCCATGCGCTCGAAGATCAACGCCAGTTCATTCACAAAGGCGATGTTAATGTCACGCTGCGAATTTTCGATCACTTTGGCTGCCTCTGCCACCTTAATGGAGGAGGCCTTGTGGGTGCCGGCTTTGATCACGCGTTTGTACAACTGATCAACCTTCTCGGCAATCTCGGGCGTGCTGCCGCTAGTCACTTTTTTGATCGTGGACACACGGTGTTGTTTGTCACCGGGATTGATTCGTTCGGGGGAATAGCCCGCGAAAAAATCAACATTAAATTTCAATCCGCTCTGTTTTTCCACGACCGGAATACACGCCTCTTCGGTGCAGCCCGGGTACACGGTGGACTCGTAAATGACCACATCACCTTTCTTAATCACACTGCCCACTGTGCGGCTGGCGCTGATCAGGGGTGATAAGTCCGGCTTTTTATACTCATCGACCGGAGTGGGTACAGTTACAATGAAATAATTGACCTGCCGGAGATCATCCGGGTTAGACGAGTAACTCAGCCACTTCGCCTCTTTCAACTCGCTGTCACTTACCTCATCGGTACGATCGTGCCCACGACTGAGTTCTTCGATTCGCTTTTGGTTAATATCAAATCCAATAACCTCGATGACCTTTCCAAACTCCACGGCCAGCGGCAGCCCCACATAACCCAGTCCGATTATTCCAATACGATCTTTGCTCATGTTTTCCTAAACGTTATAGTACTCGCGGTACCAGTTCACAAATTTTTGCACACCTTCGTCAATCGGGGTGGCAGGCCGAAATCCTACTTCGTGTTCGAGGTCACTGATGTCAGCATAGGTCTCCGGGACGTCACCGTCCTGAAGGGGTAACAGGTTTTTGATGGCCGGCTTACCCAGCGCCTGCTCGATCACCCGGATAAAATGCATCAGCTCGACCGGGGTATTATTACCGATGTTGAACAGGCGATAGGGAGCAAAGCTAGCGGCCGGATCCGGGTGTTCGCCCGACCAGGCGGAGTTGCCGGTTGGTGCCTTGGGAACAAGACGAACAATGCCCTCCACAATGTCATCGATGTAGGTGAAGTCGCGCTTCATCTTTCCATGATTAAACACATCAATGGGCTTGCCCTCCAGTATGGCACGCGTGAATAAAAACAACGCCATGTCAGGACGGCCCCAAGGGCCATAAACCGTAAAAAACCGCAGACCAGTCGTGGGTATGTGATACAAATTCGAGTACGCATGCGCCATCAGCTCGTTTGCCTTTTTGCTTGCTGCATAGAGAGCCAACGGATGATCCACATTGTCGTGGACGGAAAAGGGCATTTTCCGGTTGGCGCCATACACGCTGCTGGAAGAGGCATAGATCAAATGCTTCACCGGATTATGCCGGCAGGCTTCCAGGATATTGAGAAAGCCGGTGATGTTGCTGTCGAGGTAGGCGTACGGGTTTTCCAGGGAGTATCGCACACCCGCCTGGGCCGCCAGGTTGATCACCACATCGAACTTTTCGCGCTGAAACAGTGCCTGAATACCCTCGCGATCGGCCAACTCCTGCTGTTGGAATGTGAACCCCGGTTGGCCGCTGAGCTGACGTAAACGGGCATGTTTGAGCGATACCTCGTAGTAGTCGTTTAGATTGTC
>DAIPHR010000126.1:0-1890 GCA_036771215.1 Cyclobacteriaceae bacterium
CAGGTAGCTGAAGTGGCCCGCTTCGAAAAAGAAGTCAGAACCAGTGACGACATCATCGTTCCCATTTCGTTGCTTGACGATGGAATGGCATTGGTTCAAAGTTTAAACCAATACGAAAAGGGCAAGCGCAAATGGGAAGTTACGCGTTTGGACACTACTCTAAAAAAAGTAAACACCGAAACCCTGACACTCGAAAATCAGGCACAACTGGTTGGCCATGATTATTTTCAGCGGCAGCTCAGTGTACTGTTTCGGCTTGGCGAAAACAATCTGAATGACCTTGTACTGGTACGGTTCGACCCGTCATGGCAGGCCGAAACCCATACTATTTCGCTGCAGCTGAATTTCAAACCATCCCATTTTATCACGCTGGCCAATACAGCCGTGCTGGGCGGTTACATCGGTATCGAGCCGGTGGTGGTGGTTTACCAATTCACCGAGCGGCAGGCAAGCGTGCTGCCCGGCTTTCTGATGAACGACACTGAACTGTTGGACGTGCGGGCCAATCAGAACGGGACGTTCAACGTTCTCCTGTTCGACCATTCGCGTTTGGCCCGAAAACTTGCATTCAAAACCTTTGACGATCAGGGGGCTTTGCTGCTGGAGGACGTCATTTCGGTGAAGGAAGACGACCATATTCTGTCGGCCATCACCAGTACGTTAAAGAACGATCAGATCATGATTGTCGGCATCTGGGGAAGTAACCGCGGCCGCCTGGGAAAAGGAATTTTTGCAACCAGCATTGATCCCTTTACTGACCAACCGGTGCAGTACACTTCGTTTGCCGAAATTGACCATTACCTGGATTACCTGCCCGAGCGGAAGGCAAAGGCAATTATGGAAAAAACCCGGGAGCTTCGGCAACGCGGGCGTGAGCCGGATTTCAACAGTTATTTTTCCCTCTATAAATTCGAAGAGATTACCAATCATTTTTGGGTTTACGGTGAAGTGTACCAACCCTCCAGCGAAGTCGCGCTGCCCCCTCCCATTTACAATCCGTTCTACGATCCTTTTTATAGCGGCTCATTTCCCAGCCCATACGGATTCAATCCATGGGCCGGCCGCCCCTATTATGCCACCCCGGGAGTTCCCGCGGGCCCGGCCGAACACCGGATATTTGAGTCCGTGGCGTTGCAACTCAGCCCGGAAGGAAAAATCATACAGAGTTTATCATTACCGAGTGGCGATTTTAAAACTGAGTTTATCGAACAAGTCGGTGATTTGGGGGTTTGGAACAGTAAGGCCACGTTGGCGCTGAAACACGAAAAAGACATTTTAATCGGGTACGCTCATGCTAATGATGATCTAAAGAGCGACACGTTGACGGTGGCCGGCAAAAGTCCGGGGGAAATGATTCGAAATGAATCAAAAATCAATACGGGTGTGCGGCATTGGTTCGCCAACTTTTTTTATGGCTGGGGCGAGCACACCGTGCGATCACGACAAAGCGGAACTCCAGAGGGGATGAGTCGCCATGTATTCTATGTTAGCAAAATTCGTTTTTGAGAAGCTAGTTTTACTGCCGGCTTTTCTGGTGTCGGTAAACGCCTTCGCCCAGATCGAACCAGCTGAAAAAATTGAAGTACTGCTTTCAGAAGAACAGAAGCCGGACACCGTTGTGCCGGATAGCGCGGGCGTCACGCTGATCCGAAGAGACGGAACAGACAACGCGCAATTGTTAATGATTCGTTTAAATACCAGCCTCCAGCTGATGTGGCGAAAAACTGTGGCCGTTCAATTCAAAGGTTACATCGCGCAAGCGAAAGTTCATCAGGGCATTGCCTACCTGCTGATCAAACATGAAACCTATTCCATCACCGGCTTTGAATTAGTACTGCTTGACCTGAACACCCGCGAATCCACGGTCAGGATTATCAGCAATGTCATTCC
>DAIPHR010000126.1:1990-6643 GCA_036771215.1 Cyclobacteriaceae bacterium
GGTATCTGAAACAGCAAAAACAAGCACGCATTCAGGAGCGCATTGAGCGCCAGAAGGTACGGGGAAAAAAACCAAAATTCAGTTACCGGCTGATGATTCATGAATTGGTGCCCTATCAAAATCAGCTGATTATGCTGGGCGAAGCTTTCTACCCGCAGTACCGGCAGGTGAATGCCCGGGGGGCCACCTACTATGTGCTGGATAGTTTCTCGTATACACATGCCGTCATTCTTGGTTTTTCGACCACCGGAGAATTACTCTGGGATAATTGCTTTGAGATCAACGATGTTGAAACCCGAAACCTCGAGCAATTCGTTCGCATCCGCCCTGCCGCAGGGGACCTCAACCTCCAGTACCTGCACGATGGATATATCCGAACAAAAGTGATTCAGCGGGATCAGGTAATTGAAAACAAAAACAGCCTGGATTTATTAAACCGGCAACCTACCCGCAGACGTTCGGTCCAACAAATTGATGCTTATCTGGACTACTGGACCAACGACAGCATGCTGGCGTACGGCATTCGGCCCATCGCCCCAAAGGACGAAAGCGGCCAGCGCATCTTTTTCCTGCACAAGCTGAAGTTCACGGACAATTGATTACTTTTGTGCTTGCCATGCGCAAAAAGCTGATCTTCGATTCGGATTTACTCACGATCACGCTCCAACGCCTTTGCCACCAAATTCTTGAAAATCATCCCCATTTCTCTGAAACGGTAATTGTTGGATTGCAGCCCCGGGGCATCTACCTGGCTCAGTTGTTACATGCTCAACTGGAGCAGCTCACCCGGCAGAAAATAGACCTCGGCTTTCTCGATGTCACGTTTCATCGCGATGATTATCGGAGACGCGAAGTAGTGGCGCGTGCGAGTGAAACCAAGATTGACTTTCTGATTGAAGGCAAAAACGTACTGCTGGTTGATGATGTATTGTACACGGGGCGTACGGTACGGGCTGCGATGGATGCCATGTTGGCATTCGGCCGACCGGCCAAGGTGGAGTTGGTTGTGCTGGTGGACCGCAAATACACGCGTGACCTTCCCATTGAAGCCAACTATGTGGGCAAGTTTGTCAACACCCTGGAGTCGCAACGTGTATTGGTAGAACTGCAAAGCCAGGGCGCAGAGAACAATAAAATCTGGTTGATCAATAAAGAATAGACAATGACCAAACTCAGTCAGCGGCACCTGCTCGGCATTAAGAACCTGACCACACAGGACATTGAGTTGATTTTTGATACGGCCGCTAACTTTAAAGAAGTCATTAACCGACCGATCAAAAAGGTACCCTCGCTGCGCGATGTCACCATCGCCAATATTTTCTTTGAAAATTCAACCCGGACGCGCCTGTCGTTTGAGTTAGCCGAAAAAAGATTATCGGCCGATGTGGTGAATTTTTCGGCATCCGGTAGTTCAGTAAAGAAAGGAGAAACGCTGCTGGATACCGTCAACAATATTCTGGCCATGAAGGTGGACATGGTAGTCATGCGCCATGCCAGTGTGGGGGCTCCTCACTTTCTATCGCGCCACATCAAGGCCAACATTGTAAATGCCGGAGACGGCACACACGAACACCCCACGCAAGCCTTATTGGATACCTTTTCGATTCGCGAGCGACTGGGTACACTCAGCGGAAAAAAGGTGGCCATTATTGGCGATATCCTTCACTCCCGGGTGGCCCTCAGTAACATTTTTGCTCTTCGAAAACTGGGAGCCGAAGTGCTGGTATGTGGGCCTCCGACTTTGTTACCTAAGTACATCACTTCGTTAGGCGTAAAAGTGGAGCTGAGCCTGGAAAAAGCACTGGCCTGGTGCGATGTTGCCAATGTGTTGCGCATACAACTCGAACGCCAGCAAATCAAGTATTTCCCCTCTTTGCGTGAGTATGCCCTGTATTATGGGATCACCAAAAAAACGCTCGATAATCTGAAGAAGAAGATCATTGTCATGCATCCGGGGCCTATCAACCGGGGTGTTGAACTCAGCAGCGATGCGGCCGATTCGCATCACTCCATCATTCTGGATCAGGTAGAAAATGGCGTGGCCGTTCGGATGGCCGTACTTTACCTGCTGGCGGCAGCCAACTAAGAGCTCGCTTGGAAATAGTCAGCTGAGTAGCCCCCAGCTCAGTTGAAGAGCTTCACGATGTCGTTGTAGAACACGAACACCATCAGAATCAACAGGAGGCCCATGCCGATTTTGAGTGCCGTCTCAAAAACTTTTTCATTGGGTTCTTTGCCACTAGCCATTTCATACAGGAGGAACACGACATAGCCACCATCCAATCCCGGAATGGGCAGCAAATTCATGAAAGCGAGCACCATGGACAGCAACCCTGTCATTCGCCAAAAGCGCTCCCAATCCCATGTTCCGCCATAGGCCTGAGCCATTCCGATCGGACCGGAAAGAGATTTACGAAATGAAATCTCTCCTGAAAAGATTTTCTTAAACGCTTTAATCTGCAAAAAGATGACTCCGAATGCGCGCTCGGTACCGAGGGCAATCGACTGCCCGAAGCTATAGCGAATACTGGCTAACTCACTTTTGTCAATGCCGCGAGCGCCAAAGCCAATTCGCTTGTACCCTTTAAAATCCTCATTGAAACTCAGTAGTTCGCCACCACGCTGAACTTTGAACGACAGGGTGTCGCCAACTCCCGCCTCGATGATTGAGTTAATCTCGTCCTGGTATTGAACGGACTTCCCCTCTACCTCAACCACACGATCACCGGCCTGCAGTTTAACCCGGTGAGCAATTGTCTCCCGTTTTTCTTTTTCTTCGGGATAGAATTTAGATACCTCACCCACCACTGACGGAACCCTGGGTGACAAAAACCGCCCAGCCGCGTTGCGGTCATTAAAGTTTTCAATAAAGTCGGAAGGAATCGGAATCGTCAGTTCTTGACCTGCCCGCACTACAGTGTAGTACGAGTTTTGTGACAGCAAAACATCTGGCTTCACTACTTCCGAGAAATCGTCAAAATCCTGACCATTAATTTTCGTTACTTGATCACCTGTTTGGAACCCAAGCTTGGTGGCCAACTCCTCGGCATGAACTCCGCCATGTTGGTTTACATAGTCTCTGGGCACATACGTATCGCCCATTAGCCAGGTAATTCCAATAAAGATTAATACTCCGACAATCACATTGACTACAATACCTCCCAACATGACAATCAAACGCTGCCAAGGCTTCTTGGCCCTAAACTCCCAATCCTGGGCAGGTGCTTTCATGGCCTCTTTGTCCATGCTCTCGTCTACCATGCCGGCAATCTTGACGTAACCACCCAGCGGAAACCACCCCACGCCAAACTCCGTATCGCCCTTTTTGTATTTCACCAGGGAGAAATTCATGATGTTGGCGAGCGGAAAGAGGAAATCAAAAAAGAGATAAAACTTCTCGACCTTGATGTTAAACCACCGGGCGGTGATGTAGTGTCCCCACTCATGAACCACGATCAAAATTGAAAGACTCAGCAAAAGCTGAGCGGTCATCACAAATCCTTCCATTCTACTTTTTTAATAATTCAGTTGCGACTAAACGTGTTCTCTGATCGGTCTGTACATAATCCTCATAGCCCGGTTCGGCCACATAATCCATTCGTGCCAGGCTTTGCTCCACCACATCCGACATTTGAAGGAACCCGATTTGATCTTTCAAAAAAGCGGCTACGGCAATTTCATTTGCGGCATTGAGGACACACGGCATGTTTCCTCCCCGGTTCAACGCCTCATACGCGAGCGCAAGGTTACGAAAAGTTTCCGTATCCGGTTTCTCAAATGTCAGGGCCGGGTAGGCACCAAAATCAAACCGCGGGAAGTCACTTTTCAACCGCTGCGGAAAGCCCAACGCAAACTGGATGGGTAAACGCATGTCGGGCAAGCCCAGCTGCGCTTTGATCGAACTATCTTCGAATTGAACGAGCGAGTGAATGATCGACTGTGGGTGAACCACGACTTCCACCTGATCGGCCCAGAGACCAAAAAGCCATTTGGCCTCAATCACTTCCAGGCCCTTGTTCATCAGCGAGGCGGAATCAATCGTTACCTTCGCCCCCATCGTCCAATTGGGATGTTTGAGGGCCTGTGCCTTCGTTACCCGCCCCAGTTCTTCTCTTTTTTTGCCCCGAAACGGACCACCGGAAGCGGTCAGAATTATTTTTTCGATCGGGTTTTGAAACTCGCCCACCAGGCATTGGAAAATAGCCGAGTGCTCAGAATCTACCGGGTAGATGTTCACGCCTTTCTCGCGGGCCAGTTGCGTAATCAATGCCCCGGCAACCACCAACGTCTCCTTATTGGCCAGGGCGATCGCTTTTCCGGCTTCGATAGCCTTAATGGTGGGCCTTAGCCCGCTATAGCCTACAAGTGCAGTGAGCACGACATCGATGGTATCCATCTGAACAACACTGGCCAGGGCATTCTCTCCGGCAAAAACTTTAATCGGCTCATGCTGCAATGCCTCTTTCAGCGTGGTGTAGTGAACGTCATTGGAGATGACCACCGCATTCGGCTTGTATTTTTTAGCCTGCTCAATCAACAAGTCAACATTGTTTTGCGCGGTCAGCACCTCAACCTCAAACATTTCGGGATGAGCGGCTATCACGTCCAACGCTTGTGTTCCGATGGACCCGGTAGAGCCCAGGATGGCGATTC
>DAIPHR010000126.1:6743-8982 GCA_036771215.1 Cyclobacteriaceae bacterium
ATTTACTCAATTCATCTGCAATCTTCCGATCATTCGACAGCCGGGGCACCTTGTTCTGCCCACCCAGTTTCCCTTGCGACTTCATGAATCCGATAAAGGCCTGGGGCTGTACCGACCGGATAACCAATGGCCGCAGGATAGCGCCTGAAATCAGGTCGTCATAATACACATTCAGTTCGCGCATCTGTTGATCCAGTTCTTGCGCAAATGCACCGGCATCGCGGGGTGGCTTCGAAAACTCAATCCACCACTCGTGATGGGGTAGTCCACTCCCGGGCGTTACCTGCGGGGCAACCGTGAATTCAACCAATTCCACTTCCGGAAACTTTGCCTGGGTGCGTTTCATGGCTTTTTCAACCTCCTCGCCAATCACGTGTTCGCCAAAGGCCGAAATGAAATGCTTGATTCGGCCGGTTGCAACCAGCCGGTATGGATTCTTTGAGACAAACTTCACGGTATCCCCGATCGAATACCCCCACAACCCCGCGTTACTGTTGATGATCAGGGCGTAGTTCTTACCCAGCTCCACCTCTTCAATCGACAGCCGTCTTGGATGATCAGAAAAATATTCCTCTGCCGGCACGAACTCATAGAATATGCCATTGTTGAGCAGCAACAACAGCCCCTCGTGTACCTGCGAATCCTGATAGGCAATGAATCCTTCGGAAGCCGGATAGGTTTCAATCGAATCCAACTTCTTGCCGATACTATCCTCCAGCTTCGCCCGGTAGGGTTCAAAATTGACTCCGCCATAAACAAACACCGAAAAATGGGGGAACACGTCTTTGATCTTTTTGCCCGTGCGCATCTGGATGCGGTCAAAATACATTTGCACCCAGGGCGGTATGCCGGAGATCAGCGTCATGTTTGCCGGCAGTGTTTCATCGATGATGCGCTCCAGTTTTTCCTCCCAATCTTCAATGCAATTGGTTTTGTAACTCGGCTTTTGGTTGGTTCGAAGCCATGCGGGCACCATGTGATTGGAGATGCCGGAAAGCCGGCCGGTTTTGATCCCGGCTATTTCATCCAACTCCGGGCTGCCGGATAAGAAAATCAGGTTGCCATCCAGGAAGTCTGCCTTGCCGGTTTCATGCACATAGCTGAGCGTGGCATTCCGGGCACTGACAAAATGAGTTGGGGCAGACTCTTTCGACAGCGGAATGTATTTGGTGCCAGAGGTAGTACCGGACGTTTTAGCAAAATAGGCCGGCTTGCCTGGCCACAGCACATCGGCCTTTCCTTGCAGTACCTCTTCAATATAATTCTTCAGGTTCTCATAGTCGCGAATGGGCACCTGGCGTTTAAACTCCTCATGAGAATGGATGCCCTCAAAGCCGTGGTCGCGCCCGAAACGCGTGCCCGCGGCCTGGCGCACTAATCCGGCAAGCGTATCGCGCTGCGTATCACCCGGCCGGGCAGCCCATGCCTGTGTTTGGCCCGCTATGTAGGCGGCAAAAGGCTTTGCCAACAACGAACGAATCCCCATAAGGCGGCAAAAATACAACTATATGCCAATCTTTCCGGCCCACACATCTGGGCCGGTTTTTGTAGGTTGAGGCATTAAACCCCAAACCGGGTTTGTCGTTATTTATAAAGTTATGAGAACGCTTTATACCCTTGTTATCGGGTTTTTGGCCGGACTGGCCGGCTCGTATGTTTTCTAC
This sequence comes from Cyclobacteriaceae bacterium, assembly GCA_036771215.1. GTDB lineage: Bacteria > Bacteroidota > Bacteroidia > Cytophagales > Cyclobacteriaceae > ELB16-189. The sequence continues at coordinate 8,408 of DAIPHR010000126.1, forward strand.
CGCAATATGGCCAAACCGGAGACGGAACCCGCGTCTTACCAGGTAACGTCTTACACGCCCAGTGAGCCCTACCGGCCAACGATTGTTGAGTCAGCGGGCACATCGTCACTCGAAAACGTGGACTTTAGTTTCGCGGCAACACGGGCCATTCCCAGTGTCGTTTTTATCAATAGCATTTCGCAAACAACCAATACATTCTCGTTTGACTGGTTTTTTGGTGGAGGTGGAGGCGAGAGTCAACAGCGCGTAAGTTCGGGTTCCGGGGTTATCTTCACAGCAGATGGATACATCGTGACCAACAACCATGTGGTAGAAGAGGCTGAGCGGATTGAGGTGAACTATAACAAGAAGGTTTACGCGGCTGAGTTGATTGGCACCGATCCCTCGACCGACCTGGCGGTATTGAAAATTTCCGAAAAGAACCTACCGGCCATCACGCTGGGCGACTCCAAAAAACTTTCAGTTGGTGAATGGGTGGTTGCCGTGGGGAATCCGTTCTCACTCTCATCGACCGTTACCGCTGGCATTGTCAGCGCCAAGGGCAGACGCATCGGGATACTGGAAGACCGGTTTCC
>DAIPHR010000127.1:0-8961 GCA_036771215.1 Cyclobacteriaceae bacterium
AAAGAAGCCAGGTCTTGCTGAAGCTTTTGGCAGGCTTTATTATGGGTATTTTCGTGGCCACGTTTCAGAACACGGCCGATTCTCTTTTCCTGAACCGGATGAGTCAACACCTGAACAAGGCGTTTCTGGCCTCCGGATTGTTGGGTATTATCGCCACCGGTACCTTTTCGTTTTTTCAGAGCCGGGTGAAGTTTATCAACCTGGCGATTGCCGGTATCTCGTTCATCGTTTTCCAGGTATCCGCGTTCTACCTGTTGTTCGAGTTTGGAGATCCGGCCTGGGAGCCGTATTTACTTTTTTACATCTACATCCTGACGGGTCCGTCTAACATAGTATTGTTGTTGATTTTCTGGGGCGTATTTGGCCGGTTGTTTAATTTCAAACAATCCAAGCGTATCATCGGCTGGATTGATACCGGGCAGTTGATCGCCATCATGATTTCGTTCTTTCTCATCCCTTTAACCGCTTCCTTCATCCCCGAAACACAGGACTATCTGGTCCTCAGCAACATCTCCATTCTTGCATCGTTAGTCTGTTTCATTTACATCGGTCGTAAATACAGGCTTATTAAGAATGATCCGCGCGATGAGGACATCAGTGTGCGGGCGGAAACGAAACTCCGAAAGATACTCGGTAACCGGTACATACTCCTGTTGTCGTTGTTTTTGGTGATCAGTATGGTGACCTTTGTGTTAAGCCAGTACTCGTTTCAGAATCTGCTCAACCAGCAGTTTTCTTCGGCTCGGGAACTCACCGACTTTCTCGCCTACTTTTACGGTACAACGTACGCGTTAAGTCTATTCTTACAGTTGGTGGTTAACGATCGCCTGCTGAGCACGTATGGCATCCGCACATCCCTGCTTGCACTTCCGATTATTGTTGGCACGATGGCGGTGGGTGCCGTTGTCATGGGGCTGGTGTATGGTTTTTCGGTAGCCGGTGCGGGCAGTTCTTTTGCGTTCTTTTTTGTCATGGTGGCGGTAATGCGTCTGTTTAACGGTTCACTGCGCGAATCATTGGAAAGCCCGATTTTTAAACTGTTGTTTGTCCCGCTCGATGCACGTCAGCGATTCAGTATTCAAACCAAGGTAGAAGGCTCCTTCAATGAGACCGGAAGGTTTCTTGCCGGTCTTCTGATTTTTGCGTTTAGCGCAGTGTCGGCATTCAAAATTATCTGGATCCCGGCCATTATCGCAGTTGTCGTTCTGGTCTATATTCTGCTCACGACCAAACTCTATGCCGGTTACCGCAATAAGATTCGCGAAAAACTGGAGGCGCGGGAGGGAGATCAACAGAAACTCGATCTTGGCCAGGGGCAGGTGATTTCCAAACTCGAGCGATTGGTAATGGATGACCAGTCCGGTCGTGCGATTTTTTCATTTAAGCTATTAGAAAAGCTGGAACCCGGCCGCATTGCCGGCTGGATCAGTTCATTGGTCAAGCATCAAGTCGAAGAGGTGCGGGAATTTGCCCAGCAGCGGCTGAACGAGTTGAAGGGCCTCTCCGTGTCTGAGTCGTACATAATCAAGACGACCTCCAACTTTGTTGCAGATGGGCGGAACACCATGGCGAGAGCGGAGTTGATCTCTTTTGTGGAAAGCGGGGGGGAAATAACGAAAACAAGATTGCGCAAATTGTCACGATCAACCGTTGCCAAAGACCGTCAGTATGCAGCGGAGCTTCTTCTGCATTCCGGTTCGGAGGAAAATATCTCGTTTCTGATCGAGTTGTTGGCCGATCCTGAACCCCTTGTGCGCAAAACGGCCATTCAAACGGCAGTGAAGCGGTTTAACAACGAGGTGGTGTATGCGCTGATCGAAAATTTGGCTCATCCGTCATTCAGCGCTCCGTCTATGGATGCGCTTGTCTATATTGGTGAGAAGGCTGTGCCGGTTTTGGAGAGTGCGTTTTACCGGTCGGGCCAGCCAACCAATATCCTGATTCGAATCATTCAGGCTATGGGCCGTATTGGTACAACCCGGGCCCAGGATTTGTTGTGGAATAAAATTGATTACCCGGATAAGGTTGTCGTGTCTCAGGTTTTACTCGCCCTGGGCAATGCGGGGTTTAAGGCAGGCCTTGCGCAGATTTCGCGAATCAAATACGCCATTGAGAGCGACATCGGAGATATTGCCTGGAGTCTGAATGCTTTGGAAAGTATTCAGATTGGTGAAACACCTGAATTGGAGCAGGCTTTGAAGTGGGAGATTCAAAATGACATCCAGCACATGTACATGCTGCTGGCTATGTTGTACGAAACCCAGTCGATTCAGATAGTGAAGGAAAATATTGACAGTGGTACGGCCGAGGGAACGGCCTTTGCCATTGAATTGCTCGATATCTTTTTATCAGAACAAATGAAGCAACGCGTCATTCCCGTTCTGGATGACGTTTCGAATGGAGAAAAGGTCAACCGCCTTGATGTTTTTTATCCGCGGGTTCCCCTCCATGATCAACTGGCGTTGAAGTTCTTCATCAATCGGGATGTTGCCCAAGCCAACCGATGGACGAAGGCCTGCGTTCTCCAGCGCGTGGGTGAGCGTAAACTGGCTGATTTCAAACTCGATCTCATCGCCCAGCTCTTCAATCAGGATACCTTGATTCGGCAGCAGGCTGCATGGGCTCTCTATCAGGTGGATGAACAGGAATATCTGGATAACCGAAGCCGGTTGCCCTACGAGTTGGCGAAGGGCCTCGATCCGGTAGTTATTCCGGGCCCAGCCAGGCGCAAGCGACTTTACGAGGAGGTCGTCTTTCTCGAGACGCTGCCTGCATTCCGTGGAATGTCCGGTGTCAATCTTTCTTACGTTGCCGAAATGGGCGAACAGGTATCAATGAACGAGGGACAAACGTTGTCAATCGATGACCGGACGAACTATTGTTTTTATCTGGTAATGGCCGGCTCCCTTCAGGTGTACCGGCAGGGCCGGTTTGTCCGGGATATCGGTGAGGGAGCGTTTGTAGGCGAGGCCCTATCACTCGTGGGAACGCATCAGGCCAACCTGTTGGTGGCCCGGGAAGCCTGCGAATTGCTGCAACTCGATAAGGAACGATTCTATGAACTGCTGGCCGGAAACATGAAATTGACCGAACAATTTTTGGAATATATCTGAAATAAGCCTATTTTTCGATGTTTTTGAGCTTATACTGCGCGGGCATTTTTTAAACTTAGACAACTGAAGGGCGGATTTTTCGCATTAAACGGGCTCGATTGTTTAACTTTCAAAGCGTTTTTTAATAGAAATGGCTGAGAACTACTCATTTCAATTGAATGAAGAGGTCGGGGTTGTCGCCCCGGAGCCCTGGATAGCATCTATGGAAATAGGGGCCAATCCATTTCCAGGCTTGCGTCCGTTTTCAGCCGATGAGTCCCATTTGTTCTTTGGCCGCGAAGGTCAGATTGACGAGATTTTAGTTAAGCTCGCGCTGAACCGGATCGTAACCCTGATGGGCCATTCCGGAAGTGGTAAGTCAAGCTTGATGAACTGCGGGGTAATCCCGGCATTATTTGGCGGCTTTGCAACCGAGTCCGGTCCCGACTGGCGAGTGGTGAAAACGCGCCCCGGGCAATCACCCATTCAAAACCTGGCCATTGAGCTGGCCGATGTTTATGTACAGTCCGGGGCCATCGGGGAGGAAGACCGCCCGGTATATCAATCGATATTTACAAGCGTACTACGCAGCGGCTCACACGGCCTCACGGAAGTGTCGCGCCACATTCAGCAGACGTCAGCCGAGAACATTCTGATCGTAGTCGACCAGTTTGAGGAATTGTTCCTCTATCGGGGCGAAGGTAACGATGAGGCGGTTAACGAAGTGGCCTTGTACGTCAACCTGTTGTTGGAGTCAATCCGGCAGCGGGATGTGGCCGTGTACGTAACGTTAAGCATGCGCTCGGACTTCATTGGAGAGTGTTCCGTGTTGCCCGGTCTTACGCGGGTGATTAATTCCTCGAATTATCTGGTGCCCCAGATGACACGGGAACAGAAAAAGCTGGCGATTGAAGGGCCGGTGGCGGTAGGTGGCGGGCGAATTTCTCCGCGCTTAGTTAAGCGTATTTTAAATGATGTCGGGGATAGTCAGGATCAGTTGCCGATTATGCAGCATGCCCTAATGCGCACGTGGGATTACTGGGTGGCGAACCAAGATCCGGGCGAGTCGATGGATTTACGCCATTACAATGCAGTGGGTAAAATCAGCCAGGCGCTCTCCCTACACGCCAGTGAGGCTTATGACGAACTCAATTCCCGAGAAAAGGAGATAGCCGAGGTGCTGTTTAAAGCGATAACGGATCGGAGCCAGGACAATCTGGGCGTGCGCAGGCCTGCGAAGCTGAAGTTGGTGGCAGAATTGGCAGCCGCTCCCGAATTGGAAGTCGTTTCTGTTATTGAGCGTTTTCGGCAGCCGGGCCGCTCATTTTTGATGCCGGGGGCCCAGGTTAAACTGAATTCGGAGACGTTGATTGAGCTTTCGCACGAGAGCATGATGCGTATTTGGAACCGGTTGGCCGGCTGGGTAGAAGAAGAACACGAATCTTCGCAGATGTACAAGCGCCTGTCGCATGCGGCAGCCATGTACCAAATCGGGAAGACCAGTTTGTGGCGACCTCCGGATTTGCAGTTGGCGCTGAACTGGCAGAGAAAGCAGCGCCCCAACCGTACCTGGGCGCAGCGATATGACGAAGCATTTGAGCGTGCCGTTGTTTTTCTAGACACGAGCCGGATTACGTACGAGGCCGAGTTGCGCAATCAGGAGATGTTGCAGAAGCGTCTGCTTCGAAGATCCCGTAGCGTTAACCTGGTTCTCGCGGCCTTTTTGGTGGCTGCCATTGGATTGTTCTTTTATGGACTAACCCAAAAGCTACAAGCGGAAACAAAATCACTGGAAGCGGAAAATGAACGCGATATCGCCCGCGAGGCTCTTATTGAGGCGAAAAAACAAAAAGATGAGGCCTATAATCAACGCACTCAGGCGATACTTAGTAGGAAGGAAGTTGAACGCCAGAATAAGGAACTGGAAGAACGCGAGCGGTTGTTGAAGATTGCGGTTGAAGACGCACAGCAGCAACGTAACCTGGCAATTACTAATTTGAATGAAGCAAACCGACAGCGCGATTTTGCAAGCGCAGCACGCGACAGTGCACGGGCTGCCTACACCCTGGCTGACCTCAACTATAAGCAGGCTAACCAATTGCTCATGCTTTCGATTGCGCAGCAGTTAGCCGCGAAAGCGGAAACGATGGATGATAAGGAACTGGCTGGTTTATTTGCCATGCAGGGTTTCCGTTTCCATACTGATAACCAAGGGGCAAAATACGATCCTTACATTTTCCGAGGTTTGTATTCGTCTCTCACTAAGCTCTACGGCAGCACCTATAATGCCGCGAAGGTGCCCGGCAACAAGCGCAATAAGATGTTCTCCCTGGCCTTAACAAAAGGTTCCACGTTCTATGCAACCGGTAATGACGGTATTATTTACCGGGGCGATTACCTTACCAAGCAAATTTCTGGTGAGGTTGGATCAAATCGTTTCCCGAACCGGGTTATAGCCTTAAGTCCAGACGAGCAGTATCTGGTGAATGGAAGCGATTCGTCATTCTTGCAGGTCTATTCCCTGGCCGAAGAAGGCTCTCGCCCCCGGCTTGTGCATGTTCACCGGGGATATGTCAATGATGTTGAATTTCTCTCTGATCGTTCAGGGTTCCTGTCGGTTGGCGCTGATCGCACCGTACGGCTAACCAATCCGTTAAATGGCAAAAGCAGCCTGATCACAACCCTGCCGGTGGCGCTGAAGTCAATTGCCGTTCATCCGGTAACGCAAGCTGTCATTGGTGTGGCATCCACCGGACAGGTTTTTGAGATTGATATTGCCGCGAAGAGTTATTCCCTTTTGAAGGACGAAGCTCCGAATCGCATTCTCTCAGTGGCTTTCCACCCCACGCGACCAGAAATTGCGTATGGCATGGAGTTGTTAAATGAGAAAGGGCTGCCGCAGCGCGGTATGGTAAAATTGATGGACACCCAAAAGAAGACCATATTGAAAGAATTAACGGGTCATCGCGCAGGCGTTTCGTCTGTCGAGTTCAGCCCGGACGGAGGACTGGTAGCCGGTGCGGGCTACGACCGAAGACTGTTGTTGTGGGTGGTCGACAATGAAGAAGATCTACCAATTGTTATGGACAACAATAACGGCAATGTGTGGGATATTGCCTTTACGGCCGATTCCCAAAACCTGATTGCTTCCTGTACGGAGGGCGAGGTTCGTGTATGGCCAACCGATTCTCACATGCTGGCCGAGTTGGTGTGTCCCAAACTTACACGAAACATGACTCCTGAAGAATGGTATTTATACGTCAGCAAAGACACAAAAAAAATACCCCATGAGAATACATGTCAGAAGCTGCTAATCAAACCGTTGTGATGATGTTGCGTGCGGCTTTTATGATCGCGCTCCTCTTCTGCAGCAGTTGGGCAGTGGCTCAGGATATACCCCACAGTTCCGATGATGTCGAGGCAGTATTGCTGCAGGCAAATGGTGAATTCAATGCGGGGCATTTTTATGGCATCCCGGCTCTCCTCGGCCCGGTGCTGACGCAGGCAACAAACGAACAACGAAAGCGGGCGTACCTGTTGCTTTGCCAGGTTTATTTGATCATTGATGACCCCCTTGCGGCAGACGACAGTTACCTCAGGGTTTTAAAAGCCGATCCGGAGTTTATCCCCACGGAAGAAACAGATCTGATTGAGGTTGTTTACCTGAGTCGCAAGTTTACCGCTGCCCCGATTATCACCCCCCGGTTTTTCGTGGGCCTCAATGGGTCGTTTCCGACTACGGTTTTTGACGTGAGTACGTTTTCAACGCCTGTCAACACCCGCACGCTGATTCGTCCGGGATGGCAGCTTGGCGCTGGCATCGATTTGAACGTTACCGATAACGTGAGCTTGTGCGCGGAGGGTATATTGGCCTTCCGGAATTTCAGGCGCACCTACGATGGTATTTTGGGTAACGATTTTCAATCGGTCATTCATAAGCAGGCCTGGTTTGATATCCCCCTGTACATCAAATATCAAATTGACAAGGGTAAAATCCGGCCCTACGGGTTTGTTGGCATGGCATTCAATACGCTATTGCAATATCGGGCTGACGTGCAATTGACCATGCGCACGGATGGTGGTAGTGAGGTGCCAGTCTCCGGCCCCGATATCATGTTAAAATCGAAGCAAAAACTCATCTCGAGTTCATTGGTGATCGGGGGTGGCGTGAAATACAAATGGGGCAAGGACTTTCTTTTTGCTGAGGCGCGGTATATGGGTGGGCTCACCCGGTTGGCAAAAACGAACGAACTGTACTACGGAGACGGAACCACGCTTGCAGATAACATTACGCGATACGGGTGGGTTGGCGAAGAATATGCCATGAACTCTGTGCTGATTACGGTTGGTTTCATGAAACCGATATACTATCCGCGCAAACGCAGCAGGGGGTTGAAGGGGCTAGCAAAATTGTTCAGTGCTAAGAAAAATGAAGGGGATGAGAAGTAGATTTTTGATCACCGTCTGCATCTGCTTCGCATTGTTAGGCTGGTCGGGTTGTGCGCTCACTGGAGATGATCCCTCCGAGAAAGTTTTCATCAAATACTTTGGCGAAGATGGCAACCAGGAAGGGGTTGATATGCTCGTGGCGGCCAATGGATTCTATTTGTTGGGGAACACCGTAAGGTCTAATTCTTCGAATGGTCGGCAAATATTGTTGTTGAAAACGGACCTTAAGGGAAACGAGATTGGGCGATGGGAATTTGGGGGTCCAGCTGATGATTTCGCCAAGGACATTGAGTTTACACTTGATGGTAACTTAGTTATTGGTGCCAACAGCGTACAGGCGGCAACGGGTTCGGACGCCATGATTATAAAAGTTTCGTTAACCGGACAGGAGCTCGGAAAAACAGTTGTTGATTTTGGAGGATCAGATGAAACCGTTTCATCGGTCTCGGTACTAAGTGATGGCGGTTTTGTGTTGATGGGATCAACTGACAATGCCACTATAAAGCCCGACCAAACTCCTGCAACTCCACCCGCCCTCACCGATACCCATGACATCATGCAGTTGCGCTTTGATCAAAACTTGGTACAAATTCCGTCTTGGAACCGAGCCATCGGAGTTGATTTTTCTGATTTTGGGATCAAGATGTATGAAATACTACCGCCACCGACTAATCATCCCCGCAGGTATTATATATTTGGATACACGAACGTTCTGAGAACGAATCCATTTGATCCCCCCAACACCAACAACTTCAATTACTGGATCACGTCTGTCTCTGAAAATGGTGATGCCGTTGGCTCGTCTCTATATAGCCAATTGCCTGGCAATTCGAATGAGTTCCTTTCGGCTGTTGAGTTTAACTCTAATGCTGGGGATTTGGGATATCTGCTCACTGGAGTTTCCCGGAGTTCAAACCGAAACGACATTTATGTTGTAAAAACAAAACCTCAGATAAATTTTGACATTCCGGCACCTCTTGCCGGCCCTGATCCTGTTCCTTATACGGATATTGTTTTTAGCCAACAACTGCAACTGAACTTGGGGAGCGTGGCGAGCAACGTGACAAACGTTTTCCCAACCTCCAACGGATACTTCATTGTTAGCAATGCAAAAAACTCAGCAACTGGTGGCAGTACGGATTGGCTGCTGACCCGGGTTGAACAATCGGGCGGAGTTGGATGGGCAGTACCGGTTCTTCTGGGTGGAGGTGGAGAAGAAAGCGTTGGCTCAGTGAAGCAGTTACCCGATGGCAGCATCGTAGTCTTTGGTACCTTCGAGATCGGCTCGGAAAGGCGCGAGAAGAAAATGGCGCTGATCAAACTTACCAAAGATGGGAAATTGCAGCCGGAATAGGGTTTTTCGCCACGAATAGGTAACATATAGAAGTTGTTTGTAATAAAATACTACTATCGGCTGTCT
>DAIPHR010000128.1:0-8902 GCA_036771215.1 Cyclobacteriaceae bacterium
GGAAGAGGCCATCAGAAAGGAAATCGTTAAAGCGTCATTCAAAGTTTATTCCGGGGTGGCGTTAGTCAAAAAGATGGTCCGCCAGCCGTAACCCCGTGCATTCTCCCGATTTTCTTTAGTAAACTTACCCGAAATACCGGCCATGGAACCTGCTGCACAACCCCCGAAAAAGAGTCGACTCACCTTATATATCGTCATTGCCCTGTTCGTGGGGATTGGTGCGGGGTTCGTGCTCAACAAAACCTATGTTCAGGAGCACAATGCCACACTGGCCTCCCTTCAAACTTCGCTCATCCAGATCAATCAATCGCTGGCAGCCCACCCCGACAGCGCCACCCGGGTCTATTTGCTCGCCCAGAAGAAAGACCTCTCCCGGCAGCAAAGCGAAGTGCTCGCGGCACGCGACAAAAAGGTAGAACCCTTTTCCATCTTAGCTGACATTTTCCTTCGCCTGATCAAAATGATCGTAGCCCCGCTCGTGCTCACCACCCTCATTGTAGGCGTTGCCAAATTAGGTGATATCAGTTCGGTGGGTCGTATTGGGGGCAAAACGCTGCTTTGGTTTGTTGGGGCATCGTTGATGAGTTTGCTGTTGGGCATGATCCTGGTTAACATCTTTCAACCGGGCATTGCCATGAACTTACCGCTGCCGGATGCAGGTGAAGATATTGGTCTATCGCAAGGTGGCATGTCGCTTAAAAATTTTTTGTATCACGTGTTCCCCACCAGCGTAATCGAGGCGATGGCGAAGAATGAGATTCTTCAGATTGTGGTTTTCTCGCTCTTCTTTGGCGTGGCCACAGCCGCCATTGGCGAGCAGGGTAAAATCGTTATCCAGTTTCTGGATGCCGTGGCACATGTCATTCTAAAAGTGACGGGCTACGTGATGAACCTCGCCCCGATTGCGGTGTTTGGTGCCATGGCGGCCATCATCGCTAAACAAGGTCTCGGTATTCTCACCACCTATTCCATTTTCATTGGCGAATTCTATTTCGGACTGCTCGTATTGTGGCTGCTCCTCACGTTGGCCGGATTTCTGATGATTGGCAAACGGGTGATCAACCTTTTGCGCACGGTAAAAGAACCCATCATACTCGCCTTCAGCACCTCGAGTAGCGAGGCGGCATTTCCCAAAACGATGGAGTTGTTGCAAAAATTCGGCTGCAAGGATAAGATCGTGAGTTTTGTACTGCCATTAGGTTATTCCTTCAACCTTGACGGCAGCATGATGTATATGACGTTTGCGTCACTCTTTATCGCGCAGTCGTATGGCATCGAACTTTCCATTGCTACGCAGATCAGCATGTTGCTGGTGCTGATGCTCACCAGTAAGGGCATTGCCGGGGTGCCGCGCGCATCTCTTGTAGTGATTGCCGGCACGCTGGCTACGTTCAACATTCCGGAAGCAGGTCTCGCGTTGTTGCTGGGTATCGATCCCCTACTGGACATGGGCCGCAGCGCCACCAACGTGGTGGGCAACAGTGTGGCGACAGCCGTAGTGAGCAAGTGGGAGAATGCCCTGGGTCAACCTACGGAGAAGATTTAGAAACCTACATCCACCCCAAATTAAACGATATTCTGAGCGGCTAGATGGCTAAGAGTGATTATTTTGGCATGCTGCCAGTTGGAATCGCTGGCTGCTGGTCAACGAGACTCAGCGAAGAATCCCCCTTCTATGACACTTAAGCTACCCATGGGGATTCTTCGCTTTGCCTGAATCCAACTGTTTTCACCTGTAGCTACAAAAGAGCGCGGATTTAACGTGTTCTTGTTGTTTTCAAACCCGCTCAGAATGTGGTTCATCTTTTTCGGGGCCAGCCTAAAAAAGACGCCACTTAGATCTCTACCCCACCAGATATTGTTACGTATAGCAATGAACTTTTAACGATTACCTTTGTTCTTCCAAAAAAAGAAAGACATGGTAACGGCTGCCCCAAAAAATATTCACATTTACCTCGAATCGAACCCAAACCCCAACTCGCTGAAGTTTGTGGTCAGTGAAATGCTGGTGCCCGAGGGCATGAGCTTTGACTTCCCTAACCCGGAGGCCGCCCAAAACGCCCCGTTGGCGCAGGAGTTGTTCATGTACCCGTTTGTGGAGCGGGTGTTCTACATGAGCAACTTCGTTACGGTGACCAAAAAAGAAGATGTGGAGTGGATCGAGATCCAGGGCACCATCAAAAATCACATTCAGCAGTTTCTGGAGGCCGGCAAGCTCATTTTGGATAGGCCGGATGATGCCGCGCCTGCACAAGAGGAAACCGAAACCATCAAAAAGATCAAGACCATTCTGGACGAATACATCCGCCCTGCGGTGGAACAAGACGGTGGCGCCATCACGTTTCACTCGTACGTGGACAAAATCGTAACGGTAAAACTGCAGGGCTCCTGCAGCGGTTGCCCCTCCTCCACCATCACCCTCAAAGCCGGGATCGAAAATCTGTTCAAGCGCATGATGCCCGAAGACGTTACCGAAGTGGTGGCGTTGGGTTAACCGTATGGAATCTGAAACATAAAAAAGCGTCAGACCGATTGAGCCGGTCTGACGCCTAAAGTAAGTTTTCGGGGATTTAACTACCCTTCAAATACTTATCCAAAAACTTCAGCACTTCTTCCGAGGCTTTGATGTTGTTTTCTTTCTTCACAAATCCATGACCCTCATCCGGGAAGATGACGTACTCCACCGGCACGTTGTTTTTCTTCGCAGCCGCTACAATCTCATCCGATTCAATCTGGAGCACGCGCGGGTCGTTGCTGCCCTGCAAGACGATAAATGGTTTCCTGATTTTTTCGGCATGGAAGAGCGGTGACTTGTTGTACAGCGCCACCGAATCTTTCACCGGATCGCCCATCTCGTTATATAATGCCTCACGGAAGGAGGCCCACCACGGGGGAATGCTCTTGAGAGTGCGTAGCCAGTTCGTAACACCAAAATAATTGACACCCACATTAAACTCATCAGGGGTAAAGGCCAGGGCAGCCATCACCATGTAGCCGCCATAGCTGCCCCCGAGTATGCCAATCTTGTTGGCATCGACATACTCAAGCGACTGCAGATACTGCTTGCCGGCAATACAATCTTTTAAATCTTCATTACCATGGCGTTTATCATCGGCTGCAAAAAACGTTTTGCCGTAGCCTGAGCTGCCACGGTTGTTCACGCATAAAATGGCGTAGCCGTGATTGATCAGATACTGATAGCCGCTGGAGTAATTCAGGCGTGTTTGCCCACCGGGGCCGCCATGTACCTGCACCAACGCGGGCACTTTCTGGCCTTTCTTAATTCCCCTCGGCTTGTACAACAAGGCCGGTATCTCCATTCCGTCAAACGACTTAAAGCGCACCACCTCGCCTTCGACCAGATCATTTGCATCAATTTCAGGCGAGAGGGTATTAGTCAGTTGTTTGATTTCTTTTGTTTCGAAATTATACAAGTAAAGGTTTTGGGGTGAGCGGGAAGTACTCACATAAAATGTCATGAACTTTTCACTATCGGAAATGTTTACTCCGGATACGTCTCCGGCCGGCAGGCCAGCGATCTCCAGGGGTTTTCCGTTCTCATAAATTTTTACCTCCGTACGGGCATCGTTGTTGATGGCCACCACGCGGTACTTACCGGTGCGCGACTGGTAGGCAAACATGATGTCCCACGGGGCTTCTTCTACCTTGGCTTTGGCTCCTGTGGCAATATCGTAGCTGGCCAGGTAGGCAAATTCGCTGCCTTCGTCCGTGAGGAAGTACAGCGTTTTGCCATCGAGGCTGAAGTATTGCGGGTTGAACGACATGTCGCCTTCGTGTTGCGAAATATGTTTCATTTGCTTGCTCTGCGTATCGAGCAGGTACATGTCGTTGTTGTTGGTGGTAATAGCCTTGGTGAGCGCCATGTAGCGGCCGTCATTGGAGATCGCAGCCGGATCATATCCCTCCTTGTTCTGGTAGATCATGGAAGACGCAAACACATTCCCCTCCTTAGGGGCCGCAGAAACATCCACCTTGTAGAGATCAAAGAACTGCTTGTCGCGGCTGTTGGACGAATAGTACATCAGCTTCTTGTCGTAGCTCCAGCCATAGAAGTTTGCCTTAGCCGTGGAGTCGGAAATCAGGTCAACGGTAGAGCCATCGGCATCGCGCACAAAAATGTGGTCAATTTCGTTGCCGCCTTTGTCCATCGTATATACCACGCGGTCATCGGCCGGAAAATAGGAAGCCGGAAAAACCGACTCCCCGGTTGACGAGGTGAGTTGCTTTTTCTCCATCGTCTTCAGATCCAGCTCAAAGGCATTGAAGATGCCCGTTTCATTGGAGCCCAGGAGGAGTTTGGATTCATCGGGCGAAAACCCCGCACTGAAGATATTTTTCACATCCATGAATTGCTGGATGGTGTATTCTTTGGCGGGCTTTTCGGTTTCGGGGGTTTGGCAGGCCACCAGCAGGAAAGTGAGTAAAAGGCAGATCAACCGGGTATTCAAGTGTATTTGATTTGGAACGAAAAGGAAAGAATTTTCCGGCAAAAGTACAGGAGATGCACCCTTCCGGAACAACTGCAAGAAGTCAGTGCCTTGAGCTTTTTTCCGCGGCATTACGCCAAAAAAAGTGAAAGTTGGATGGGGTGGGCCTTAGAATCGGGTTTATTACTACCGGCTGCGATAGCGTAGACCTCTGACTCCTGAAACCGCGAGGCCACCACAATTTGAGTTTGCCCGGCAACTCTTTTAAACATGTCTTCCGGGATTTCAGGCCGATTGTTGTTCATGGAGAGGTGGCTGAGAAAAAGATGGGAGAGAAAAGAGGGCCGGTGCTCAAGAAAAAGTTGTAACGCTTGTGTATTTGAAAGGTGGCCCTGGCCTCCCCGAATTCGCTCTTTCAAAGGCAGCGGATAGCCACCATGCTCCAACATGTGTTCATCGTAATTTGCTTCTAAAAAAGCTGCGTGGCAGGTTTTAAAGGCCTTAATGAGGTGGCTGCACACGCGCCCCATATCAGTAAAAACACCCACCCGAGTGCCTTGGTGATCAACCAGAAAACTGTGCGGATCTGCCGCATCGTGAACCTTTGGTAGGGCTGTGATGGATAAATTGCCGATCGTTACCGGTTGGTAGGCGACAAAGGGAAGGGCTACGCCTGCGGTCCACTCCAGCAGCGCATTTCGTCTGGTGGCCGGGGTGGCATAAATAGCCGCAGGGTGACGTTTTACCAGCCGATGTAACCCTTTGATATGGTCGTGATGTTCGTGAGTGATAAAAATAGCCTTCACTTTCTTCATCGAAAGCTCAAGCCGCTTCATCCGCTTTTCAATTTCGCGGCACGAGATGCCGGCATCGATCAGCACAGCCTCGTGCTGGTTACCGATGTAATAGCAATTGCCATTGCTGCCCGAGTTAAGTGAGGCCACTTGTAAACTCATATCACTTCCGGTTTGCCAGGTAAACACCCCCCAGGATCAACGCCATGGCCGCCACGTGAATCGCCTGAAGGACCTCTCCATCCAACACGCCCCACGTAACCGATACCAACGGCATGATGTACGTAACGGAAGCGGCAAAAACAGGGCTTTGAATCTTAATCAGCTTGTTGAATAATAAGTTAGCTACGGCTGTGCTCATCACGGCCAAAATGGTGAGATAGCCCAGCGCCATCCACGCACCGGGTACGGTTTGCAGTTTGGTAATAAAATCGGTGAACCCAAACAAAATCACCAGGCCGAGTGGAAACACCACAGCCACGGCCATGCTGGTAATGGTGACGGAGCTGTGATGAGGAATGTTGAACTTGATGAAATTGACATTCGCTCCGTACATGGCGCAGGCCAGCACGATGAGGTACGCATTGGGGTTTAACTCAACGTTAAATCCGCTGCCACGTGATAGCGAGAGCAGCATGGCCCCTGCGAAGCTGATGATGATACCAAGAATGACATAACCGCGAAAGCGCTGTTTAAAAAAGAATGCCCCGACTATAAGGGTCCACACCGGAGAGAGGCTGTTTAAAGCACCTGCCAATGAACTATCCAGCCGGGTTTGTGCAACACCAAACAGAAAGGCCGGAACAAAAATGCCGATGAGTCCAACGAACAAAAAATTTTTGTACTCTGGTAACTGAACTTCCTTGCGCTTCACCCATGCCAGGGGCAGCAATACAAGACCCGCTACGGAAATACGAATGGCGGCCAACTCCACCGGGTTAAACACAGCAAGGCCTTTCTTGATCAGGATGAAGGATGTACCCCAGATAACAGAAAGGACTATGAGCAGAAAAAATGCGGTACTGCGGTTTTCGTTCATGAGTCAAAAAAAAGATGGGTGACTTCGGCAGTCAATCCGATTCTTGCGGAGTTACACCGCAACACCCGCATAAAACTCGGTTACTTCATTCAATATAGCGTGCACCTCTTCCACCGTGGGTGCTTCTACCAGTCGGGTTCTAAAGGGTTTGAAGTCAGCAATGCCTTTGAAGTAGTTGGTGTAGTGCCTTCGCATTTCGAACACGCCCAGTTTGTCGCCCTTCCAACGAATGGAAAAATCAACATGCTGGCGCGTTACGCGTACGCGCTCCGACATATCAGGAGGCAACGGCCGTTCACCGTGTCGGAGGTAGGATTTGATTTCATTAAAAATCCAGGGGTAGCCAATGGCAGCGCGCCCAATCATGACGCCATCCACACCATACCGGTTTTTGTACTCCAGGGCCTTTTGCGGTGAGTCGATATCACCATTACCAAACACCGGTATGTGCATGCGCGGATTCTCCTTGATCTTACCGATCAACGTCCAGTCCGCGCTGCCCTTGTACATTTGTACACGCGTGCGACCGTGCACCGTCAAGGCTTTAATGCCGATATCCTGCAGGCGTTCGGCCACCTCCACGATATTTTTCGTGTTCTCGTCCCAGCCTAATCGTGTTTTTACGGTTACCGGCAGTGATGTAGCTTTCACGACCTCTTCGGTCATGCGCACCATTTTAGGAATATCTTGCAGAAGGGCTGCCCCTGCGCCTTTACACGCCACGGCTCTAACCGGGCATCCGTAGTTAATGTCGATCAAATCCGGCCCGGCCGCTGCGGCAATCTCAGCCGCCTCGCGCATGCTGTCAACATTGCCACCAAAAAGTTGAATGCCAATCGGGCGTTCGTATTCGAAGATGTCCAGCTTCTGTTTGCTCTTGGCCGCGTGGCGAATCAGGCCCTCACTGGAAATAAACTCCGTGTACATCAAATCGGCACCGCCTTCCTTGCATACGGCACGGAAGGGCGGATCGCTCACGTCTTCCATGGGCGCGAGCAGCAAGGGGAAATCTCCCAGATCGATATGACCGATTTTCGCCATATTTGCGCGCAAAAATACGTTTTTTTGGAACAGCCTGCGGACCTTTCTTCCCCCCGCATTAACGGTGTACTCTCCGCGTTCATCATACTACTGGTGGCGCTGGTCGGCTTCATCGTGGTGGGGCCCCTGATTGGCTTCTTGATTTCCCTGCCCTTCTTCAACGGAAGTCTGGTTGACTTCACCGAAGCCTTGCAGCAACCCCAGGATCATCCGGAGATCAAAGTCCCCTACTTTATCCTTCAGGGGTCAGCCACATTTTTTGGACTGGTCGTTGTGCCCGCTTTGTGGTGGCGATTCCGATTGGGCGAAAAGGTCAACACGTGGTTTCAACCGGTACGGCCGGTGGCGCTTAACCTGTTAGTGGTTGCCGTGCTCACAATTATTTTCATGGCGACTAATTCCGTATTTGCTGAGTGGAACGCGGATCTCCATTTGCCGGCCGCCTGGAAAGACCTGGAAGAATGGATTCGCTCGCGGGAAGAACTCGCGCTGAGCCTGACACAGTTCTTCACCACCTTTGCCAACTCCGGTGAATTCATCATTGCGTTTATTGTGATTGCGTTATTACCGGCCGTGGGCGAAGAGATCGTATTCCGGGGCATGATTCAAAAAGAACTGAGCCGCAGCGTATCGATACATGCAGCCGTCTGGATTTCGGCTGCGCTGTTCAGCGCTATTCATTTTCAGTTTTTCGGGTTTGTCCCTCGTTTACTTCTGGGCGCCTTGTTCGGCTACTTGTACTACTGGTCGGGCAGTTTGCTGCTGGCCATGTTTGCTCATTTTGTGAACAATGGATTCATTGTCGTGATGCTCCTGCTTTATCAGCGTGGGCAGGTTCAGCTTGATCCCAATAGCACCGAGGCGCTGCCCCTGATGGTGGTGGTGCCGGCAACGCTCCTGTTCGCGGCCTTGTTGTTTCAATTCAAACGTCAACAGGGATGACAGCCGTATTGAAGAAGTATTCAAACCTGACCCAGCGCATCATAACCGCCATTATTGGCGCAGCATTGGTGATCACCGGTATTGTCTACAGTGACTGGACCTATTTTATTGTCTTTTTGATCATTTGTACGCTCTCGTTGTGGGAGTTCTATAAACTCAGCGGTTTAGACGGCATGCTGCCGCAAAAAACATTCGGCACGTTGTGCGGAATGGTCTTGTTTTCGTTGTCCTTTTTCATTGAACGCGGTGATATCTCTTACCGGTACTATTTCGCCATTTTTCCATTGGTGTCGTGCGTGTACATGATCAAGCTTTACAAAAAGTTTGAGCGCAAACCTTTCACCAATATTGCCTTCACCTTTCTGGGGATTTTCTATGTAGCGGTGCCGTTTGCACTGCTGAACATTGCCGTTTTCGAGTATGAGTTTTACAACTACCAGATTATGCTGGGTTGCCTGCTGATTCTCTGGGCGTCCGACTCGGGCGCATTTATTGCGGGAACCTGGTTTGGCAAGCGAAAGCTATTCGAGCGCATCTCTCCAAAAAAATCATGGGAAGGTTTTTTTGGTGGAGCCGTGCTGGCCTTGCTCTTTGCCTATGGTATCCCCTACCTGCTCACGGCCATCGGGCTGGAAGCG
>DAIPHR010000129.1:0-8896 GCA_036771215.1 Cyclobacteriaceae bacterium
TGTGGATGGCGTAAAATTGACCGGCCTGTTCGCTGGTCAGTTTTACTTTTTTCATGGCCACAATTCGGAACCCGTCTTCTTCATTCATTTTTGTAATCGCACCCGTATGACCTGCCGAAACAGCATCGGGCTTTATCATCGTGAACGTTCTTTTTCCTGCCATGGACTTGTAGGGTTTAAAAATTTGCGCGCAAAGGTATCAAAAGACGCTTAAGAATTGAGCTTAAAACCCGCAATTCGGCCCGAAAACTGCGAGAATTGAAATGTGCGCTTTTCTACCGACTTTTGCCGGTTCATGAAAAATCTGGCAGAGTTGGAATTGCTTTTGCAATCACCTCGCAATGTGGTGGTTATCATGCATTTCAAACCTGATGCCGATGCGTTGGGCTCATCTCTGGGCCTGTCGGGCTTCCTCAAAAAGCTTGGTCACCGGGTGCAGGTGATAGCCCCCAGCAATTACCCGGAATTTTTGGCCTGGTTGCCAGGAAATGAGCAGGTGCTGGCCGTAGACGACCGGATTGCCGATTCACTTGCCACGGCCGTTCATGAAATTGAAAAGGCGGACATTATTTTTTGCCTTGATTTCAACAATCCGAACCGCGTAAACGCGTTGGAAAAACCGTTACGCGATGCCCGCGGGGTGAAAGTTATGATTGATCACCATCTGGAGCCGGAGAACTTTGCGGATTTCCAGAAATGGAACATTCAATCAGCCTCTACGGCCGGCCTCGTGTTCGATCTGATTCACGATTTAAAGATGGTCGATAAGATTGATGCCGATATTGCCACTTGTCTTTATGCAGGCCTTATGACAGACACCGGGGGATTCCGGCACAACAATACGCGTCATCAGGAGTTTCTCATTGCGTCTTCATTGGTAGCGCATGGCGCTGATCCTCACGTGATTGCCAAGAAGATTTATGATAACAATACATTGGAGCGCCTCCGGTTAACCGGCTTCGCCTTATATGAGAAGCTGGTGGTGGTGCCGGAGTATCGGACAGCCTACATGGCCTTAAGCGGAAGCGAGCTCAGCCGATTCAACGCCCAGACGGGCGATCTGGAAGGGCTCGTGAACTACGGCCTCTCCATTGAGGGCGTCCGCATGGCGGTTCTGATGTACGACCGAAAAGATGAGGTGAAACTGTCGTTTCGCTCCCTGGGTGATTTTTCAGTGAATGAATTAGCCCGGAAACATTTTAATGGCGGTGGTCACCGTAACGCTGCCGGGGGGCAATCCAAAACCTCGTTGCAGGCAACACTTGAAAAACTATTGGCAATTTTGCCGGAATACAAAAATCAATTGAACACATAACCAAATCAATATTTACATGAGATCGATTCTGTTGTTGTTAGTGACGAGCCTGCTGGTTGCCGCCTGTTCCCAAACTGAGAAGACGCCCTCTGGGCAGGCGTTTACCTATATCCGGAAGGGAAAAGGTGAACCCGGCCGAAAAGGCGAATACATTTTGATGAACATGAGCTATCGGGACGCTAAAGACTCCGTGTGGTTTACGTCTGCCCGCGAAGACGGAAACCCGGTATTGCTGCCCATTTTGGACAGTATTCCCAAATCAATGAAAGATGGCGTGCGTGAAGTATTTCAGTTACTTCGGGTGAACGACAGCATCACCTTCAAAGTGCGGGCGAAAGATCTGTTTACCAAAACATGGCAGTCAGAAGTGCCGGCACACGTGGACTCCAGTAGCTTCTTCACCTTTTATGTGGGTGTTAAGGAGATTATGAATACCGACCGGCTGAACGAGTTTCAGCGCGAATTCTATGAAAAAGAAAATGCCCGGGCCATGAAGGCCGAAAGTGAGCAATTGAAGAAAGATACCCTTGCACTCAATCAGTATCTGGCAGAACGAAACATTACGGCCACCGGCACGCCTGAAGGAGTTCGCTATGTGATCAGCAAACTGGGCACGGGTGAAAAACCCAACTTATCACAACAAATCCGATTTGCCTACAAGGGTATGCTGCTGGATGGTACCGTCTTTGACGAATCCAAACAGCCTATTGTTTATCCGCTCAGTAATCTGATTCGCGGTTGGCAAATTGCATTTCCTAACTTCCCGGTGGGAACCCGAGCCACGTTGTATATTCCCTCTTCACTGGGGTATGGTCCGCAGGGTTCACCCCCCACTATTCCGCCTAACGCCAATTTGATGTTCGAGGTTGAACTGGTCGGCATTGAGAAGTAGGTATGCAAGCAGTGAAGTTTTTACCTGTATTGCTGCTGGTGGTTGCATGCACTCAACCCCCCACACCACCCTGCACGGAGGAGGTGAATCCGGACGATTTTACCGCAGTGCCGGCAGATCAGTTGCAACTTGACCTGGATATCATTGACGATACCCTGGCTGCCCGGTCAATTGTGCCGATTATTGACCCCAGCGGCATTCGTTATACGATCGAAAAACAAGGTAATGGAAAAGAGGTGCGTTGCTTACAAAGCGCCATCCTGGTAACGTACAAGGGCAAGCTGCTCTCCCCGGATGCCCTCGCGCAGCAATTTGGCGGTATTTTTGAACAGGGCACGATCAGCATTTCGCTGTCTACCGTCATCGTTGGGTGGCAAGTCATGTTCCTGCAGTTCAAGGCGGGCACCA
The DNA here is from genome assembly GCA_036771215.1 of Cyclobacteriaceae bacterium. Taxonomy (GTDB): domain Bacteria; phylum Bacteroidota; class Bacteroidia; order Cytophagales; family Cyclobacteriaceae; genus ELB16-189. The sequence continues at coordinate 2,616 of DAIPHR010000129.1, forward strand.
AAGCCACACTCTATCTGCCATCTGGCTTCGCGTATGGCACTTCGTCACGTCCGGCACCACTTGGATCAGGTCGAGCTGATATTCCCGCAAACGCAAACCTGATTTTTGAAATTGAACTGCTTGATGTGCAATGACGCTGTGCCTGGCGACTCGTAACGCGCACAAATTGGAAGAAATTCGGGCGAAGCTGGGCAACCGGTTTCGCCTGATTTCATTAAACGATGTTGGTTGTACGGAAGAACTGCCCGAAACGACCGACACGATTCCGGGTAACTCGCTGCAAAAGGCACAGTACGTGTTTCAACATTACCGTGTTTCCTGTGTAGCCGATGACTCGGGCCTGGAGATTGACGCACTTGCGGGTGCCCCGGGCGTTCACTCGGCCTACTATGCCGGCCCGCAGCGAAGTCACGAGGATAATATCCAAAAAGTGCTGGGTGAAATGCAAAACACCACCCAACGATCGGCCCAATTCCGGACGGTGCTCACACTCGTGACCGCCAACGGCATTCAGGTGTTCGAAGGCATCTTGCGCGGAGATATCCTTCACGAACCCCGCGGTAAGAATGGTTTTGGCTACGACCCGATTTTTCAACCGGACGGAATCGACCTAAGCCTGGCCCAGTTGTCGCTGGAGGAAAAGAACAAAATCAGTCACCGCGCACGGGCCATCGAAAAGCTGGTGAGCTACTTCCAAACCAATTCGCTATAATTGGTCATTCGTTATGAAATGGCCATAGTAAATGCTTCACACTAACCGGAATGATCATTCAGGCCATTCCATGCCTGCGTGCCGAAATGCCACTACGGCATGCAGGCATGTGACCTTAGTAAAAGAATATGAACACATGAAACCTTATACGATCGGCATTACAGGTGGCAGCGGTTCAGGAAAAACATTTTTTCTGCAAGGGCTGTCGGCCAGCGTTGGGTCTGATCAATTCTGCCTGATCTCACAAGATAATTACTACAAGCCACGGGATTTACAGCCCGTAGATGAGAACGGGGTAAAAAATTTTGACTTACCCGTCTCCATCGACCGCGAGGCTTTTGAAGCCGATCTCCTCAAATTACGCTCGGGACAATCGGTCACGAAACTCGAGTACACTTTCAACAATCCGGCTGCGGGGCCAAAAATGCTTGAATTTAAGGTCGCGCCTATTCTGGTTGTGGAAGGGCTTTTTGTCCAATACTTCGAAGAAATTGCCTCCCAACTCGATCTAAAAGTATTTATCGAGGCGAAAGACCATGTTAAACTCGGCCGCAGAATCAAGCGCGACCAGATCGAGCGCGGATATGATCTGGATGACGTGCTCTACCGTTACCAGTACCACGTGATGCCGGTTTACGAGCGCCTGATCGAACCCCTGAAGCACCAGGCCGACCTGGTGATACCCAACAACTCGGATTTTAGCCACGCGCTTGAGGTTCTGACCGGTTTTTTGAGGCACCGGCTGGCACTTGCAAATTAGAAGTCAATCCCTACTTTTGTAGGCCTTTTTGGCGTTTATGCAGAAGCAAACGAATCGTCTCGCAACATTGACACTGGGCATTTTTGCTGCCCTGGCGATCCTGTTTTCGCATAGCTTCAGCTACCAGCCCGAACCAATAGAAAAAAACAGCGAAGCTCAGGAGCAAACGGAGAACGGAACCTCCGTGCAGACTGCCCCGGCTACGGTGTCCGGTCCGCAGGCATCCGTTCAATCCGAAACTGAACCCTCGGTAATTCAGGTTTGGGTTCGCGAGGTAAAGCAGAAGGCGCTGGCTATCGTAACAGAAACCGCCTCGTTTGTTTTCCGACACCTCGTAGGTGCGTCCATTTCGCCACAGGCACCCTGATTTAGATTCTTCTCCAATCGCTCGCCCGACCAATACGATCCGGCCGGGCCTATTCATATTCTTAACTCAAAAATCAATTCGGAACATTATATGCAAAACAAAGGAATAGTTGTTGTGCTCACCGTGGTGATCACCGCGCTGTGCTTGTACTATCTCTCCTTCACGTTCGTGTCGCGAAAAGTGCAGCAAGATGCCATCGCGTATGCTACGGACGATAAGGGGACCGTTAACCTGGCCCGGAAACAGACTTATCTGGATTCACTCTGGAACAAACCCGTGTACGATCTGGGCTTTAAAGAATACACGTACAAAGAAGTAAAAGAAAACGAACTGGCACTCGGCCTCGATTTGCAGGGTGGCATGCACGTGGTACTGGAGATTTCACCAGCTGACATTGTGCGGGGCCTCGGTGGTTCTTACGCCACGGACGAAACGTTTCGCGCAGCCTTGACAAAAGCGCGCGAAGGTGAAAAGCGTGGCGAGGGTAAGTTCACTGAACTTTTCCGGCAAGCTGTGAAATCGGCTAAACCCGATGAGCGTCTGTCGCTGTATTTTGCTTCGGCTGCTAACAAAGACCGCATTACCCAAAGCGCCACGGATGATGAGGTGGTCGAATTTCTTGATAAAGAGATTGATCAGGCAATCGAGCGATCGTTTACCATCCTCAAGACACGTATCGACCAATTTGGCACTTCGCAGCCTAACATCCAGCGGCTTCAGGGCACAGGACGTATTCAAATCGAAATTCCGGGAGCCGACAATCCCCAGCGCGTACGCAAACTTTTACAGGGTGTAGCCCGCCTGGAGTTTTGGGATGTCGCAGAATACAACGATCCGGCTTTGATTGGCGCATTGTCATCGGTAAATGATAAACTCACGCAGGAACTGCAAGCCCAACAAGCCAGCACGCCCGCTACCCAAAATACCGCCACGCCTGCCGATACCACTCAATCAGACCTGGCGAAACAACTGGCAGCCCAGGACAGCACGGGCACCTCGTTGGATTCCCTTACCCGGGCAACCACTTCTCCGCTATTTGGTAAGTGGAGTCAGGGTATCCCCTTCTTGTATGATGTAAAAGATACCGCGGAAATCAACAGGATTCTCAGACGGCCCGATGTACGGAACCTCATTCCTTCGTCTATCAACTGGGCGTGGGATGTTAAACCCGATCCCGATGTAACTCCGGGCGTAGAAGATATTCAACTGAACTTTTTGAATGTTGGACGGAACCGTAAACCCTTGTTGACCGGTGAGGTGATTACCGATGCCCGAAACGATTTTGATGACAAGGGCGCACCAGCCGTTACCATGAACATGAATGCCAGCGGCACCAAAACATGGGCTAAGGTAACGCGCGAGGCTTCCCAGCGCCAACCGAAAGGCCGCATCGCCATTGTATTGGATAATTTTGTTTACACGGCTCCCACGGTTCAGGGCGAAATTCCCAACGGCAACTCCCAGATTACGGGGAACTTTGCGTTGGAAGAAGCCAAAGATTTGGCAAACGTTCTGAAGGCAGGTTCATTGCCGGCACCCACCCGCATTGTGGAGGAGGCCATTGTTGGCCCCACGCTGGGTAAGGTTGCCCAAAATCAAGGTTTGATCTCCATGGCTTGCGGTCTCGCGCTGGTGGTGATTTTCATGATTGCGTACTATGCGAAAGGAGGCTGGATTGCCAACCTGGCGTTGCTGTTCAACATCTTCTTCATCCTGGGAATTCTGGCTCAGCTAGACTCCGCGCTTACGCTGCCGGGTATTGCCGGTATTGTATTGACCATGGGTATGGCCGTAGACGCCAACGTACTGATTTATGAACGAATTAAAGAAGAGATGCGCCATGGCCGCAAATTGTTGGATGCCATTAAGAAAGGTTACCAACGCGCCTTTGCCACCATCTTTGACTCGAACCTAACAACCCTGCTCACCGCTATCGCTTTGTTTGTCTACGGTCAGGGGCCGCTCCGCGGCTTTGCCATTGTGTTGATGATTGGTATTGGCACCTCGTTCTTCTCGGCCGTTTACATCTCCCGCGTTTTTGTGGAGTGGATCACCCGGAAAGGTGACGAATCAAAAATCAGTTTCGAAACCGGATTGTCCGGCATGGTGCGCAAGCGCAAGGAGTTTGATTTCATTGGAGCGCGCAAGATCGCCTATATCGGCTCTGTCGCTTTCATTGTGTTGGGAGCCGTCCTGATTGCCATTCAGGGCCTGAACCTCGGGGTAGACTTTAAGGGTGGACGCTCGTATGTAGTTAGCTTTAGGGAATCGGTAGAAGCCACCGAAATGAAAGTGGCGCTTGCCCAGGGATTTGAAAATGCCGGGACCGAGGTGAAAAACTTCGGCAGCAACAACGCCATTAAAGTGACCACGGCTTACCTGATTGATGATGACAGTGATGCCGCAGACGAAAAAGTGAAGAGTGCCTTGATTAGCGGGGTCGCGAAAAAAACTGGCTTTACCTACGTTGAAAATGCCAGCGAGGTGGCCGATAAAACGTTTACCATTGGTTCTTCGTCTAAGGTTAGTGCCACGGTAGCGGATGACATCAAGAACTCGGCCTGGAAGGCCAGTCTCTTATCCTTGATTGCCATCTTCATTTACATTTTGGTGCGTTTCAAAAAGTGGCAGTACTCGGCCGGTGCCATTGTAGCTACGGTACACGACACGTTATTTGTGTTTGCTGCCTTTGCCGTGGCGCGTGTATTTGGCATCGCGTTTGAAATCGACCAGGTGTTTGTGGCAGCGGTGCTCACGGTTATCGGTTACTCAATCAACGACACGGTGATCATCTTTGACCGGATTCGCGAATACTTCGAAATGGGGACCTCGCACGATCGCAAGCGCATCTTCAACGATGCGATCAACAGCACGCTGGCCCGAACTTTGATCACCTCGGGAACCACATTGGTCGTAGTTGTTGTATTGTTCTTGTTTGGAGGCGAGTCGCTGCGCGGATTCTCGTTTGCGCTGTTGCTCGGTATTGGCGTGGGTACATTCTCATCCATTTTCGTTGCTGCCCCTGTAGTCTACGACTTCGACAAGCAACCGGCATCGAATTCGCTTGAGCCGAAAACAGCCTAACCGCTTTTAATTTAACCGAAAAGGCCAGACCTAATAGTCTGGCCTTTTTTCTTCTCTTCCGGAACCAACAGCATGGTTTAGCAATTTAGGTCTTGCATTGAGTTGCCCATGCACAGCTTGAAACGTGCAGCCCTAAGTTATTGGCCCCATAGCGGCAAACTCAGTAACCTGCATTTTGACGACATCTTCAAGGCATTTGGTTGTCTTGTAAACTTTCACCTGCCGAATGGCGCTATTGCCGTTTTCGAGCATTTCAATCAAGTGCTCGCGATATTTCTGATAGCTCAGCCGATTGTAGTATTTATCGAGTTTACTTAGCCATCGCCAAATATCCGCGCGCAAATCAACCAAGGCACCGCGCTTATTCTTCAATATCGCTGCGTCTAATCCAAAACGGATTGCCCGCCATTTATTCTCGCGCAACATCCACGCTTCAGATTTGCTGGATTGGATCAACCAGGACGACTCCTTCTCCATATACCACAAGGCCAGGCAATGCACCCAGGCGGCAATTGCCAATGCCTCCTGTAGCGTAGTCGCATCGCACATGCGAAGTTCCAATGTGCCCCACCGTGGGCTTGGCCGAATATCCCAGCTGATATCCTTTGCCGATTGAATCGATTTCGACCCCATGAGAGCCGCGTAAATTCTCTCAAATTGTTTCCATGTCTTAGCTGCGTAAGGCAGTCCAGCGGAAGGCAGGGATTCAAAAATGGTTGAGCGGCTGCTGGCCAGACCTGTCTCCATTTTTTGCCAAAAAGGTGAGCTCGCTGCCAACCCAATTAAATGGGGAATAAAATGACTAAAGAAATTACCAAACCGAATACAGGCATCGGGTGAAACCATGCCCAGATGAATATGAAAACCATAAACAGCTCTGCGCCTGATCAACCATTGATTCCGGGCCAAAAGCCGGTAATAGCGAAAAGAGGGTGTTATCAACCGATCGCGGTAATCCGCAAGTGGATGCGTTCCACCGGATGAAAATACCAAACCATGCTCGCGGCCATAGTCAATCAGGGATTGATGCAGTTGCCGGAACTCGCCCTCAAGTCCATGGACATCCGATGATGGGCTCGATACATATTCCAGCGTGCTTCTAAAGAATTCTGACGTGAGGCGTTTGGAGGGGATATCGGCAAGAATTTCCGTTACCCGGGGAGTCAAAGCCAGTGTGCCAGCATCCAGCACCTGAATTTCCAACTCCATGCCAACCGTGAGGGGCTTCAGGTTCTTTTTAAATACCAAAGGATAACGTTTCGTTACCACAATGACTGAACCAATAAATAGAACAGGGCACCTGCTACATAACCTAAAAACGCCAGCCAGCTAATCCGCTTTACGTACCAGATAAACTC
>DAIPHR010000130.1:0-8895 GCA_036771215.1 Cyclobacteriaceae bacterium
CCTGGCCACGCGTCGGCCGGCCAGCACCCCATTTCGGCGGTTCCACGTGCACTTATAGCGCCACGGATTTTCCGGATCGGTATCGGGTGCTATCAATCCACCCGTGTAGGATTCAAAACTGGTTAACTGGCCGCCTCGTTGCCGCACGCGGTCCATCACCTCCATAGCACTCATGTGATCAATGCCGGGATCCAATCCACACTCGTTAAGAAAGAGCAGCCCGCGTTGTTTTGCCTCTTCATGAAGGGTTTGCATTTCATCCGAAACGTAACTGGCCGTGATCAGGTGCTTGCCGAACTTCAGGCACAAACGGGCCACGCGCGGGTGAAAATGCGCGGGTACCAGCGACACGATAATATCTGCATCAGCCACTAACGATTCGGCCGGCTTTTCGATATCAAAATGAACTGCCGTACCGCGGCCATGGAGCCGGCTTTCGGCTGCCTGAACCGAAACATCACCCACCGTAAGGGTCCGCCCGGTTCGGGCACACCAGTCGGCCAGGTAATCGATGAGAAGTGAGGACGACCGACCCGCCCCCAAAACGAGAATTCGATTCATGGCGGTAAGTTAGGATTTTGTAACTTACCTGCATCAATCGTCAGCATCGTGAAAAAGTCAACCGAATTCTCCTTCTTCAGCAACATTGAAGAACTGGACAACGAAAGCAAATACCTCGCGCACAAAGCGAAGGAAGCCACCCAGCACGCCTATGCCCCGTACAGCAAATTTCATGTAGGGGCTGCGTTGATTTTGGAAGATGGAACCTTGATAACGGGATCGAACCAGGAAAATGCCACGTATCCGCTCAGCATGTGTGCCGAGCGCGTGGCACTTTATACCGCAGCGGCTACTCACCCGGGAAAGCGGATTGTTAAAATCGCAGTGGCCGCGCACAAGAAAAATCACAAAGAACTAACCGGGGCCACTTGCTGTGGCGGCTGCCGACAGGTGTTGTTAGAGTTTGAAGAGCGACAGAATAAACCGATCGAGATTGTGATGTTTGGCTATGACGGAAAGTGGATCAAGGCTCCGTCTGCTGATTCGCTTTTGCCACTTCGCTTCGCGAAGGAAAACCTGGACTGATGCAGGAGTGCACCGCTTCCTTTTCGTTTCAGGCACGTTACTACCGGCTGGGCAATTTGACTCCCGACACGCGGCAAGTGTGGATTGCGCTGCATGGCTATGGGCAGTTGGCCCAATACTTCGCCCGTAAGCTTGAACCCCTGACGCACCAAAACATTTGTGTGCTGGTGCCGGAGGGACTATCGCGGTTTTATCTCGAAGACGTACAAACCCGCTCGCAAGGCGGAAGTCAGCGGGTGGGCGCCAGCTGGATGACCCGCGAAAACCGCCTCATGGACATCCACAACTACATCGGCTACCTCGACACCATCTTTCAGAATGAAACACGACATCTCGAACATGTTCCGCCTGTCACCGTGTTGGGGTTTTCACAAGGCGCTGCCACAGCCACTCGCTGGGTTATGCATCAGTCGGTTGCCGTCAGTCGGCTGATTTTGTGGGCGGGCTTCTTGCCACACGATATGGACTCTGACAAAGGCAGGAAACTGTTCGCGGGCAAGGACGGTGTTCATGTGTACGGCACAGATGATCCGTTCGTGACGGACTCACGCTTTGCGGAAATGAAAGAACTCGCGCACCGTATTTCAGATGCTCCCACCGTCATACGCTTTGAAGGCAAGCATGAGTTACACGAAGCAACGTTGCTTTCGCTCGGCTAAACCTTTCGCTTCACAACGGTCGCACTGGCCTGGGCGCGAGGCAACACCACCAGGTCGGCCACCACTACTTGGTCGGGCCGGGTTAGCGCAAACAGAATCAGATCGGCCACATCTTCGCCACGCAGGGGCTCAAGACCTTTATACACGCTCTTCGCACGCTCAGCATCTCCTTTAAATCGCACGAGTGAAAACTCCGTCTCCACAAGACCCGGATGGATGGCGGTAACCTTTATGCCACTTGGATTGAGGTCAAGACGCATACCCTGAGTAAGGGCATCTACTGCAAACTTGCTTGCGCAGTAAACGTTACCGTTCGGGTACACCTCTTTGCCGGCAATGCTGCCGATATTAACAATGTGCCCCCGCTGCCGCTCCACCATACCCGGGATGATGTGGCGCGATACATACAACAGACCTTTGACATTGATGTCGATCATCGCATCCCAGTCCTCCACGTCACCCCCCTGCACAGACGCGAGACCGTGAGCGTTGCCGGCATTATTAATCAGCACGTCTATTGTCTTCCATTCAGCCGGGAGTGATGCCAAGGCCTCATCAATTTTTTTCTTGTCGCGAACATCAAAGACTAACGTGATGACCTCGGTGTGCTGCTTCAACTCAGCCTGAAGACGATGCAGGCGATCCTGTCTGCGGCCGCAGAGGATCAATCGAAAATGATTCCGGGCCAACAGTCGGGCGGTGGCCTCTCCGATTCCGGAGGTAGCACCTGTGATCAATACCGTACGCATGGTGTTATTGAAAGATAAAATAAACGGAGATGGTGTTCGTGTTCAACCGTTTAAGCGGCTCGCGAAAGGGGCCGGGGTCTGCGCCCAGCATGTCTACGATGCCGTGCTGAAACCGGATTTCCTGCGATAGCTTGAAAAGCGGAAAATAAAAATCAAAGCCAATGCCCGCCTCCAGCGTGAGATTGCGAGGCTTGATATCAATTGCCAAATCATTATTGCCGCCTGTGATATCATTCTTTCCTGAGGCTTCAAAGGAAGGCGTTACCCCGCCTACCATGTACATGCGGGTGTCACCCCTGCGCATCGATTTGTATTTCAACAAAATGGGAAACTCAACCATCGTGGTTTCCACCAGTTGCGATTTCACGGACTCATCGGTATAGTTGTATTGCAAGCGATGCTCATAAAACCCGGCTTTGGGCATGAGGCGTAGATCCAAAAACTCGTTGAAGCGATAGTTCACCAAAAAGCCAAGTGAAAAGCCGGGGGAAAACTCGGCCATAACCGAGTGCACCGTGTCCAATTGATCGGTTACAAACTGATCGGAATACTGAACCTGGTAGGCTGAGGTGTGAATACCGATGGAAAATCCGTAGGTGATCAGCTTCTCATCATAATTCACATTTTTCCGTTTTTTAAAAAAGGACTGACCTTCGGCTGTAAACACCAGGCCCAACAACAGCAGCAGGGCCGTTATACCTTGCCGGCCGTATATAAGGTACTGATGCCGAACGTGAGCGGCTTGGCTTCGGGACGATGAAATCCGGCCTTCACCAGAATGTCGGTGAACGCCTGACCATCCGGAAATGCATTTACCGACTCGGGTAAATAGGTGTAAGCAGCTTTGTCGCGGGAGACCCATCGTCCGATTTTAGGTAAAACGAAATGAAAGTACGCGTGGTATATCTGTTTGAACGGAAAGATACGAGGTTTTGAGAACTCCAGAATGATCAGCTTGCCGCCCGGGCGCAGCACGCGTTGCATTTCGGTGAGCCCGGCCAGTAAGTTTTCGAAATTACGCACCCCAAAAGCGGCCATCACGGCATCAAACGAATTGTCCTGAAAAGGCAAATTCTCGGAGTCACCAGAACGAAGTTCAATCCGGGAATCTAATTTTTGCTTCCGGAGTTTTTCGCGCCCAACGTCCAACATACCTTCACTGATATCTACCCCCACTACCTTCTCCGGATGGGCGGCCAGCGCAGCAATGGCAAAATCACCCGTGCCGGTAGCCACATCCAAAACATGGCGGGGTTTGATTTCTTTTAACTGCTGAATGGCCTTTTTGCGCCACAACTTGTCAATACCGAGGCTGAGCGTGTGGTTGAGCAAATCATACTTGCCGCTGATGCTGTCAAACATGCGGGCCACCTGCGCCTTTTTTGCGGCCGGGTCATTTTGATAAGGTACTACCGCCATTTGTGGAAATAACCAACAGATCGAAAAGAAGTTTGCAAGTTTAGAAAGATTAGCACGATTAATCGCCCGCTTTGAACTTATTTTGTGCATGATTATTCGCGAGGCCGAATTTGTCACCAGCAGTACAAAACTCGTTCAATGTCCGCCACCCGATCTGCCGGAATTCGCCTTCATCGGACGATCGAATGTGGGCAAGTCATCGTTGATCAATATGCTGGTGCAGCGCAAACAAATGGCGCGAACGTCCGCCAGACCGGGAAAAACCCAAACCATCAACCATTACCGGATTAACGGGGCCTGGTATCTGGTTGATTTGCCCGGGTATGGCTATGCCGGAGTCAGCCAGACGCAGCGCAGCAACTGGACGGCCCTGATGGACGACTATTTCCTCCATCGAAAAAATTTGCTGTGCACCTTTGTATTGCTGGACAGCCGGCTTGAACCCCAGGCCAAAGACCTCGATTTTATCTCCTGGCTTGGAAAAAATGAAAAACCGCTCGCGCTCGTGTTAACGAAATGCGATAAGCTTTCGCGCAATCACCTTCGACAAAGTGTGCAACTGTACCAAAACCGTCTTTTACGGATCTGGGAAGAATTACCACCATTCTTTCTCACCTCGTCCGAAAAACGCCAGGGGCGGGATGACATCCTCGGCTTTATTGAATCCGCCCTTTCCGATTCCTCCGGAGTTCAGTAGTTTTGCCGCCTTAGTTTTTGTTTATGACACTATCGGACATCGCATCAGTGAGTGGTAAAGGGGGGTTGTATAAAATCTTGAAACCCGGCAAGTCGGGTGTGCTGCTGGAATCGCTGGATGCCGGCAAAGCCAAACTCGTGGCGGGCGCCTCCAACCGTATTTCAGTGTTAAGTGAGATTTCGATTTACACCACGACCAAAGAGGGCACCGTGCCGCTGGAAGAGGTTCTCAAGAAGATTAAGCAGAGTTTTGGTGCTGACCTGGGTGTAGACAGCGAAAGCGATGGAACGGAATTAAAGGCATTTCTGAAATCGGTATTGCCGGAATTTGACGAAAACCGTGTTTACGTGTCCGACATGAAGAAGCTGGTCAAATGGTACGGCATTCTGCTGAAGGAGGCGCCCGAAGTACTTGATGGTACTACCCCGGAAAAAGGATCATAGCCCGTGAGGCTGTTCGTTTCTACGAGATATTACTCTCGCAAAGCAGCTACCACACTGTGCGGGTCAATCCAGCAACCCCTCCGCCATCTCCACCATTTGTTTTGAGCCCACAAAAAATGGAGCGCGCTGGTGCAGGCTCTTCGGTTGAATGTCTAAAATTCTTCGCTTGCCATCGGTGGCTTTGCCGCCCGCTTGTTCAGCTACGAAAGCGAGGGCATTGCACTCATACATAAGACGGAGCTTACCTTCGGGAGCTTTCGCGCTGGCCGGGTAGATGTAGATTCCACCTTTCAACAAATTGCGATGGAAATCCGCTACCAAAGAACCAATGTAGCGCCCCACAAATTGCTTCTCTTTGCAGTAGCTGAGGTATTTTTTCACGCCCTCGGGAAACGTATGGTAGCCGCCCTCATTGACCGAGAATATTTTTCCATCCTCCGGCATCTTCATATCCGGATGCGACAACACGTACTCGCCCAGCGAGGGTTCGTAGGTAAAGCCATTTACACCATGACCCGCGGTGTACACCAGCATGGTAGACGATCCGTACAACACATAGCCGGCTGCCACCTGCTCCGATCCCTTTTGCAATATGTCTTCATCCTGTATAGGCGTGCCAACGGGCGTTTTCCTCCGGTAGATGGAAAAGATCGTACCGATCGACACGTTGACATCAATATTGGAGGAACCGTCCAGCGGATCAATCGCGATCACATACTTGCCCTCGTTATTGAGGTCAACAAACGACTCCGTCTCTTCCGAAATCAAAGCACACGCCTCACCCCCTTTGGTGAGGGCGCGCGTGAAGCGAATGTTGGCCAGCACATCCAGTTTTTGTTGCTGGTCACCGGCCGTGTTCATGGACCCCATCGGCCCCATGATATCGATAAGCCCCGCCTTGTTCACTTCGCGGTTCACCACCTTACTGGCCAGGGCGATATCGCGAAGCAGTTGCGAAAGTTCACCGCTGGCATACTGAAATTGTTCCTGGTTGTTCTTGATAAAGCGATCCAGGGCGGTGCCAATGGGTAAGGCAATGCGGGAAGATTCCATCATAGCGGCTATTCTTAGATATCTTTGGCGGTACTGTTCAAAATTAAGAATTGCAATCGATTGAACTACGGAGATGAAGGTTTTTAAGTTTGGTGGCGCCTCGGTGCGCGATGCGGATGGCATCCGCAATCTGGCGCGAATTCTCTCGCGCTTTGAGCCGCATAACCTGGTGGTGGTGGTGTCGGCCATGGGCAAAACCACCAACGCCCTTGAAAAAGTGGTGGCCGAGTCAAGGGCCGGCCGAACCATCGATCCATTGCTGGCTGAAATTGACCGCTATCACCGGGCCGAGATGGAAAAACTTTTTGCACCCGCACATCCGGTGTTCCAACAATTGACCGGGTACTTGATGACAGCCAGGCAACAGGCCGCCTTTGTTCACGAAGAAGACCGGGTCTACGACCAGGTTGTGTCGCTGGGCGAATTGATTTCCACCACGCTGGTGTCAGCATTTCTGCAGCAGGAAGGATTTCCGGTTTTCTGGAAAGATGCCCGACAGGTGATTGCCACGGACAGGACGTTTCGCGAAGGTCGTGTTAACTGGGAGGCCACGCGCGGCAAGCTAGCCGGCTGGCAACCGGAATTGGCTGCAGGCATCGTGGTCACGCAGGGCTTTATCGGATCAACACCCGATGGATTCACCACCACGTTAGGCCGTGAGGGTTCCGACTACACGGCTGCGATAATCGCGAGCTGCCTGGGGGCCGAATCGGTGACGATCTGGAAAGATGTGCCGGGTGTGATGAATGCCGATCCAAAAAAACTGCCGGCTGCGGTAGTCTTTGAGGAACTTCCCTTCCGCGAGGCTGCCGAGATGACCTACTACGGAGCCTCCGTCATTCACCCGAAAACCATCAAACCACTTGCCCAACACGACATACCCCTGTATGTCAAAAGTTTTATGAACCCCGAGCTGCCGGGCACACGCATCCATGAGTGCAAAGTTTTACGATTGCCTCCGCTGATCGTGCTGAAAGAAAACCAATGCCTGGTGTCGTGCAAGGTAACGGACTACAGTTTCGTTACCGAGGAGCAGGTGGGGCACATCTTCCAGGTGGTATCGCGGCACGGCATCAAAATCAACCTGATGCAAAACTCGGCTATTACATTTTCGTTCTGTGTTGATTTTCGCGAATCGAAAGTTCTGCCGCTTATTGACGAACTCAGCCAGTCGTTTGAAGTGTATTACAACACTGGCTTAACCCTGGTAACGGTAAAAAATTATGATAGCCGCACCCTGGAGGAGTATCGGCACAAGCCGGGCATCGTCATGGAGCAGGCTTCGCGTTCCACCGTGCAATTGCTGATCAAAGAATCATGACAAGCCGGTTCACGGCTTTGGTACACGAAACCTTTCGGGATGCCGAGGCGGCCCGCGACCCCGCGGGTGTTGTCAGCACCAGAACCCTAATCACTTGTGTGGTCGTTTGCCTATCGCTTGCCCTATCCAAATACTGGGGCGGTAACGCAGCTTTTTATTCATTCTTTCGATTCATTGGCTTATCGGATTGGCTGGCGAGTTTGTCAGCACCCGATGTGCGCTTATACACTTTGCTGTGGTGGGCGGCAATCGTGATCTTTTTCTATCTGATCATCCCGGTCGGGGTGATCCGATTTATCTTCAGAGAAAAAATCACCGACTACGGAGTGAAGTTGAAAGGAGCGTTGGAGTACCAGCAGCTGTATCTGATGATGTTATTGATCATGATTCCGGTTCTGGTAATCGTGTCATTCAGCCCAGCCTTTCAAAGCAAATATCCGTTCTTCATGCCGGGTGCAGACGAACCGTTGTTTCCCCGGCTGGTCATTTGGGAGGTGGCCTACCTCCTGCAGTTTTTGGCGCTCGAGTTTTTCTTTCGCGGGTTCATGCTCCACGCCACGAAGAAGACGCTGGGGTTTTACAGCATCTTCGTCATGATCATCCCCTACTGCATGATTCACTTCAACAAGCCGCTGGCTGAAACGCTGGCAGCCGTGGTAGCCGGTTTTGTGCTGGGCGTATTGAGTCTGCGCAGCCGCTCCATCTGGCTGGGCGTAGCCATACACGGCACGGTAGCCGTGGCTATGGATGTTTTATCGTTGTGGCAAAAAGGCCGGCTTCCCTTTTAGTTTACTGATCCGTGTTCATCCAAAAACGCATCGATGGAACGGGAGAGGATAGCAAAGACTTCCTGAAAATCACGCTCATCGCCATAATAGGGATCGGGCACATCGTGCGAGTCGGGTTGTGGATCCCATCTGCGCATGAGATGCACTTTGACGTGATGTTCCGCTCGGGCCAAGGTCAGGATGTGGTGGTGGTTGCTGCGATCCATCGCGAAAATCCAGTCGAACCGATCGAGGTCGGCTGGGTGTAATTGCCGCCCGAGGTGCTGAATGGGCACGCCATTTTGCCGGGCGCTTTGCAGGGTGCGCGGGGCGGGCGGGTCGCCTATGTGGTAATGGCTGGTACCGCAGGAATCAGCCAAAAAATGCCTTTCCAGCCCGCGTTGACTGATTTTGTGGTTAAAAACTGCCTCAGCCAGGGGTGACCGGCAGATGTTGCCCAGGCAAACGAACAATACTTTTTGCATGCGAAAAAAGACAGGTTACAAAGGTAGCCGGGCCGGGATATACACCTGCATAGCACATTTTTTTATTTGCCTTTTGGTTTGGAACGGCCCCTCAGACGGAGGGGCCTTTCTTTTTTTGCACGATGCCACGGATTCCGATCACCAAAAACTAGTACGCTATTCTGAGCGAAGCGAAGAATCTCCCTTGGCGGACAAGCACCCCACTTGGCGTGATAC
>DAIPHR010000131.1:0-8812 GCA_036771215.1 Cyclobacteriaceae bacterium
TCACCTTATCCACCAAATTGACCAATCGTTTATCATTTCAATCGGGGCTTAATTACTATAAGGATGGACTGACCGTGGAAACATTTAATAATACGGTCAGAAACCCAATTCGCTATCAACTGGCCAGCCGGGTTTACCGCAATATCGAGTTTCCCCTGTTGGTGAAGTTTAAGAGCCAGAAATTGAGCATTGAATGGAGCGCAGGTTTAAGTGTTAACGTACCAATTGCCGCAGAGGATGACGGCTATTTGCAATGCACTAATTGTGCTGGGGCACAGGAGGTTGCTGCAAACCTCAGGAACACCCTGCGCCCGCTGGTTATCACTCCAACCGTTAGTGCTGATATTGTCAAGAATAGATTCTCGTTGGGTTTGCGGTTTCAGTCGGGAGGGATTCACTCACGAACGCGGCCAATTGAGTTTTTTGGAACCTTCTACGACTTTGATACTTTGACTTCGTATTGGTTTTTAACCGCGGGTTACCGCTTTTCCAATTCAAGAAAAAAGAACTCCGATAGACCATGACCACCAACCGGAGTTTTTGACATAAACTTCTTCACATTAACCCGCCTCACCGCACACAATTTTTGGAGTTTTAATACAACGGTCACGCTGAGTGTTACTCAAAGGTGGGGAAGTCTTGGCCTAATCATAGCCTCAAACAAAACATACCCCATCACCACACCATACTCCAACAGCACCAGCGCAGGTTGTTCAACATAGCCTGCTGTGGAATAGCCCGTGTAGGTTAGAAAAATAACGGCTGACCACACCACAGGATACCTCAAGACGGTAAGTGTGCACAACGCCACGAGTGTGGTCGAGTACCACGGGTGCACGGTGGTGGCAAACAGAAAAAAAATGAACAAGACGTTCATCCCGCGCCCTGCCAATCGTTCGATCAGGTTACCCTCACGCGCGTAGGGAAGAAAACTGTAGAACAAAATCAAAAGGCCGGCAACCAGTGTCAACTTCCATCCGGTTTCGGCAATCGTGTTGTATCCGTACTTCCACCAACCAAATTCCCGCACGAGATAATAGATGCTCGCATTGAACTCAAATTTTTGAATGAACAACCCCACGCTTTTCGCCATGCCCCCATCTGACCCAAACACCGGAATACACAACAAGCACAACCCGGCCGCCACCAGTGCATACAGGCGAAATAACCGCCAACGGCCAACGAGTGAAATCAATGCCGGTAACAACAGGATCGGCATCAATTTAATCCCTATCGAGGCGACCCATGCCATTGAACTCCATGCCGTTCGCCCTTTGGAAAGAAGATAAATAGCCAGAAGCATAAAGAAGATCATGAACGCCTCGAGATGCACATTGCCCGATAGCTCAAGAATGACGAGCGGATTCAACGCATACCAGAGTGCCGATGTGGCCGGCCGGCCGCTCCCGTTCAGTAAACGAATCAGCAAGACGATCGTCCCCGCTTCAACGGCAATCACCAGCAGACGCAAAACGATAATACTCCCCATAACCGAATCGGGTGACAGGCAGGTGATCAGCCAAAACAAGAATTGAGAAACGGGTGGGTATACCGAAAAGTACTCGGGGCTATTGAGCTGGTTGAATAGCGCCTCGTCTAAGCCGGGGATGTTCAATTGCATGGCATCGGCTGGCACCAAAGCAAAGGCATTTCCGCCACTTTGCCACACGCGACCATCCCAGATGTAGCGATAGACGTCCTCGGATAAATTGGGAACAGCCGCCAGCAGAGCAATGCGCGCCAGCAACGCTCCGGTTATCCAAAAACGCCCTTCGGTTGGAGTTGCTGACCGAACGATCCAAACATACAGCGCGAACAGAACAACATAAGCCGTGGTCAATAACGTGCTCTGCTCGCGCGGCATTCCATATTGAATGCACACAACCAGGCAGATGAAAATCAGGAGAATGGCTAACCGGGAAATGCGTAATTCAGGCATAGCGAACAGGCTTCAGCGAAAGGAAAAACACAAAACCAAAGCCGAGTGCCAGCATCACATGAAAGAACAGCAGGCCCCAGTCCCGCAGCTGAAAACCAAGAACAACGCCCCAGACAAAATAAATCGCGAGAGCGCCCTCCAGCAGCGTAAGCGGTGTCACGCGAATCTTTCCTCCCTTTGACGCGATCGGTTCCGCGGTTTCGGCCTGGCCCCACTTAGGCGTTCGCACGAACGGAGTTTGACGGCCAACCCATCCTTCGACAACGGCCAACGCATTGTGCAGCGCCAACCCCATGGACATGATGAGGAAGCCGGGGAACAACCTGATAAATTGTAACGGATGCTGTCGCGTGGACAACCAATAGAACCACGCGATTGAAAAGAACCCGATTAAAAAAATACTGCCCAAATGAAACAGCGGACGTAACCCGGGGTAGGTCGCTTTGATGAATAACACGGGCACACTGAGCAGTGCGGCCAACAGAAGAAAAAAGAACAGCGTACTGTTGAGCAGGTGAAATGTGGCATGCCACTTCTTCACAAACGGAAGTCCCGCTGCCCAGACTTTCGTCAGCATTTTCCTGGCCGTTTCAGCTCCGCCTTTATTCCAGCGATACTGTTGTGACTTGATGGCCGACATCTCTACGGGTAACTCACCGGGCGTCTTTACGGAATCGAGGTACTCGAATTGCCAGCCCCGCAGCTGGGCCCGATAACTAAGGTCAAGATCTTCGGTAAGCGTGTCGGATTGCCACCCTCCGGCATCGGCAATACAGGCTTTCCGCCAGATGCCGCAGGTGCCATTAAAATTAATGAAGCTGCCGGCTGCCTGCCGGGCGCTTTGTTCAATGGTGAAATGAGCATCGAGGCCAAACGCCTGCAAACGGGTAAGCCACGACTGGTTGCGATTGAGGTGATCCCACCGGGTTTGAACCACGCCCACGCGTGGATGCTGAAAGTACGGCAGCGTAGATTTCAAAAAACCGGCATCAGGCACGAAATCCGCATCGAAGATGGCAATGAATTCACCGCGAGCCGATTGAAACCCGACATCCAGTGCTCCGGCTTTGTATCCGGTGCGCGTTTCGCGGTGGAGCAACTTAATATCAAGCTGCTTGGCCCGCAGATGCTGAAGCAGCTCCAGAATGATCGCAGTGGTGTCATCCGTGGAATCATCGAGAATTTGAATTTCCAATTTCTCACGCGGGTAGTCGAGCGCACAAACCGCGTTGAGCAGACGGGCCACCACGTACCGCTCATTGTAAACCGGCAGTTGAATGGTTACCACCGGTTCGAACCCGGTCGGTGCCGGCACCGGGGCAAAACTCTTTTTTTTCCGGCTGTAGATCCAGGCCAGATGCAACTGGCCCAGACTGAATAGAAACAGAAACAGCAACGACACCATATACACCCCAATGATCACCCCCGACCACATATCAACGGTATTTCAGAATGGTGGCGATTATCTTGTATCCGGCCAACAACGTTCCCTTAACTGTGCCCGAGATCTTGGAGAAGCCAATGCGCCTGCGGTAACGAACGGGCACCTCCACGTACAGGAGCCCATCACGGGCAGCCTTGAGCTGCATCTCCACTGTCCAGCCATAGGTTTTGTCCTGCATGTTGAGCGCCAACAATTTGTTAAATCGTATCGCCCGGAACGGGCCGAGGTCAGTAAAGGTCGCGCCATAGAGAATGGAAAGCAACCGCGTGGCAAGCCAATTACCAAAAACCTGCTGAGGTGTCATCGAGCCACGTTCGCGCTGGCCGATCGCGCGCGAACCAATGACCAAATCCGCCTTTCCTTCTACTATCGGTTGAATCACGTTCGGAATCTCTTCCGGAAAGTCGGAGTGGTCAGCATCCAGAAAAACGACAATCTCCGGTGGTGGGCCCGACAACTGCGCATGAGCGATGCCCCGCAAACAGGCTCGGCCATAGCCCGGGACAGGTTCGCGCAAAACGGTGGCTCCCGCCTCCCGGGCGATCACTTCGGTGTTATCGGTAGAGGCATTGTTGACGACAATAATCTCGCGCACAAACGCGCGCGGGATTTCACGCACTACTTCTCCTACACCATTTTCCTCGTTAAAGGCCGGAATGATGACGTCTACAATCGGTTTCACGCTCTACCCTCCTCTACCACTCCGTTGTTACCGGTCAATACCGGCTGGCCGAACCGGTTCGCTTCATCGCGTACTTCTAAATTCAAAACACCACGGGGGCAAACCGATGAACAAACGCCACAACCCACGCAGGAGGAGCGCACAATGTTCTGTCCCCGCTGCGCATACCAACGAACATCGATGCCCATTTCACAATAGGTGGAACAGTTGCCGCAGGAAATGCACTGGCCGCCATTGGTGGTGATGCGAAACCGCGATTTAAACCGTTGCACAAGCCCCAGGTACGCGGCCAGCGGGCAGCCGAACCGGCACCATACACGATTACCCATTAACGGGTAAAAGCCCGTGCCCACCACTCCGGCAAAGCCGGCCCCGATCAGCGCTCCATACCATTCGCGTACGTCATAACTATTGAAGAACAACACCTGAGATGAACCGGTGAAATACGTGTACAAAACACCCCCGGTCATCACCACGGCTAAAACCAGCACGGCATGAATCATCCAGCGCTCTACACGCCAGGCCGAAATTTTTTTGCTTGACAATTGGCGGAAAGGATCGCCCAGCGTCTCGGCAAGGCCTCCGCAACCGCATACCCAGGAGCAATACCAGCGCTTGCCAAAAAAGTAAACCAGCACAGGTACTGCTACCACAATCAGTACAATGCCCCAGACCAGCATGAAGAGGCCGAGCGACCCATTGGCCATGAGCTGGTCAAGCCGATAGTCAAAGAAAAAACTGTAATCAAGCGGCCAAATATTCTTGAAATCAAAGTACGGCTGGTTTAGTCGTACTAATATTTCGGGAATAAGGAAGGCAAAGGCTGTCTGAAAAAACATAACCGAGGCTGTTCGCCACAGGTGATACGAGCTATGCCGGTAGTGAATGAGGAACCGCACGCCCATCACCAAAATGCAGAGTGTGTAAATAAAGCCATATAAGAAAAACCGGCCCGCCTCGTGGCCGCTGATCCACCGGCTTACCGGGTCAACCAGTATAATCCAGTTCACCATGTACTCCGGATAGAAATACAAGACAACATAAAAAAGGATAAGCCAGGAGCCCAGTAACACACCCAGCCAACCGGTGTTTTTAATCGCTTGAAAAAAAATGCCATTGTTTTGAATGCCCGGGTGTCGGGCCAGTTTCGGAAAGATGAACATCAGCGCACCCACCAGGGCGAGGCCTACCGAAAGCAAAAGAAAGAAGAGCGGTTGTTTCGGCAACGGGCCGGTGCTGGATGCTTTCGTGAGCGAGTACAGTAGATCTTTAGTTGCATACCGATCAAAACCAAACGTGGGAATGACGGCATATTGGCGTACGTTATCGGCAACCAGCGTCAACTGGTCAATCGTCACCGGTTGCCCATCCAGCCAGCTTCCATAGTCGCGGAAAGCCTTACGCTTAAACTCATGTTCAGGAGTTGAACCGCGCCACAACGAATCCACGCGGTGGATTGAAAAAACGGGGGCACTGGCCTCCAGCAACTTCTGTAACTCACTCTCCTGAATGCCGTAGTCGTGTTCGACCTTTTTGTTTGCTTGGACTGCGGTCAACTTTAACTCGGCTACAAAATCGAATTGAGAGGCTACGGTGCGATCGATCAAGTCGCCCGACTGGCTCAAAAAAAGCGCAGCACGCGCATCATCCAGGTGGGCTTTCACAACTTCGGGCGTGAGCCGGTAGTCTGAGGCAAAAAAGAAATAATTAAAAAAGCCGAAGCCGGCAACAAAGAGGGAAAGCCCGATCCACTTGACAAACTTCATACGGCTGTCGGTAAGAGGTGCGATTGAAAGGCGGAAGCAATAGCAGGCTCGTGTCGCTCGGAAAACTCAGGGTCGAAATTGGCCTCGGGCAGATGCTCCATCACAAAATCGACCGACACACCCTGGCGAAGCCAGCGATCAAAACAATCATGCCGCAGGCGGATACCCAAACTGTTAATACCTAAAAAACTGCGGGTATCTTTCTCCCAAATCACGTGCACGCACTTTTCTCCGCGCGGATGTTCCCAGTAAAAATCGGCCAAGCCGGGCGAACGTTGGGCGGGTACATGTCCATACGTCTGATACTCGACATCAAAGAATTTGGCTGAGTTGAACCAGGGGCCGGGTTGGTAAGGGGTCGGCATGCCGGTAAGGGTCTGAGCCACCACCTCTCCCATCATGCGCCCGGTATACCATACTTGCTCAACCGCCCTGCGGCCCGGCAGTACAGGAACGCGTTCTGCACAATCGCCAATGGCGTAGATGTCGGAAAAATTGGTTTGCAAATACTCGTTCACTAAAACACCTCGTGCCGTCTGAATTCCGGAACCGGCCAGGAAGCCGATATTCGGTGACACGCCAACGGTGAGCCCCACAAACTGACAATCGATTTGTTCGCCAGACCGGGTGATCACGGCCTTCACGCGCCCGCGTCCGTCATCAACGATCTGACCCAATTCAGACGAAAGTCGCAGATCAACGTCATGCTTCCGAATATGCCGGCTGATCAACGCGGCCTCCTGCAGCGGAAGCACATTACTCCAGAACTCCGGTTCGCGTACCAGAAACGTTACGGCAATGTTGCGCGAACGCAGCATCTCCGCCATCTCCACACCAATCAATCCTCCACCCACTACTACTGCGTGTTGAATGCCCCGCGTATGTTCTTCCATTCGCTGGAGATCGGCAAGGGAATACAGTCCTTGTACACCGTCAAGTGTTTCGCCCGAAACGCCCAGTTGATTTGGCCGTGAACCCGATGCCAGGATCAATTGGTCGTAAAGCAGCGATTGGCCTGACTTCAATATCAGCTGGTGAGCAAGCGGATCCACCTGCACCACATGATCAAACACCAGATCAATCCGGTTCTTTTTCCAAAAAGAATCGTCATACGGCTTCGTGTGTTCAAACGTCATATGCCCCATGTAGATGTACATGAGTGCCGTGCGCGAAAAGAAATGCTTGGTCTCAGAGGAGATGATGGTGATACGGGCCGGGCTGCGTTTTCGAATATGCCGGGCGGCTGTCACCCCGCTGATTCCGTTACCGACAATTACGATATGCTTCATAGCTGGCAAGTAACCCAAGCCTGACGGAAGGAAAAGTCTTCCAGCAGACGATTACCGGTAAAAGGTACGGGAATTTTCGGGCATTACGCCTGGCTCACGACTTCGCGAAGCCGGGAGGCCACACGCTCCACCGAGCGATTGTACAGCAACTCGTAATACTCGCGCGCCATCCGGCCCGAGTCAAACTGTGGCAACACATCGGTCATGCTGCGCTTCATCATTTTCAGCCACGTTTTGGGTTTGCGGTAGTAGGTCGGGATTACCTCGTGTTCCAGCAAATCCAGCAAGCTCTCGCGCTCCAAAGCATCTTTCTCTTCCACGCTCAGATGTTCATCTGCCACGGGAATAATAAAACAATTCTCCTTGTCGCGGGCAAACTCGGGCACCCATCCATCCGGAATGGAGAGGTTGATCCCACCCAACATGGCGGCCGTCATACCCGAGGTGCCGGAGGCTTCGCGGTAGAGGCGCGGGTTGTTCAACCATACATCGGCCCCGCGCTTAAGCAAAGCGGACAGCGAAAGCTCGTAGCCATTCAAGATGGTGACGTTGGGCAGGTCTTTCGTCTTCCAATAAATAGAATTGAAAATATCGATCGCGAATTGATCTTCCGGGTAGGGCTTACCCGCCCAAATGATTTGAACCGGCAGTTCGCTGTTGTTGACAATCCTCAGAAAACGTTCGAAATTCTGAAGCAGCAAATCGGCTCGCTTATAGCCGGCAAACCTGCGCGCCCATACAATGGTGAGCACATTCTCATCGAACAACTTTCCAGTTTGGTTGGCCACCGTCTTGAACAAGTCGCGCTTCATCTCTTTTTTACGCGCTACCAGAAAGTCATCTTTTTCACGCTTCAGGTATTCGTCAAGCTCGGCATCGTGCCAGTAGGTGTGGTTCTGCGCATTGGTGATCGACAGAATCTCGCAGATACCCGAAAAATCTCTCCACATCTGCCGCGACACCTCACCGTGCAATTGCGACACTCCGTTGGCTACGTTGGCCATCCGCAAGGCGGCCAGTGTGAAGCTCAGGTTGGTGGTGTCGGGCTCAGCCAGCTTTTCAATATCGGCACGCGGCACGCCCTGAAAGGCACTCATCACCTCCAGCAAGCCGATGTTGCGTTCTTCGTTGCCGGCTTTTTCAGGTGTGTGCGTGGTAAACACCACCCGTTTTTTCACTTCCTCAATGTCTTTGAGTTTATTCCACAGGTAAAAACAAAGCGGCAGGGCGTGGCCCTCATTCATATGATAAATCTGGGTCTCTCGGCCAATCACATCCAACAGTTTGGCCCCACCGGCACCCAGTAAAATGGACTGGGCCACCCGGGCCGACTCGTGCGGATCATACAACCGGTGTGTGATGGTCTGGGCAAGGTGATCGTTCTCGGGCAAGTCGGTGCTCAACAAGAATACCGGGGCCGTATTGAAAACCTCCGGCTTTAACAACCAGGCCTTCACATAAACTTCATGATTGTGAATGGTAATCGGGAAGACAATGCCGGTATCCGTCAGGAATGAATAGTTCTTTTCAATAAAGCTCACCTGGTGAGTGAGGTCTCGGTTGCGCATCTGGTCGTAGTAGCCATACTTCCACAGAATGCCAATGCCCAGTACGTTTTGTTTCAACTCAAAGGCACTACGCATATTCGAACCAGCCAGGAACCCCAGACCCCCGCTGTAGATCTTAAGGGGT
>DAIPHR010000132.1:0-8808 GCA_036771215.1 Cyclobacteriaceae bacterium
AAGGCGAAGCGTCTGCCCGTGCTGACGTTCTCCGTCCGTCATTGATTTGATTTCAGTGCTAATGTAAAGCCCCGCAAACGCGGGTTTTTTGCATTTCGGGGGTAATCGGGCAATTCGCTACCTTTAGTGCGGTGCGCGATTATTATTCCATCCTGAATGTAAGTACGAATGCCTCAGGCGAGGAAATCAAGCAGGCATTCCGCAAGCTGGCATTGCTTTACCATCCGGACAAAAACCCCTCGGCTTCGGCCGTTGAGCGATTTCGCGAGATTCACGAGGCCTACCAGGTGTTGAGTGATCCGCTGAAAAAGACGATGTACGATCAAATGCTGCGCGAAGATCCGGTGTCGGCTCATGTGCCGAGACCGAGGCGCAAGCGCAGCGGGCCAACGCCCACGGGCGCGCATGGAGAGGTGCGTTACAAAGATCCGGAACGCGAACGCCAGCTCGCCTTCATGCGCGAAAATGTTCACTATGCCGTAGCGGCTTCGCGGTTTACGCTGGTGGTCTGCCTTTTTCTGGCGCTCGATCTGTTTTTGCCGCCCGAGCGGGTGGAACACCGCATTGTGGAAGCCGACATCATGTTCGATGCCAGCGGCCGTGTGAAAATGGAGAACGGGAAAGTGTACAAGATGACGGAGGAACAAGCCCGCGCCATGGCCCGCAACCAGGGCCAGGTGTATTTGTATTCGTCTGCGTGGCTGGGCATTCCGCTGTCGATGGAAAATGAGCGCACGAATTACAAGACACGGGTGTGGGGTACCATTTATGGAAACTTTTTATTTGCCCCGGTGATTCTATTGATCACCTCGTGCCTGGGCGTGTTTTGGCGGAAAGGTTTTGAGCTGCGTTTCAATATGGGGGGCGTGAATTTTTTCATGCTGCTGCTCACGTTGGCTTTGATAGTGGTTAACTTTATCTGATACATGAGCAAGAAGAATGACTGGAAGAAGCGCGAAGGGGTGGTCTACTCCACCAACAGCGACTTCTCGTTTCAGTACCAGCAGGAGAGCGAATCGGATACGTTGCCGCCCGGCAGCCAGCGGTTGATTGTGCAGCTGGACAAGAGTAACCGGGCGGGCAAACAGGTCACGTTGGTGAAGGGTTTTGTGGGCAAGGCCGATGACCTGGAGGCCCTGGGCAAACTCCTGAAATCGAAATGCGGCACGGGCGGCTCGGTGAAAGACGGAGAGGTGATCATTCAGGGCGATGTTCGCGACAAGCTGGTGGCCATTCTGCAGAAAGAGGGGTATGGCGCGAAGCGGGGGAATTAGATATCACGTAAATGATAGCTCTTAGCCTGATAGCCTTAATAATCTCGATCCTAATTGTTTGGATGATGCTCGGAAGAAAATGGAGAGCCCTTCTTTGGACAATGGCGTGTCTAGTAATTTTGACCATTGCGGGTGGATACTTATATCTTCAATTCGTTTCCGTTGCATTTGGGGAGAAATGTGAAGATAATCGAGTTTGGAAAATTGAAGGATATCAGATAATCGAGAAGAAGTGTATTGGATTTGCCGGACCCTACTATTACCCTGTCTCATTGTACAAGGATGGCGAGGAAATTGACCAAATCTTGTTTACTCCCGACTCTACTTGTTTAGTTGAATTTGTACTGACTCCTGCCGACACACTTATCTTTGATGTCTGTGAGAATAAGCTGAGATGAAGAGCGGTTGAATTTTGCTTTTGTTTTGCTGTCAGGTTTTTCGACCTGACAGAGGTGTAAGACAGTCACTTTCGTGAGTTTTTCTGGTCTGGTTTTGTTGTGTAGAGCTCGTCAGGTCGGAAGACCTGACGGCATAAAAAGTGGGAATAAAAGTCGTAGTTTTGGGGCATGAAAACGATAACCATTAACATACCCGATACGGTAGACTTTGATGACAAAGAAGCCTTAATGGTAATAGCGTCAAGATTGTATGAAAAGGGTAAGTTGACACTTGGACAAGCTGCTGAACTAGTGGGTCTGTCAAAAAGAGCTTTTATGGAAGTGTTAGGGACCTACGGTGTTTCTGTTTTCAATCATCCATCTGCTGATCTTGATCGGGACGTTGACAATGCGAAGCGTCACAGTCTCTGACACCAGTTGTTTAATCCTTTTGGACAAAGTGGGAGAGCTGGAAATCTTACGTAGGCTCTTTGGACAAGTCCTGATTACACCTGAAATTGCTGACGAGTTCAGAAAGGAATTGCCTGACTGGTGTTCGATAGTAAGGCCGACCAACACGACCTATCAAAAAATTCTGGAGGCTTCTCTTGATAAGGGAGAAGCCAGCGCAATCGCATTTGCTATTGAACATTCCAACTGCTTGTTAATTATAGACGATTACAAGGGAAGAAGGTATGCAGAACAGTTGGGTGTGAGGATTACCGGAACACTGGGAGTGCTTATTTCAGCCAAACTCAACGGACACGTAGAATCAATAAAACCGATTCTACATAAAATAAAAGGCACTGACTTTAGACTAAACGCGGAACTTGAGAAACGAGTACTGCAAAAGGCGAATGAAATGTGATGGCCTCTGGAGAGGTAACACCGTTTGCGTAACGATAGGGTCGGATCTTGTTCAGACGTCCCCACCAAACGATAACTATTTCGGTTTTTTTTGCCGTCAGGTCGGAAGACCTGACGGCATCATAAAAAAAATAATTCGTCAGCTATTCCTCCAACCTTGCCAAATCTGCTTCGGCAGCAATGAAGCCGAATGCGGCAAAGTGGCGGCCCGCCAGCACCTGGCGAAAGATTTCTTTGGCTTTGGTGGTGTCGCCCGCGCACAAATACCAATGGCCAACACCATAGCCCTGCGTGGCCAGCGTGAGGTCGCGGTCCGCAGTAGAGTCCGACACATTTAGAATCTGTTCGGGCGCCATTTCGCCCTTGTACAAAGCGATGCGTTTAAGGTATGAGTCGTTTTCAATAATGACGGGCTCCTTTTTTAACGAAGCCAGCAATTGCGAGGCCTCCTCATTTCGTTGTAACCTTCGTAAGGTCATGTACAGCCAGTCGGCCGTGGCAATTACCGAGTCATCGTTTTCACAAACGGCCAGGCATTGACGGTACGCTTCCAACGCCATCTCAAATTCACCTTTCAGGTAGTGGGCCAGGCCGAGATGATACCAGACGTTGAATTGCGTGGTCGACAGCGGAATGTTGAGTTTGTTGGGCTGGCCGTCCGGTTCAATTTCAAGCGGAGCGTCTTTCATCAACTCGCTCGCACGCGTGAGGTCTTCAATGGCGAGGTCGAACTTGCGGATGGTGATGTAGCGGTGCCCGCGGTGGCGCGGCAGCCGAAAGGAATTTGGGTATTTTTCCAACGCAGCCGTGTACACGGCAATAGCACTGTCGTATTGGTAGAGGTAGGCGAGTCTTCGCCCCAGCCAGATGTAGGTATCTTCAGAGGGTGCAGCTTCAAAATTTTCAACGGCCACCCGCAGGTTGCTGTCGAGTTTGGCTTGCGTAGCGGCTGAAAAGTCCGGCACGGGGTAGGTTATGCCGGTAAGACCGGTGACGGCAATGGACTTCTCAGTTTCGGATTTGGGCGAGCACGCGATCACGACCAGCGCGAAAAATGTGAAGACAGCTAGCGACTGACCTCTTTTCATATTAGGTCCAATTTTCAACCCGCAAACCAGTGACCCTTTTGAATTCATATTCATTGTTTGTGACGAGGGTGAGATTTTCAGCCAAAGCATGTGCGGCAATTAATAGATCAAGTGGCCCTATTGGTGTCCCATTGACTTCGAGGCCCGCCCGGAGTTCACCATACGTTTTTGCAGCTTTTTCACTAAGAGGTAGTACCGAAAACTTATTGATAAACCTGTCGAGGGCGAGCCGGTTCTTTTCCTTAGCATTGCTTTTTGCAACACCAAACTCCAATTCGCAGACTGTTATTACTGACAATCCCAAACCTTCGGATGAATTGGCAATTATCTTTTCCAACAGCGGCTTTGATCTTTCGCGGATCAGGTAGATGCAAATATTGGTATCGAGGAGATACTTCATTTCTTAGAGCAACTGCCTGACTTGCTGGCCACCTTGGCTGCGCTCACGCATGAAATCGTCCGAAAACTCGTTCACAATTTGAGATAATGAATCGGGGTCACCGGTCATCTTTTTTTGGGAAAGCCGCTGCAGAAGGCGGTAAACTTCATCCAAGAAGCTTGCCGGCAGTTTATCCACCTCTTTCTTCACGTCTTCCCTGGTAATCATAGTCGAAATATAGCAAAAACGGCTATTCCATTCCGGGTTGTTTGATCACAAATCCGGTTTTGGCTTTTTCGGCCGCCACCAGTTTTTTCACATCGGCCAGCAGTTTTTTGGCATCGTACACAATGCCATCTTTCACCGTATAGTTCACCCCACCCACACGCTCGGGTTTGTTGTCATCTGATAACTTGACCGCGCCCGTGCCGTAAAGCACTTGAAGGTTTTGCAACGGATTCTGGTCGATGATGACAAAGTCCGCCAGCTTGCCCACTTCAACCGAGCCGAGATCTTTTTCCACGCCCAGCGCTTGTGCGCCAAACAATGTGGCGGAGCGAATAATTTCCAGGGGATGGAATCCACATTCGCGCAGTAACTCCAGTTCGCGGATGTAGGCGAACCCATATGTCTGAAAGATGAAACCTGAGTCGGAGCCCGTAGTCACGCGGCCCCCGCGGTTTTTGTATTCATTCACAAAAGCCATCCACAATTGATAGTTTTTCTTCCATTCCACTTCTTGTTCGGTTCCCCAGTTGAACCAGTACGATCCATGGGCTCTGCGGTTGGGTTGGAAAAACGACCACAACTGGGGCAGCGTATATTCTTCGTGCCACTCGGCTCTGCGGGCTTTGTGCAGATCACGGCTGGCTTCATAAATATTGAATGTGGGGTCTAGCGTGAAATCCAGGGCCAGCAACTTGTTCATCACCGCATTCCAATGCTCGCTGAAGGGCGGGGCTGCCTGCTTCCACAACTTTCCCGCATTTTCGAAACGGTGCTGCTCGTTTTGGTAATTGTAGTCAAGCGGATAATCCTGAATGGTGCGATCGGCAAACAAGGCTTCGGGCAAGCCGTACCAATGTTCCATGGAGGTGAGCCCGGCCTCGGCTGATTTCACCACGTTCCACCGGGCAACATCAAGTTGGGCATGATGGCAGGCCGAGCGCAGACCGATGCGTTTGTTTTCGCGCAGGGCCGCGTCCATCACGGCCGGGGCAGCACCAAAAAACTTAATACCGTCTGCGCCCTTCAGTTTGTTTTCGTTAACCCACGCACGGGCCTGTTCGGCAGTCGTAATTTTTTCTTTGGCACCAGCTCCGAAAACATTATAGGCGTGAATGCGGGGCGCGGTGATTTGATTGGCGGCACTTTTTTTCTTCTGGTCCAGCACCCAATCCAGTCCGTTGCCACAAGCGGGGTCGCGCACGGTGGTAATGCCGTGGGCCATCCATAGTTTAAATACGTATTCGGCATAAGGCGCCTGCGCAGAACCGCCAATGTGTCCATGCATGTCCACAAAGCCCGGCATCAGGTACATCCCCTCGCAGTTCAGTTCTTTTCCCCCGGCTTCCAATTTGGGCCTGCGTTCCGGGTTGATGGGCACGCCCGGGTAGCCTACGGTCTCGATTTTGGTGATGCGGTTGCCGCGTACCTCAATATCGATCGGGCCTTGGGGCGGGGCTCCGGTGCCATCGATCAAGGTGATCCCTCGAATGATCAGTTGGACGTGTGGCCCATCGCCTTCTTTTACTTCGGGAGCTTTCTGGATCTGGGCGTGAAGGGTAATGCTCGCCAGCAGCGAAAAAACCAGGATCGTACGCTTCATCAGGTTTAGGATTTTTTAAAGCTAAAAAAATTGCCGGGAATTGGAAACGGAAATGTGATCGCGCACCGATCACCCCATGACTTGAGGCTTTCCTATTTGATGCGCCACTCCAACGGTACCATCAGGCGAATGCTGATGTTGCGCCCCATGTTGAATACCCCGGGTCGGCCGGTGGCCGGATTGACATCCAGGTACTTCAGCCGGCTCTGGTGACTTTGAAAGGCAATGTCGAACACATTGTTGGCGGTGACGTAAAGGGAGAACAACGTCCTTCGGCTGGTGTTGAGCACATCCAGCGCGAAGCCGGAGTTAATCAGCGAATAGCCCGGAGTGCGGGTTTCGGTGTTGAAGGCGGCCAGAAATCGCTCCTGATCAGCGTGATGTTCCCACTCCACAAACCACGAGGCATTCTGAATCCGGCTTCCCCAACTTGCTTTACTTAGTTTGAGCCGTGTAATCGTGCGGGCAGCCGGCATAAAGGGCAGGTATCTTTCGTCAGGCGTCCGCGCGCTGAGGTTTTCGGCCAGCACTACCGAGTATTGGGATGAAAGCTCCAGCCAGCGGGCTGCGGCCGGGTTGATGGTCAAAGATGCTTCGAGACCCTGGAGGTTCGCGTTGCCCTGCGTGTAGCGAAACACCGGCACGCCATTGATCAGGCTATCGGCTCCGCTTGCCGTATTCACTTTTTCCGAATAGGTGTACTGATCAATCCGGTTGTTGAACAGGGTGACATCGGCAAAAAACTGGGGGCGCTCATACGTTATGCCCACGTCTGTTTGCAGCGAGGTTTCCGATTGTTGGTTGATGTTTCCGATTTCATAGCGGAAGGTACCGGCATGCTCGCCATTGCTGGATATCTCCGGCACGGAAGGCGCCCGAAATCCGCGGGCGATGTTCGCTTTCAGGTACAGATGATCGCGGAGGTTATACACTGCTCCGAAGCTCCCGGTGAAATTGAGGTAGGTTTGATTGAAGCCGGGAAAGACAATCGTCACGGCATTGGCCGGTTGGGACTGGAAGCGGCCGTCCGCATCAAGGTATAGCTTATCGATGTGGAGTGAACGCACATCGTGGCGCAGGCCTCCGGACAGCGAAAGGCGGTCGATTTTTTTCTTGGCAAACAGGAATACTCCGTTGTCGAATAAATGGTAGTTGGGATACAGCACTTCATTGCCGCGGTTGGTCAACTGCTGCCGCATGCCGTTGGTGCCTATCGTAATCTCCCAGTGATGGCGTTCCGGGAAGTGATAGCGCAAGTCGTAAAACAAGGTTTGAAGGAAAAAATACAGGTCGGGCTGGCCGGGTTGCTCAAGATTGGCAAACTCCCTCCGGTGATTTTCACTGTAGCCAACATTAAACGCAAGCGCACCGGCTCCGATGTTCAACAGGTTATTCGAGGCAATCTTGTAGTTCGATAGATCCTGCGAGTTGGCGGGGTTAATCGAGCGCTGGGCGAGTTCATCGTTGGACACGGTGACCATTTCTTCCTGACCGTTAGTCAACTGCGTGCGGGTGAAAGCCCCGTTGCTGTCACGCGTACCGTCAATGATGTTGATCTGCTGCTGCCATTTCAGGAAGGAAAGCTTGGAGTAGCCCCATTTTTTCTGAATTCCCAACATGCCGTTCAGGTTCAGGTTTTCCCGGAAGTTTGACCCGTACACGCGCCCATCGTACGCGTTTCGGTAGTTACCGGAATTTTTCTGACTGGCCCTGAGCATGAAGAGCTTGCCGTTGGCATTGCCATTGACGAACCCCGAGAAGCCGTAGAGCCCGCTGTTGGTTTGATAGGTGGACAGCACGTTGCCACGCACCACACCGGCTTCGGGTGAGCGGGGCGATAAGATGGACACCACGCCACCGAGACCGTCTGATCCATACATCAGACTGCCGGCACCGCGTATGATTTCATACCGATCGATCGAGTATTCATCGATTTGCAACGAGTGTTCTTCGCCCCACTGGTTGTCTTCCTGGCGAATGCCATCGTGCATGGTGATCACCCGGTTGAAGGCGAGCCCGCGAATCACCGGTTTGGCCAGCGCGGGGCCGGTTTGGATTTGCGACATGCCGGGCAGGCGCGAGACCGCATCCACCAGGTTGGTACTGCCTGTCATCATCCATTGAGCCGCGTTCAGGGTTTGCACCGGTATCGGGCTTTCGCGAACCATCACGCGCTGGGCCGAACCGGACACAATCACTTCGTCCAGCGACATCACGGCATCTTCGAGCGTTACATTCAGCGTAGTATCTGCGGTGAGGTTGACCTGAAAAATCTCGGTCTTGTGACCCACGTATTTAAACTCCAGCGTGTGCACCCCGCGAGGGAGGTTACCGAACCGGTATCGCCCTTCGCTATTGGAGGAGGTGCCATTTTGCTGGTCAACCAAAACGATGTTGGCCCCGGAAATAGGTAACCCGGTGTCGCGGTGGGTAATCACCCCCCGAATCTCCATTTGTGAAAATCCCACCGTTGCCTTCAGAACTCCAACCCAGATCAACCAGCGCATAGTGCTGCAAACTTACTCAAAAATTTAGATTAGCCTAAAAAAAAATTCAGTTGACATTAAAAACTGAAATTTAGGTGCGGGTGTTCGTATATTGGGCCTATGCGCAGCCCGGCCGTGGATAACTTTCTTTTTGATCAGCCCGAACCGAGGCGTCAGGCCATGGAAGCCCTGCGGGAGATTATCTTCAGCGCGGTACCCGGTGTGGAAGAGTCATTCAAGTGGCGGGCGCCCTTTTATTCGAAAAATGGTTTGTTGTGCTACATCAACTATGACCGCAAGTACGGCAAGATTGCGCTTGGGG
The DNA here is from genome assembly GCA_036771215.1 of Cyclobacteriaceae bacterium. Classification (GTDB taxonomy): domain Bacteria; phylum Bacteroidota; class Bacteroidia; order Cytophagales; family Cyclobacteriaceae; genus ELB16-189. The sequence goes on from DAIPHR010000132.1 coordinate 8,622, forward strand.
TGGTAGAGTGGTTTCTGATTGAGGACAAATACGGGCTGTTTGTTCACGGCACCACGAATGTCAAGAAGTTGCTGTTCGAAGTAGACAAGGAGTTTCCCCTCCGGAAGATTCAATACTACCTGCGCGAAGCCGGCAGAATCTACCAGACCAAAAAGAAAAACTTTGTGGGTATTCAAAAGCCCCGCAC
>DAIPHR010000133.1:0-8781 GCA_036771215.1 Cyclobacteriaceae bacterium
CCCCCGACCCTCTGCTTGTAAGGCAGATGCTCTGAACCAGCTGAGCTAAGCTCCCCTCTCTGAAATTAGGACTGCAAAGGTAGAAGAGAATCGGAATTGTGCAAAAGGTCTATTCCGATGTTTTCCCGACACCTTTCTATGCCCTTTTTACCCCGTCTTGTATCTTCAAAAAAACGACTTCACCCACCGTCAAATGCGGCACCGGGGATACCAGCCACCATGAGCAAAGGATGCCGGAGGAAAAACGAAATATTCTCTACCGAGCGGTCATGAACATGTAGTCCACCGTCACATTCAGCATCGCTTTAATGCCGGTAAAAAACGCGCGCTCATCGATCATAAAGTCAGGCGTGTGGTGGGCGGGCACCCGACTCATTTCCTGATCGGGCGGCATGGCCCCTACAAAGAAGAAAAAGCCAGGCACTTTTTTCTGATAGAACGCGAAATCCTCGGCCCCCGTGACGGCATTGATGCGGATTACATTTTCGGGGCCGGCCGCTTTGCGCAAGCTGGCAACCATTTTTTCCGTCAACGCAGGATCATTAAAGGTAACCGGTGTCTTCTTCTCGATGGTTACTTCCGCAGTAGCACCTGCACTCTCGGCAATCTTGGTGGCGGTGAGCCGGATTTTTTCGTGAATGTTATCCTGCATCGCCTCATCCAGGGTTCGTATGGTACCGGCCATAAAAGCTTCTTCCGGAATAATGTTTTCCCGAATGCCGGCCTGCATGCGGCCCACCGTAATCACGGCCGCCTCTTTCGTTAATTCGGTTTGCCGGCTGATGATCGTCTGTAGTCCGTTAATGATTTGAGCGCTCACCACAATGGGGTCAACGCCCATCCACGGTGCCGAGCCGTGCGACTGCCGGCCTTTGACTTTGATCGAAAACCAATCGGAGGCCGCCATAAGACCGGCCGGACGATAAGTGATGCGGCCGATGGGTGAAATCGACTGAATGTGTAACCCGAAGATGACATCAACCTGGGGATTTTCCAGTAAACCTTCTTTCACCATAAGATCGGCACCCCCTTCTTCGCCAGCAGGTGCGCCCTCCTCCGCGGGCTGAAACAAGAACTTGATGGTACCCTTGAGATCATTTTTGTTCTTAACCAGAATTTCCGCAACGCCCATCAGGATAGCCACGTGTGAATCGTGACCACAGGCGTGCATCACGCCTGTCTCCTGTCCATTAAACGTGGTGGTTACTTTCGATGCGAAGGGCAGGCTGTTGCGCTCGGTCACCGGAAGCGCATCAATGTCTGCGCGCAGCGCAATAACGGGGCCGGGTTTCCCCGTGCGCAGAATACCGAGCACACCGGTTTTGGCCACCGGATGCTGCACTTCCAAACCCAGTTTGCGAAGGTGCTCGGCAATGTAGGCACCGGTCTTAAACTCACGGTTCGATAACTCAGGGTTTTGATGAATATGTCTACGCCATTCGATCACTTTTTTCTCGATCGCGAGCGCTTCCTGATCAAGTTTGGCCTGCAGTTTGGTATTGGATTGGGCTATCGCGCCCAGCGCGGATAGTAGCAAAGCACCAGATAGTAATTTCTTCATAAGTCGGGTAGATTATTTTTTGGCGTACATATAGTCAAACGTCAGATTCACCAGCGCCTTTACTCCGGTGAGGAGCGCTTTTTCGTCAATCCTAAAATCAGCCGTATGGTGAGTGGGTGGCTTGGGCAATTTCTGATCGGCCGGGTAGGCACCCAGGAAGAAAAAGAAACCCGGCACTTTTTGTTGAAAGAATGAAAAATCTTCGGCCATGGTAACGGGCGCAATCACTTTTACGCGATCGCCTCCGGCTGTGCGCAGTAAAGAAGGCGCCATCTGCTCCGTGAGCCGGGGATCATTGTAAGTAGCCGGGTACATCACTTGAATGTCAACCTCGGCTTTGGCTCCGGCACTTTCAGCAATCTTGGTGGCCGTGTTGCGTATGCGATTGTGGATGCTGCGCTGCATATTGGGATCAAATGTTCGGATGGTGCCCTGCATGATGGCTTCCTCCGGAATGATGTTGCCCCGATTGCCGGCATGGATGCTCCCCACCGTAATCACAGCTGCGCCCCGGGTGAGCTCCGTCTGGCGGCTGATGATCGTTTGCAGCCCGGCAACAATCTGGCTGGAGACCACAATAGGATCTACGCTATCCCATGGCGTGGCCCCATGTGCACCCAGTCCCATGACTTTAATGTTGAGCCCATCCACTGCGGCCATCAAACCCTCCGGCCGGTACGACAATTGCCCCGAGGGAATCAGTGACTGTATGTGCAGGCCGAAAATCACATCCACCTTCGGATCTTCCAACACGCCCTCGCGCACCATAAGCTCGGCCCCGGCCGGAGCCTCCTCGGGTGGCACGCCTTCTTCTGCGGGTTGAAAAATAAATTTCACCGTGCCGCGCAGATCATTTCTGTTTTTTGCCAACACTTCGGCTACGGTCATTAAAATTGCCATGTGACCATCATGACCGCAGGCGTGCATCACTCCGGTTTCCTGACCTCCAAAACTGGCTTTCTCCTTTGACAGGAAGGGTAAATCATTCCGTTCGGTAATGGGCAACCCATCCATATCCGCCCGAAGAGCAACTACTGGCCCGGGCTTGCCTCCCTTGAGCAGGGCCACAATGCCGGTTTTGGCCACCGGGTACGTTACCTCAAGCCCCAGCTTTTTCAGATGCTCCACTATAAAAGCACTTGTCTTGACTTCCCGGTTAGAAAGTTCCGGGTATTGATGAAAGTGCCTGCGCCACTCAATGAGTTGCGGCTCAAGCGCATCGGCTTGTTGGTTTAATTGTGCCTGCAGTTTACTGTTCACCTGGGCATGCCCGGAAAGAACAGCAACCGAGAATAGAAAAGTTAGTACGGTTTTCATTTGATCCGAAGTGGTTCGAATATAGGCAAAATTGAAGCGGCACAAATTGGCTTTTCTTTTAGTGGCAGGCGCACGTACTTTACGGGATGGCTTGGATTAAGATTTTTGAGAGTGCGCAAGAAGCCGCCAGCCGCGTGCCCCCGGGCACGCTGGCACTGGTGCGGGTAGGTACCCTTCGGATATGCCTGGCCAACGTGAAGGGATCACTCCGGGCCGTTCAGGATGCGTGCACTCACAATGGAGAAGCGCTGAGCAAAGGTACCGTCAACTTCCGGGGCGAAGTCATCTGCCCCTGGCATGGCTACTGCTTTGACCTAGGAAGCGGGCGCGAGAGTGGCGAGCGTTCAGCCGATCTGGAAACCTTTCCGATCAAAGCAGAGAACGATGGAATTTTCATTCGGATTTGATACGGTTAACCATCAAATCTGCGTTATACCTTAACTTTGAAACCCAGCTGTAATACCTGCGTGAAGTACTTCCTCTGCTTTTGTTTGTTCGGCCTGCCGCTGGCCGGGGTCGCTCAAACCTCTCCTGAGGAGGCTGACTTGTTGGCGGGGTTAAGCAGCAGCGTGACAGCTCCGGACGGATTGCTCGCCAAAAGAGCGGTAGTGCTCTATCAACTGGCCTACACCGAGGAAGAGCTCAATCAGATGCAGACCTTTTTTCAGCAAACCGGAATTGATGCGATTGCCTACTTTGAAACCGACCGCGTACTGGCTGGCCCCGATTTGACCAAAGCATTTGCCGACTATTTCAATACCCGCAAAGTTTCATTTTTTGTGTTTGCTCAAAAAGAATCGGGTCGATTTCGGGTGGTGATCACCCCCTTTAGTAAAACGGTTGACTTGATTGCGAAGGGTGGCAGCCAGTGGGTGATGGAGAATACGTCTCTGCGGGAGCTGTTGCAAAACGTGTATCGCTCACTCATCAGCAGTCAAAAGCGACAGAATTTTTTGATCAACGATTTACCGGAGCGTGATATTCCCGTGAAGAATTTTACCGGAAGACGCTATGAGTCATTTAGCAAAGAAGCAACCTACTTCAAAGTGGCCATACCCCGGATGGCATCGGCCGATGACAACCAGAAGCTGGAGGAGTTATTGCGTCAGGGCCCAGCGTTGAAATTTGACCTGGTGCCAGCCGACATGAGCGAACGGGAACTCAATAACCGTGGGTACATATTCATCTTACGGTTTGTTCGGGCCAAAGGCAGCGTAGCCAAAGAAATTTTGGGTTACGAGAAGAAAGTCGAACAAACGTATGCCAGCATGGTGGCTTCTCCTGATGGTTTCCAACTTAAAACATTGGCTGCCACTGAATCCGTTTTTAAGTTTTATTTCAAGCACATCGAATACGGAAATATTTATCTCGGCACACGGTGGGATGCCGATACCTCCTGGGACTCAGCCCTTAACAACCACCTGCAAGCGATGAAGGCTGAAATAAAGCCCTGATCGCCACGTTGCACCAGTGGTCATCCGCCATTGCCACCAATGTAGATTTTGTATCCATTTTGAACTTGTTCAACGTTTTGAGGTTGTAAGGATGTTACTTTTGCGCCCCCAATGAACAAATTTTTTGCATTTCTCCTTTTTTTGCCCGTATTGGCCTTTTCTCAGGACCCCGGCAAAGCCGGCTCCGGCACGGGTAAAATCAGTGGTGCCGTTCTGGATTCAGCCGGGCGTGTCCCGGTGGAATTCGCCACCGTAGCACTTGTTGATACCAAGACAAATAAGCCGATCGATGGCTCTATTTGCGATGACAAAGGTCGTTTTTCTATTAAGAATATCCCTGCCGGGCAGTACGTACTTTCCATCTCCTTTATTGGATACAAAACCATCACAAAAGGTCCATTTACGGTAGCGGAACGAGGCACCGATATTAGTACGGGGGCGATCATTATTCAGCAGGAAACCGAGGTCCTTCAAGAAGTGGTTGTGGAAGGGCAAAAGGAACTCATTGAAGAGAGAGTTGACCGCACCATTTACAATGCGGAAAATGATGCTACCACGAAGGGTGGTGATGCCGCGGATGTGCTGCGCAGGGTACCTAACCTTTCGGTGGACCTGGATGGCAACGTAAGCCTGCGTGGAAGCCAGAATATTCTGGTGTTAATCAACAACAAGCCGTCCACCATTATGGCCAATTCGATTGCCGATGCGTTGAAGCAAATTCCGGCTGACCAAATCAAAACGGTAGAGGTGATCACATCACCCTCTGCGAAGTACGATGCCGAAGGATCAGGTGGCATCATCAACATCATCACCAAGAAAAACACGTTACAGGGCCTTACGTTGAACATTGATGCCGGGGTCGGCTATCGCGGATCAAACCTGGGGCTCAGTGGCAACTACCGCAGAAAGAAGATGGGCTTTTCCTTAGGCGGCTTTGGCCGGGCGAACTATAACATTGATGGCGCTTTCGAGAATGAACAGGAGACTAAATCGAATGGCATTAATTACATCACGCGTCAGCAAGCCGGCAACCGTAGTGAGGGTTTATTTGGTAACTATAATTTAGGTTGGGATTATGATATCAACCAATATAACTCACTGGCGGCCTCGGTGCGCTATGGCGTGCGCAATAACAATTCCGCACAGGATGGACTATTAACGGAGAGCTTCCTAAATGGAGCACTAAGTAAATCTTCTTTGCAGGATGTAATCACCAAAGATGAGTCTGGTACAGTGGATTTGAATTTGAGCTATACTCGTCTATTTCCAAAAAAAGATCGAGAATTGAGTTTCCTTGCTCTCTATAGCCGCAACGGTCGTAATAATGATTTCAGTAATACATTTTTGAATGCTGGAGGTGGTATCGACTCGCTTAGGAAAAATGAAAATGATGGCCTCAACGAAGAGTACACCCTTCAACTCGATTATCAGACGCCTCTGGGCACGAATCAGATGTTGGAGTTCGGAGCCAAAAACATTTTGCGTAAAGTCTTAAGTGACTTTGCGTACTATCGAGCCATTGGCTCCGATGGCCCATTTGAGCCAGCCTCGGACCCACGCCTTAACAATCAACTCAACTATAACCAGGACGTTCTCTCGGGTTATGGCTCCTACACTTACAGTGCTAAGAGTGGGTACAGCTTGAAAGCGGGTTTGCGTTACGAGTACACCGTGATTAATGCGTTCAGCCGCACGGAAGAAGATATTGATATCCCGGAATACGGTGTACTGGTGCCCAGCATCAACGCCTCGAAGAAGTTGAAGAACGGTACTATCAAGGCATCGTACAACAGGCGCATTCAACGGCCGTCCATTCAGTTCCTCAACCCCAATATTCAGGCATCCAATCCATTGAACATTACGATTGGTAATCCAACACTTGATCCTGAGTTCACCAACAACTTTGAAATAGGTTACAGCACCTTCATTAAAGGCACCTCCCTTAACTTCACGGGCTTTGTACGCAACTCCAATAATGCAATTCAAAGTTTGCGCAATCCGCGGGGCGACACCATCGTGACCACCTACGATAACATCGGTATGGAGAATGCCTATGGCGCCAGCATGTTTGCCAACGTCAACGTGGGCAAGCTTTCGCTGAATGGCGGGGGCGACATTTATTATGCTGATTTGGCAAACAATGTACCTGACCCGACTCAAAACGCCTCGAATACCGGCTGGGTATACAGTGGGCGCCTGTTTGGCAGCTATGGCCTTGGCAAGGGCTGGGCCCTGCAGTCGTTCGCCTTCTACCGCGGCCGCAGGGTTCAGCTGCAAGGTTTCCAGGGTGGTTTCGGAACTTATAGCCTGGGGGCTCGCAAGGAATTCAAAAATAAAAAGGGAAGCGTGGGCATTGGTTTCGAAAACTTCCTTGCCCCGAACATGAAAATTCGGAATGCTACAGAGACGCTCACCATCAACCAAAGCAGCATTACCACGCTCAACAACTGGAGTGTGCGATTAAACTTCAGCTACCGCATCGGCAAGATGAGTTTTGATCAGCCCCGCAGGCGAGGTCGTTCCGTAAACAATGATGACTTGAAGGAAGGCGATGGCGGCATGGCCGATGGTGGTGGTATGTCGGGCGGAGGCGGTGGAGGGGCAGGTGGTGCTGGCGGTCGCAACGGTCGCCCGGCAACAACTCCGGTGCCGGCTGCCGTGGGTGGTGCCGCAACCGCACCGGTAAAAGTTGACCCCACCGCTGTAATTGTGCCCGAGGGAACATGGAACTACACCGTTCAGTCACCGCAAGGTGGCGATGGCAAAATCGTCATCGAAAAGAATGGCGAACAACTTACCGGCACCATCACCAGTTCACGCATGAACCGCACGATGCCACTGGAGAATGTGAAACTCAACGGGAATGAATTGAGCTTTGAGTATACACTCTCCTTTGGAGGAAACTCGGTGAGCATCGGAGTGAAAGGCACGGTTTCCGGAGATGATTTCAGCGGAAACATGACATTGGGCCAGTTCGGTCAATTCCCCATGACGGCCAAGCGCAGCCAGCCATAGCCGGGAAAGACGAGATGTTCAAAAAAGGTGAGTCGTAACGATTCACCTTTTTTTTTCAACTTGCTGATCATGGCGCAACCCAAAATCGGATTTTGGACCAGCACTTCGCTGGTGATGGGCAATATGATTGCCTCCGCCATGTTCATGCTGCCGGCCGCACTAGCCTCGTTTGGCAGCATCAGCCTCATCGGATGGCTGGTGTCCGGTGCCGGGGCTGTTTGCCTGGCGTTGGTGTTCAGCTGGCTGAGCCAGATAATGCCTTTGGCCAATGGTGGCCCCTATGCGTACACACGCGAAGGCCTTGGCGACTTCGCGGCCTTTCTGGTGGGTTGGGGGTATTGGATTTCCGTTTGGTCAACCAATGCGGCTATCTCGGTTGCCTTCATCAGCTACCTCACGGTGTTCTTTCCGGTTTTAGGGGTCAATGCCTTCTATGCTGTGGCCGTGGGCCTCGGTAGTATCTGGTTGCTGACGTGGATCAATGCCCATGGACTTAAGAAAGCGGGCGCAGTTCAACTGGTGACCACCATATTGAAGATTGCGCCTCTCATATTAGTCACAATGGGTGGAGCCTTTTTCATTCAGACGGAGAACTACCAACCATTCAACAGCAGCGGCACGTCAGATATGGCCGCCATTACTTCCACCGCCACATTGACCTTGTTTGCTTTTATGGGGCTGGAGTGTGCCACCATTCCCTCGGGCAGTGTGGAGAATCCCGGCAAGACGATTGCCCGCGCCACGGTTGTAGGCACACTGGCAGTCACCGTCTTGTATGTGTTGGGTACGGTAGTGATTATGGGAGTTCTTTCACCTGAGGTGCTGAAAACCTCGAAGGCGCCTTTTGCGGATGCCGCTGCACACCTGTGGGGCAATTGGGCAGGCTACGTGGTTGCCGGAGGCGCGGTGATATCGACTTTTGGAGCGCTGAATGGCTGGATTATGATGCAAGGCCAGATACCGGCTGCAGCAGCAGCCGATCGCTTATTCCCCTCGTCTTTTGGTAAATTGAACAAGCGCGGGGCGCCCGTTTTAAGTCTGGTCGTATCGAGCATCTTAATCTCGCTCCTGCTGTTCATGAACTTCAGTCGTAACCTGGCCGATACGTACCAGTTCATCATTCTGATTTCGACCATGACGGTTCTGGTTGCCTTTCTATTTTCGAGTGTGTCGTATCTGGTGTTGGCCGTGCGTTCGGGAAATGCCCGGTGGAATCAGCCTTGGAAATTTCTTATCGCGATCATCGCCTTCGTCTACTCACTCTGGGCCGTGGCAGGATCGGGTCAGGAGGCGGTTTACTGGGGATTTCTGCTCTTGATCGCGGGGGTACCCCTTTATGGGTTCGGGAAGATTGTGCGCCCTTGAAGTTCAAATTACGTAAATCGATATCCACGATTTCCCTCGGCCAAAGGGATCTTACCAGATTTCATCACG
>DAIPHR010000134.1:0-8724 GCA_036771215.1 Cyclobacteriaceae bacterium
GTTGAGTGGGATGGGCGACCAAAGCTAAACATTTGCCGGTTACGCTGCTGACCGATGTGATGAGAGGCGTGGTGGCGGAGCGCACACCCGTTAACACAGCGCCAGAAACACGCGTGGGTTGGTTCTGCTATCTTCGCGAAAAAAAGAGTGCATGAAAAAGGTGCTTCTGGCGGTGACGATAACCGGAGTTTTGGCCTTCGGCTTCCTGCTGTTTTTGGGCAAAGATGCTGTGGGCGATTCCGCAGGCGAGTTTTTTTACGAAACATCTAATACAACGAAGATGAATGCTAATCCGGTGGTTTATTTCGAAATACCGGTTACGGATGTAACCCGCGCAAAACGGTTTTACACCTCGGTTTTTGGTTTTGATTTTACCGATGAGGTGATTGACCACAATACCATGGCGCTATTTCCTTTTTTTGAGGCGGGCACCGGCATTACGGGCGCGCTGGCCCAGGGCGAAATTTACAAGCCCTCGCACAACGGAACGCTGGTCTATTTTGGCGTGACGAACATTGACGAGGTGTTGAAAAAAGTGCAACGCGCGGGCGGCAAAACACTGTACCCCAAGACCTCGATTGGCAGTAACGGATTTGTAGCGGAGTTTGAAGATAGCGAAGGCAACCGCGTGGCATTGAACGAGCGCTAATGGTGGCTGTGCACTGCGGTAAGGATTGCAGTGGAAATCCTGCACTTTCGGGATAGCCCGGGTTGCGGAGGCTGTGGGCGCTGGTGAGGCCGATACACCAAAATGTCCAATATCCGTGATCCCTAGCTCGTCTCAGCCGGTAAGCGATTTGGAATCTCAAAAAAGCTTATCCATAGCATACGAAGTGAACCTTTTCAATGCAGCGAAGCAACACCGAAAATTGCCAGGGTCGTTCCTCCCCATCGATGAAAGTTACAAGTATCATTGAGCTGGTTTCGTATTACTTCCAGCGTTGGCCGCGCATCACGACAAACCGGTTATCACACTTTCGGGTGAGATATTCATTCCAAGGGCTGCCGGAACCGGTGGCAAGGCGGGCATACGTAACATTTCGCCAGTGATCGGAATGACAAAGCCCGCACCGGCAGCCACTTCAATCTCTGGAACGGTGATCGTAAAGTCGCGCGGGCGGCCGATTTTTCGCGCATCATCTGAAAATGAGTATTGCGTTTTGGCTATACAAATCGGTGCCTGACTCAAATTGAGCCGATCGATTTTGCCGAGGTGTTGCTTTGCTTTGGGCAGGAATTCCACCCGTTTTGCACCATAGATCCTCGTAGCGATCAGTTCAACTTTATCAGCTACCGACATGTGCCAGTCGTATACCGGTTTGCATTTTCCGGTAAAGTGATCTGCGGCATACGCCACCTTGGAAGCCAGGTCGAGTGTGCCCATGCCTCCTTTTTCCCACGCCTCCGAAAGGGCTACGTCTACACCACGTTCACGGCATTTATCCATCACCCACTTTATCTCGTCATCTGTGTCAGTGGCAAAACGATTGAGCGAAACCACCGCAGGCATACCAAAGACTTGAGTATTCTCGATATGCTTTTCCAGATTGGCAAAACCATTTCGCAGCGCGGCCACATTCGGCAAATTCAAGTCATCCTTGCGCACACCCCCATGAAACTTCATGGCGCGAATGGTGGCCACTATAACCATCGCCTGGGGCGAAAAGCCACCGTACCCACATACGATATTCACAAATTTTTCGGCACCCAGATCAGAACCAAATCCGGCTTCGGTTACCACATAGTCGGTGAGACTCAATCCCATGCGCGTGGCAATAATCGAGTTTGCGCCTTGCGCGATGTTGCCAAAAGGGCCACCGTGGATGATGGCCGGAAACCCTTTGAGGGTCTGAACCAAATTGGGTTTGATCGCATCTTTCAACAGCAAGGCCACAGCGCCCTGTGCATGGAGGTCGTGTGCGCGAACCGGCCCTCGCTCGCGGACATCCCCAATGTAGATGTTTCCGATTTTTTCACGGAGATCACCCATATCTTTCGCCAGGCACAGAATGGCCATGATTTCAGAAGCAGCCGTAATATTAAACCCGGTTTCGCGAATGACGCCACCGGTGCGACCGCCCAGCCCGGTGATGATATTGCGCAACGCACGATCGTTCATGTCCATTGCACGTTTCCATTCTACCGTGCGAGGATCAATTGCAAGCCCGCCCTCAGAACGTTGCAAGTCATGATCAATCAGTGCAGCCAAGAGATTGTTCGCCTTCTCCACCGCAGCAAAATCACCGGTAAAGTGCAGGTTGATATCCTCCATGGGAACAACTTGTGAGTAACCTCCGCCTGCAGCCCCTCCCTTCAATCCGAATACGGGCCCAAGAGACGGTTCGCGCAAAACAACAGTGGTTCGTTTGCCGAGCGCATTTAGGCCCTCGCTTAACCCAATAGCTGTCATCGTCTTGCCCTCACCTGCCGAAGTGGGAGTCATAGCGGTAACCAAAATCAGCTTGCTTTTTCGGCAGCGATCATCTTTGATGAGCGAGAGTGGCAGTTTGGCTTTGTACTTCCCGTACAATTCCAATTCTTCGGAGGGTATTGCCAATTGGCTGGCAACTTCGGTAATGGGTTTAAGTGTGGCAGACTGCGCAATCTCAAGATCGGAGGGAATGGAGTTCATAGGACTATTTCAATTACTCAAAGCTATCCCTCCTGAGCCTATTGGCATATGGTCTAAGTCATTTCCGGGAAGTTTTGATTCCGACTGTAAGATGTAAAAAATAAAATCCATTAATAAAAAATGCCGTCACGCCAAGCGTGACGAGCATCCTCGTGGCTACGCCACGGGACCCACAGGGCCTCCGTGTGCCAAAACAAATGCCGTTACCCTCAGGCGCGATTTCAGATTTTTGATCTTCCGTTCCAGTTTAACCGCTTCGCTGCGCGATGCTACGGACTTGCTCCAGTACAACTTCCAAGGAACTTTTCTGGAGGTGTACTTCTCCAAACCCTGGTTATGCCGCTTCAGCCGATTGGGCAAGTCACCCGTTTGCCCAATATAAAACGAGCCGTCTTTCTCCGACTGCAAGATGTACACAACAAAATCCATCAACAAAAAAACCCCGCTCGAAGCGGGGTTCGGGTGAAAGATGGGACTCGAATGCCGTCACGCCAAGCGTGACGAGCATCCTCGTGGCTACGCCACGGGACCCACAGGGCCTCCGTGTGCCAAAACAAATGCCGTTACCCTCAGGCGCGATTTCAGATTTTTGATCTTCCGTTCCAGTTTAACCGCTTCGCTGCGCGATGCTACGGACTTGCTCCAGTACAACTTCCAAGGAACTTTTCTGGAGGTGTACTTCTCCAAACCCTGGTTATGCCGCTTCAGCCGATTGGGCAAGTCACCCGTTTGCCCAATATAAAACGAGCCGTCTTTCTCCGACTGCAAGATGTACACAACAAAATCCATCAACAAAAAAACCCCGCTCGAAGCGGGGTTCGGGTGAAAGATGGGATTCGAACCCACGACCCCCAGAATCACAATCTGGTGCTCTAACCAACTGAGCTACATTCACCGTTTAGGACGGCAAATTTAGACCTTCCTGAAAACAAAACAAAAGCTGATCTACCAGAGGTTGGAACCGCTTCGTTAGCTGGAGCTGGCCCGTCAGCACATGATTACCTTTCGGCCACCGAAACACGACTACCTTTATAAAGCTGCGAAAAAGTTGTAGCTTTAATTATGGCTTCTCCTTTGTCATTCGAAAAGCTTTCGCACGATGATCAAATCAAACGGCTCTATGAAGAGGGTCTTTTTATCGTGGGAATACGATACTACGGATACAAAGTAAACCTGTTCTTATTGGAAACTGAGTATTTTGAGGTTTTCATCAACCATAAAAAAGCCTGCATTGAGCGCATCGTACGGTTGGATGTCCGGCACAGTCGCATGAAGTTTTACACTGACCAGGTTCGGTTGCCGCATTTATAAAAAAAGGCCCGTTAATGCTGGGCCTTTTACAATTTCATATACATCCATCCTGTTACGAAACCGCAGCCGCTGACTCCTGCAGTTTTGACGTGAATTTAAGTGCAACCGCCTTCTTAGCCTTGTAGCCACAGTAACCGCACTGGTAGTGCTTCATCAATTCACCCTCCGAAGATGGCGATGGCTGCGTAATAACTTCTTCCCGTACAACCTTAAAAGTCTGGTAATTGCATTCCGGGCACTGTAGGGCATGCAGGTGACCTGCGTATTTCTCAATTTTGATGTACCCTGTTTCTTCGTCCTTCCAAACGTCATAATCAACGGAGAAAACGTTTTCTTCGGCAATCATACCCTCATCCATGTAGGCGTCTTCCTCCTCCTCGCTCAACAGCTTCATAGCCTTACCCGTTTTGGGAGAAACCCGGGGCTTATAGCGCAATACCTTCAGGCGCTTTTCAATAAAGAAAGGGTAGTAAAAATTGAGCAGATTCTGAATCACCAGCCCAACGAGCATACCAAATGCAACCGTCATAAACACCCGAACGAATATCCAGACGGGATTTAGCTCCGTTACATTCGCATTAAAGAAGAAACAGCCACCCAAAATCAGGATGATGGATGCGATCCACAGGAATTTGATTTCATGCTTGTTAATGAAATCATACTTGTCCTTGTTGTCTCCGATCAGGCTCAACCGGATGAAATATCCCAAGGCAACCAGTATACCTAACCCCCAGCAAACGTAGGCGAGATTCAAAGCCAGACTGTTCCAGGAGGCGTAATTGTTTGGGGCTACAACTTCTTGCATAATTCGGTGTTCGGGGGTTAAGTTAATGAACTAACAAATATACACAATGCTTTGTGTCTGATCGAAGAAGCAAGTAACCAAAAAAACATTAAAATTTCAGTTTTTTAGCGGCTTTTCCGCGCAAATGAAATGATTGCCCTTGCGCAGGCTTCAGGCGCTTCCAGCATACCCATGTGGCCCACCCCGGAAAGACCTTCGAAAACCGCGTTTTTTGCCAAACCAGCCATCTGGAGGCTTACAGCTTCGGGCACAACGGTGTCCTGCCTGCCGGCAATAATCAACACATTTGCCGACAACTCTGCCAGCAATCCGGACCTGTCCGGCCGGTCGCGGATGGCAGCCGCATACCCGGTTATCGTAGAATCCGGTGTTTGATAGCCGATATCCAGCGCGCGTTGCACCTGGTCAATTCTATTCTTATCGGCAAACAAATTCGGAATGAGGCTGTCAATAAAGTGTCTTGCCCCGTTACGGTTCACAAACTCGATGGCCTTATTTCGGTTAGCCTTCTTTTCCTCCGAATCGGCAAATGCTGTGGAATGAAAAAGACCGGCACCCGAAAATAGGTGAGGATAACGGGCAAGCAGTGAAAGCACCACGTAGCCACCCAGCGAATGGCCAATCGGTAGCGGCTTTTCCGAAAAATGTTGAGACCTGACAAAATCGGCTATTGTGTCTGCCACCTCATCAACGGTAAACGGCTGCTGCAGCGCGGGCGACTTGCCAAATCCCGGCAGGTCCAGGGTGGTCACGTCAAGATGATGGGTCAGGAGAGGTACAAAATCACGCCATATGTCCAGGGTTTCACAGTAGCCGTGAATCAGAATCACCGGATGCCCTGTTCCGGTCCGTTGAAAGTGCAGGGCTGGCATCCTAGGCTGATTTACCGGTTGGCCAGGCTTGGCTCCAGCATCGAAAGAGCTGCTTTCTCAATTCCGTCCGGATCAAATCCACACTCGCGATGAAGTTCAATTTGTTCACCGTGTTCAATGATGGCATCCGGTATGCCCAGCCGCTTTACTTCAGCCGTGTAGTGGTGGTCCGCCATGAACTCGAGAATAGCACTACCGAAGCCGCCTTGCACACATCCGTCTTCAATGGTGATCACTTTTTTGTATTGGGCAAAAACTTCGTGCAGTAAATTTTCATCTAAAGGCTTGACAAACCGCATATCGATATGCCCTACATCAATGCCACGCGCGGCCAAACGTTCACAAACTTCGGTGGCGTAGTTACCGATGTGACCCAGGGTGAGAAATACCAACTCTTCGCCTTCGCGCAACTTACGGCCTCTCCCTATTTCAATTTCTTCAAATGGGGTACGCCAGTCCGGCATCACACCCTGGCCCCGGGGGTAACGAATGGCGAAAGCACTCTCGGCTCGGGGAAGTTGTGCAACATACATGAGGTTGCGCAGTTCCTGCTCATTCATAGGCGCAGCTACAATCATATTGGGTAAACAACGGAAATAAGCGATGTCGTAGGCACCATGATGAGTGGGCCCATCGGCACCGGCAAAGCCAGCCCGGTCAAGACAAAAATTCACCGGTAAATTCTGGATACATACATCGTGTACAACCTGGTCATAGGCACGTTGCATGAAGGAACTGTAGATGTTGCAGAACGGCACCAATCCCTGCGTAGCCAATCCTGCCGAAAATGTAACGGCATGCTGTTCGGCAATACCCACATCAAAGGCGCGGTCGGGCATCTCTTTCATCATGATGTTCATCGATGAGCCCGAGGGCATGGCGGGCGTAATACCCACGATCTTTTCATTTTGCCTGGCTAACTCAACCAGCGTGTGCCCGAAGACGTCCTGATATTTCGGGGCCTGTGGCCTTTCCGGTGTCTTTTTATAAATCTCGCCCGTGATCTTATCAAACAGCCCGGGTGCATGCCAGGTAGTGGCATTGCCCTTTTCGGCAGGACCATAACCTTTGCCCTTCACCGTAACACAATGAAGCAGTTTGGGGCCCTTGATTTCTTTCAAATCATTGAGCACATGCACCAGGTGGTCAACGTCATGACCATCAACCGGACCGAAGTACCGCAGGTTAAGCGATTCGAAGAAATTACTTTGACTAAGCAACGTGGCTTTGATGCCGTGCTCCACCTTCGACACGATTTCCTGCGCACTCTTACCAAAAGTGGAGAGTTTACCCAAGGCCGTCCAGACATCATTCTTCAACTTGTTGTACGTGCGCGAGGTTGTGATGTCGGTGAGGTAGTCTTTCAGGGCGCCCACATTCGGGTCGATCGACATGCAGTTGTCGTTGAGGATAA
Organism: Cyclobacteriaceae bacterium; assembly: GCA_036771215.1. Classification (GTDB taxonomy): domain Bacteria; phylum Bacteroidota; class Bacteroidia; order Cytophagales; family Cyclobacteriaceae; genus ELB16-189. The sequence continues at coordinate 7,035 of DAIPHR010000134.1, forward strand.
TGAGAATGTTGGAGTCTGATACTCCGGCATGGTTCATGCCTTCGAAGGCAATACCACCGGTCATGGCACCATCCCCGATCACCGCAATGTGTTGCTTATCATCAATTCCCTGATACTTGGAGGCCACTGCCATGCCCAACGCAGCCGACACGGACGTGGAGGAGTGCCCGACTCCAAAGGTGTCGTAGATGCTTTCTTTACGCTTGGGAAAACCCGAGATCCCTTTATACACGCGGTTGGTGTGAAAAACATCCCTTCGCCCGGTGAGAATTTTATGGCCGTAGGCCTGATGGCCCACATCCCACACCAGTTGATCATAGGGCGTTTTGAACACGTAATGCAACGCCACGGTCAACTCGACTACGCCCAGGCTGGCGCCAAAATGCCCACCGTAGACCGACACATTGTCGATGATAAAATGCCGCAGTTCATCGCAAAGCTGAACCAATTGCGCCTGGTCGAGTTTTTTCACATCGTCAGGGCCGTTGATATTGGCCAACAGTTTTCCGGGTTCGATTAACATGGGGTGAAAAAGTGGGTGATGATGGTTAAAACAGACCGTGAAGGTAAGTGTTTTGCGCAACCCTCCCAATTTTAGGCTTTTCCACGGCACGGGGTGAATAGTTTGTGGGAAACTGAGACGATAACCTAAGCCGGAAATGGGGAAAACCCGGTATTTTTGTCCCTTCATGACGACTACCGAAAACTTCGAAATTCGCCTGCCCCTCTTCGAAGGGCCTTTTGACCTGCTGCTGTTTTTCATCGAACGCGATGAACTGGATATCTATGATATTCCGATCTCCAAAATCACCAATGATTTTTTGGAGTACATGCATCGGCTGGAGGAACTGAACGTAGAACTGGCCAGCGAATTTATTCTGGTGGCTGCCACGCTCATGCGCATCAAGTCTAAAATGCTATTGCCCCGGCCGCAACTGGATGAAGCCGGCAATGAGATTGATCCGCGTGAAGCGCTCGTGAAGCATTTGCTCGAGTACAAAAAGTACAAATCGGTGATCGATCAATTCCACAAGATGGAAGAGACCGAGATCATGAAAGAAAAGCGCGGCAACCTGATGAAGGAGTTGCGCCAATTGGCCGAGAGTACCAACGTGGAAGCTGAGCTGCAGGATGTAGATCTCTTCAAGCTGCTGATGGTTTTTGAAAAGGTGATGAAGCGGGCCGAGGAGGAAAAGAATAAACCGGTGCATCAGGTGATTCAATACCCGTACACCATCGAAGAACGGAAAGAATTTATCCTGAGTGAAGTGCGCACCCGTGGCCGCATTGCGTTCACCGATTTGCTGCATCAGTCACCGACACGCATTACATTGATTTTTAATTTTCTGGCCATCCTGGAAATGCTGGCGAACAGCTTGTTAAGCATTCAAGTGGGCGAAGGGTACAACAATTTTTGGATCAGTACCCGGGAAGAAGTAGCCCAGGAAGAAAAGCCACAGGATAGTTGATCCGAAGGTTGCTTAAAGTTCGCCTTTCAGGAATTTGCCTGTAAAACTCGCAGCATTTTTGGCTACCTGCTCGGGGGTTCCCTTGGCAACAATCTTTCCGCCACCGGCTCCGCCCTCCGGGCCAAGGTCAACCAGATAATCAGCCGACTTAATGACGTCCATATTATGTTCGATCACCAATACGGTATTACCCTTGTCAACTAATTTCTGAAGCACGGCCA
>DAIPHR010000135.1:0-8674 GCA_036771215.1 Cyclobacteriaceae bacterium
GTTTAACGGTCTCCCGGTGTTCGTTTTGATTTCCTATCAAATCTGTAATAACTTTTTGTTGACTTGTTTCGAGGAATTGAACAATACCACACTCCGGCCATTCAATCCAAACCCAACGGCCTATATACCAGCAACTCCAACCTTGCCATCGTCCGTAGAATTGGCTGCAACGGATCCTGATTTTAAGTTCCCTCAGGTTTGGCGAACTAATATCGCGGTGGATCAAAAATTACCCTTTGGCTTGATTGGAACCTTGGAGTTCATTTATTCTCAGGACGTCAATGGCATCACGTACTTCAATGCCAATTTGCCTGCCGCCCAGTCTTCGTTCGGTAACCCTGACGGTCGCCTCCAGTGGACCCAAAACCGCTTGTACCCGAGCGCGCCCTATACCGTTACAAGTGCGGAAGTCCTGACCAATACGAACAAGGGTTACTCTCAGTCGTTTGCCGTAAAAATTGAAAAGCCGATGACTAAGGGATTTTATGCCATGGCTGCCTATAATTTTGGCCGTGCAAAGAACGTCATCGACCCCGGCTCAATTGCGCGTGGATCATGGACCAACAATCCTATTGTTTTTGACCCGAACAACGCTCCCTTGGCCTATAACAATCAAGATCAGCGCCACCGGGTTATAGCCACAGCCAGCTACCGTAAGGAGTATCTCAATTTTGGCGCGACTCAGATTTCCTTGTTCTGGGAAGGACGCAATCAGGGTCGCTACAGCTACCGGGTATCGAACGATATGAATGGTGATGGCGCGAACAATGACCTGATCAATATTCCCCGCGACCAGTCCGACATGATTTTTGAGACGTACACCCCCACCGGAGCTTCTTACCCGTATACAGCCACCCAGCAGGCTGCTGACTGGGATGCCTTTATTAATCAAGACCCGTATCTCAGCAAGAATCGGGGCGACTGGGCTGAGCGGAACGGAGCCTTACTGCCTTGGGTCTTCCGGGCTGATTTGTCGATTGCGCAAGAATTTTTCCTCGATGTCAACGGAAAGCGAAACACCCTGCAGCTTCGCGCGGATATCATAAACTTTGGCAATATGCTTAGCACCATGTTTGCAAAAAGTGCGCCATTTGGTGAAGTCAGTGAGGAAGGTCGTTGGGGGGTAGGGCAGGTGCCGGTTACTACCCAACCGTTGAACTACCGTTCAAAAAATGCCCAGGGGCAGCCGGTTTACCGCTTGGTGCCATTGTCAGTGACAAATGGTGTGGTTAACCCGATCACACAGACATTTCAATCATCGACTACACTGGCCGATGTTTGGCAAATGCAGTTTAGCATTCGTTACATTTTCAACTAGTGCTTGAAAAAACAAGTAAAAAAGGGGCTTCGGCCCCTTTTTTTATTCCCCCGTCTTCTGCGTACCTTCCACTATGTGCAGGCCGTTTTTTGTTTTCGCAGTTCTTTGCCTGCGGGCTGTGGTGCTCTTGCAATGCCGAAAAAACAGCCTAAAAAGCCCTGAATCGGGTATTCCTCAGCCGGTTGATCTTGACTTTGAAAAAATCCGGGCCCGTGGCTACATCACCGCTCTGGTCGATAACAACTCGGTTTCGTTCTTTATTTACAAGGGACGAACAATGGGCTATGAGTATGAAATGCTGCAGCGACTGGCTAAACACCTGAAGATCGAGCTCAAAGTCAAAGTGATTTCCGGTATAGAAGAGGCTATTATCCGGCTCAACAAGGGCGAAGGCGATATTGTCGCGTTCCCGTTGACCGTTACAGAGGAACGAAAGAAGGTTGTGGCGTTTACCACACCCCATTTCACTACCTTCCAAGTGCTGGTACAGAAGAAGCCCGCCAACTGGCGGATGCAACCGACCTCCATGTGGGAAAAATCCCTGCTTCGCAACCCGGTGGAACTGGCCGGCAAGGAAGTGCATGTGCTAAAAAATTCTTCCTTTGCCGAGCGTCTGCAGAATCTCTCCCGCGAAATCGGAGGGGGTATTCAGATTGTTGAAGACAGCGCAGATGCGCAAACCGAGTCGCTTATCCGTAAGGTCGCTACGGGGGAGATCAAGTACACGGTGACGGACCAAACGTTAGCCCAGGTGAATCAACTGTACTATCCCAATCTGGATATCAGCACCGTGTTGAGCACGCCCCAGCAGATCGCCTGGGCCGTTCGTTTGAATGCGCCTGTGTTGTTAACACAAATCGATACGTGGTTAATTCAAAGCCGGAAAAATGGCATTCAACCAATCTTATACCGCAAGTATTTTGAAAGCCCACGATCGACCATGCAGCGGTTTGCCAGTGACTACTCGACCTTAACGGCCAACAATCTTTCACCGTTCGATTCCAAATTCAAAGACCAGGCGGCCATCATCGGGTGGGATTGGCGTTTGCTTGCGGCAATTGCTTTTCAGGAATCAAACTTTGATCCTAAGGTTGAGTCCTGGGCGGGAGCCATAGGGCTGATGCAGGTGATGCCGGAGACGGGCGAGTTTTTCAAAGCAAAAGATCTTACGAATGTGGATGAAAACATACGCACGGGTGTGCGCCTGTTGAAATTTCTGGATGATAACTGGAAAAAAACAATAGATGATGAGGAGCAGCGCGTGAAATTCGTGCTGGCCTCCTACAATGCCGGCCTGGGTCACGTGCTGGATGCCCGCAACCTGGCGAAAAAGTATGGCTATAACCCTACTGTGTGGGACGATCAGGTAGAAGCGTTTATGACGCGTAAGGCGATTCCGCAATATTATCGGGATCCGGTGGTGCAAGCCGGTTACTGCCGGTGCGATGAACCGGTGCGGTATGTGAAGGCGGTCTTGGATCGCTATGAGGAGTACAAAGCCCACATAGCCGAATAGTTTTAGTTGAGCTGATTTACAATTGATTCAAAGTTGACAGACTCCCACGTCTGGGCAATGCCGGGGGTGGCCATTACGCGATCCATGATTTTCTTCTGTCGTTGGCCGATTGCATAGGCATCCGAATACCGGATATTGTCGTGGAACGTGACCATCGAGTATAGCGGTATCCATCGGCTGGGGTACAGCTGATGCAAGCGCGCCTCAATTTTCTTTCGAAGCAGGAAATCGGCATCAGCCACCAGATCGCGCATTTCAACAAAATTATCGAGGGCAAGTTGTGCAATAGCATCCGCGTCTGGTTTTCGCAACTGCTGGAAGGCTGGCAATACATCTTCCCAACGATCGCTATACTGCGTCAACAAATCATTCAGCACACGGCAGTCCTCAAAGCCCGCATTCATGCCCTGGCCAAAGAACGGAACGATGGCGTGCGCGGCATCACCGATCAGCAGTGTTCGGTTTCGCACCCACGGATAGCAACGCATGGTAACCAACGATCCCGTGGGATTCGCGAAAAACTCATCCTGAAGATGAGGCATACGGTCGGCTATATCGGCAAACTGATTTTTGAAGAATTCCGATACGGCCTGGGGTGTAGCCAGGGTGGCAAAGGATGGATCTCCTTCAAAAGGAAAGAATAAGGTGCACGTGAAGGTGGCGTCCGGGTTAGGCAAAGCAATCAACATGTACCGTTCGCGTGGCCATATGTGCAGGGCATTCTTTTCCATTTGAAAAACATGCCCGTCACCCGCGGGCAATGTTAGCTCCTTGTAACCATGCTCAATGTAGTCTTGCGAGAAGTCATATCGGTCGGAGAATTGCATCATGCCGCGCGCGGCCGAGAATGCACCATCTGCCCCGATGATGTAATCAAACGCCTGGGTGTTTGTGGGTTCATGCTGAAATGTCAGCGCGGTGTTGCTTAAATCAACCTGTAAGCAACGATGCTCGAAATACAATTGTGCGCCCTGGCGTTCCGCTTCTGTCATCAGTACCTTGTTCAGGCCGCCACGCGAAACCGAGTTGATGTACTGTCCATCCGTTCCGTAGGGTTGATACGTGAGTTGACCGCGAACGTCATGCATCATGCGGCCATGCATAGGTATCGCGTTTTGGCGCAGCAAATCCTCCAACCCCACTTCGTGAAGGGCACGAATTCCGCGATTGCTTAATGCCAGATTGATGGAGCGTCCACTGTTCAGCCGGTTGCTGCGCATATCCGGCCTGCGCTCGAAAACGCTGATGCGGTAGCCACGTTTGCGGAGATAAATGGCCAGCAAAGAACCGACCAATCCGGCACCCACGATGGCTATGTGTTTATTCGAGTTCAACGGTGTAATCTTTTGAAAGCTCATATTGTGAAATGAAAACTATAGGGTCTCGTGGCAAATCAAGCAGCTCTCGGGCAACAGAAAGGTTGCATACTTTCACTTTATTGTTGTAAAATTCAGTGAATGATGAGTATGGCCACTCCCGAGGGTCTTTGACCGGTCCGCCCTTAACAGGATTTCTATGTATATAATGGAAGAACGAAACACAATCCTCAAGTCTTTCAAGTTCCTTCGATTTTGTTTTGGGTTGAAAGAGCGAGCCTTTTCGATTAGACTCCTTATTCAGACCCTGTGTGTACGAACTCAGTACCGTGCCTATTCTCCTGCTTAACGCTTGCATACCCGTCTGACCGCTTTGAGCGGTCTGACGGGTGGCTTGGCCATCTTGTCGGACGTAAACCATCACGTGAAAGTGGTCAGGCATGATACAATATGCCAAAACATCAGTGATTGAATTTAGTGTTGCTAATTTATGTAGGAAAAACTCATAGTGCCGCGGTTTTTGAAAGACTGTCACCCTATTAAAACTACGATTGTAAATATGGTATATCGAGTTTTCTACAAAATGCATGACCGTTATCGGGAAATCGCTGTCCTAAAAAACTCAACAAACCGAAAAACATCTTCGAAGGAATTGTACAGGGGTACGGGGGCCACCCGAATGACATCCGGCTCGCGCCAGTCGGCAATAACGCCCTTGCGGGTTAACCGGTCAAACACCTTTTTTCCGTTTTGCTTCATCAAGATCGAAAGCTGGCAGCCCCGCTGCTCTTCCTCGGCAGGGGTAATGATCGAGAAAAATGAATCGGCTTGTGGCAGGCTCCGCAATAGAAACTCAAGATACCCGGTTAGTCTGATACTTTTTTTTCGCAATGCCTTAATCCCGGCCTGGTCAAAAATCCTGAGCGAAGCCAGGTGAGCTGCCCCGCTGAGTACCGGGAAATTCGAAACCTGCCAGCCGTCCGCGCCTGGCATGGGAACGAATCCTTTCTTCATCTGAAAACGCTCCTTCTCATTATGGCCCCACCAGCCCGCGAGCCGCGGCAGGCTGGCGTTCGATCCGTGCCGGTCGTGAACAAAAGCACCGGCCATTCCTCCGGGGCCTGAGTTGAGATACTTGTAACTGCACCAGACCGCAAAGTCAACGTCATGATCATGGAGCGCAAGCGGCACATTCCCAATGGCATGGGCGAGATCAAAACCGGCAAATGAACCCACCTGGTGGGCGGCACGTGTGATCGCCTTCATATTAAAAAACTGTCCGGAATAATATTGAACGGCACCCAACATAACTACGGCCAATGAATCTCCGTGGTTTTCGATTGCTTCCAGAATATCAGCTGTGCGCAGCGTGTGTTCGCCTGGCCGGGGCTTTAATTCAACCCATCCCAATTCAGGATTTATTCCGTGCCATTTCAATTGAGACTCGACTGCATATTGATCGGACGAGAAGGCATGCGCCTCTGTTAATATCTTATAGCGCCCCGGGGTTGGCTGGTAGAAGGAGGCCAGCAACAAATGCAGATTAACGGTCAGTTGATTCATCGAGACCACCTCGGTAGGCCGGGCACCCACCAGCCGCGCGAGTGACTTCTTACTGAACTTATGGTAATGCAGCCAGGGCCGGTGAGCGTGAAAGTGACCCTCGACACCCAACTTGGCCCAATCGGCAAGCTCTTGCTGGACAAAGCCCTGCGTAAGTCGGGGCTGAAGTCCGAGCGAGTTGCCGCAAAGGTATATACAGCTTTTCCCGTTGCTTTTGGGCAGATGGAATTGGGACCGAAACGAGCGCAGCGGGTCTAGCCGGTCTTGTTGACGGGCGTAGCCGAGAGAGTTCTGAAAAGAGGACATTCCGTGTAGCTGATTACGTGATTAACTCAATTGGAGGCGGTGATGTTCAGCATGGTAAGCGGTAAAATAGATCATTTCGCGCAACGTCAGTTTGCCCAGGAGCGGGTGCGGTAGCAGAAGGCGGTCAAGCTTTTCCTCCGAGCAGCGCCCCACGCGGTTGGTCAATTGGCGGGCAACGTGTTGAATACGAGACCTACTGGTTGATAGTGGTGGTGACCCAGGTAGGAATACACCCGAGGCGCGGCCACCTTCCGCCAGTTTGCGCTTATATTTTTCGACTACCTCATCATAGGAGCGGGATGGTCGGTTAGCACGACCAAACAGCAGGCGCAACACGAATTCAGGCAGCGCAAAAGCCAGGTTCACCGGGCGAATGCTTCGGTAAAGGTGGTCAGCCTGCTGGGCGGGTGACCATTTGCCGGCAATCCCGGGGCGATCTCCATCCAAGGCAGGCTCGCCCAGCGCTTCAAGAAAGCAGGTATGGGTTTCTTCGAGTAAACGCTGAAGTTCCTGTATTCGCATGGCTACACAAACCGTGGATCAGCCTCCATCACGGTACCGCATTTACTACACGTGCGTAGTTCGGTTGATCCATAAAATTCGCGGAAGCGGGGAAGGAAATCCGTTTCAATGTTGTGCAGATGAAATTTATACTCGTGCAGTTTATGGTTGCATTTTTCGCAAAACCACATCAGACCATCATCTTCAGCCGATGACCGTTTACATTCAATGACAAGCCCGATGGAATTGGGTGTACGGATGGGAGAGTGTGGAACCCGCGCTGGGAGCAGGAACATGTCTCCTTCGTTGATCGGAATCTCCACGGCTTTGCCATCCTCCTGAATTTTGACTGTAATGTTGCCTTCCAGTTGATAGTACAACTCTTCGGTTTCGTTGTAATGGTAGTCTTTCCGGGCATTTGGGCCGGCCACGATCATGACGATGTAATCACCGGCATCAGCGTAAAGATTTTTATTACTCACCGGAGGTTTCAGAAGGTGCCGGTTATCTTTTATCCACTGATGTAGGTTGAACGGTCTGCGGATTGCCATATTTGTACATTAAATTGAAAGTAAGGTACCAAATTCGCACACAATTTATATGAATCTCGATTTGACCGGCAAACGGGCTATGGTGTGCGGTAGCACCCAGGGCATTGGCAAGGCTTCGGCTATTGAACTCGCCCAACTGGGCGCGCATATTACGCTGGTGGCCCGCGATCAGCAGAAACTGGAACAGACCGTGGCCGAACTGCCATCCAAGCCGGGGCAGCGCCACAATTATGTCGTAGCCGATTTTAACTCTACCCATGAGGTCAGACTGCGCATCGGGGATTTTATGCAGAATCATAGGGTTCATATACTGGTTAATAATACAGGGGGACCTTCGCCCGGTCCTGCATTAACGGCATCGCCTGAAGAATTCTTGCGGGCCTTCTCGGCCCACCTGATTTGTAATCAAATGATCACACAGGCCGTGGTGCCCGGCATGAAGGAGGAAAAGTACGGGCGGATTATCAATATCATTTCGACTTCTGTTAAGATTCCACTTCGCAACCTGGGCGTGTCCAATACTATTCGGGGTGCCGTGGCAAATTGGGCCAAAACGCTCTCGGTCGAATTGGCGGCCGATGGCATTACCGTCAACAACGTGTTACCGGGCGCCACGATGACGGGTCGACTGCAGGCCCTTATCCGCAACAATGCGGAAAAGTCTGGGAAGTCCCTGTCAGACGCCCAACGGGAAATGGAACGGGAGATTCCTGCGGGGAGAATTGCAGAAGCTGCTGAAGTGGCTGCAGCTGTGGCCTTTTTAGCATCACCCGCAGCCGGATACATCAACGGCATCAACCTTCCGGTCGATGGCGGGCGCACCGGATCGCTCTGATCGGGCCGGGTTGCCCCTGATGGCATCTTTTGATTACTTTTCTTCGATGAATTAAACGGTAATGGCAGACATTCTTAACTATATAGACGGTGATTGGGTAGGCCCCACCGGCAAGCTTTTTTTCGACAATGTCGACCCCGCGCGCGGTGAGGCTTATAGCCGCGTGCCCGATTCGGACGAACGCGATGTGGCCGCAGCTGTTCAAGCGGCTCAGGTAGCCTTTCCCGCCTGGTCGGCAATGCCCGTTCAGCAGCGTGCCAATTTGTTGTTAAAAGTGGCGGACTTGATTGATCGCGATTTGGAGATATTGTCACGCGCAGAGAGTCGGGACCAGGGCAAACCAGTGAAACTGGCTCGTGTTATGGACATCCCGCGGGCCTCGGCTAATCTTCGCTTTTTTGCCACGGGCATTATTCATTTTGCAAGCGAAGCGCACGCTACCGACAACGAGGCCATAAACTATACTCTTCGCACACCGGTAGGTGTTGTGGGTTGCATCTCTCCGTGGAACCTGCCCCTGTATTTGTTCACGTGGAAAATTGCGCCCGCATTAGCGGCTGGTTGTACGGTAGTGGCAAAACCATCGGAGCTCACACCGATGACGGCCTACCTGTTCTCGAAATTGTGTGCTGAAGCCGGATTACCGCCTGGTGTTTTAAACATTGTTCATGGTGTGGGTAGTCGGGCGGGACAGGCCATAGTTGAGCACCCTGACATTACGGCAATCTCTGAAAATAGTGGCTAGAGTCCAGGAAAAAATAGCTAATA
>DAIPHR010000136.1:0-8577 GCA_036771215.1 Cyclobacteriaceae bacterium
GCCCTTTTTTTATGACTCGATCTTCCGCGCTAACCCCCGCAGATTTGGACCCCGCGAGGCGAAAACGTAGCACTTCTAAACCGTGGAGACAAAGTCAGTTAAAATTTTTTGATTTGTCAAACCTGATGAATAATCCTGATACTGGAGTTTAGCAAAACTAGGTGATCAAAATTATTGACTATCAACTCATTATTCATGCTTACCAGTAGTTTCAGTGAACTGAAAACTAAGTTTGCTCTTTCCCAGCATGCTTTCACTTTACAAAGAATTGAATCGCAATCTTCTTAAACTTCTTGACTTCAGGCGATTCTGTAAATTCAGCCATTAGTAGCTCACTTGACGTAACTTCATCCAAATCTAGGACAATAGCGAAATAAACATTCTCTAGGGACTGGCCACCACAATTCTTCTCCTGTACGTCTTCACGTTGCCGTCCAGCCCATACACTTCAAACCATACTGCATAATAGCCTGGGCGCGCTTTGCTTCCGTTGTCGTGGTCACCATCCCAGCGCAAAAATCCTTCGGTACCCAGCACTTCGTTGTTGGCTAATACGCGAATTACGCGCCCCTGATGATCCACGACTTTCGCATTGGCCAACCGTCCGGGCTGATCAAACTGATACCGGACAAGTGCAAACTCATCGCGGCCGCTCCCCGGAGCAATCACCTCAGGCTCCACGATCACCTCATCCGGTGAAATCAACGGATCGGGTCTGGACTGCGAGTTGATCAACCCGGGCGTACCAAATCCAACGACTGAACTGGCCGATGTCCAGTTACTGCCTTGCTGGGTTTCAGCTTCCGCTGATATTCGTTCAAGAGCAACTCCCTCTTCATCTTTGATCAGTTCGCTGTGGAAATCGCGCGCGTACCTGAACTCGTCCACCAGCTGACCATCGGCACCCACGAGGGTAACAACGCCTTCATCATCAGGCAAAGAAGGCAGTTTGGATTGCATAAATGCACGCCCTTCGTGGCGTGGGTATTGGAACATGACTTCGCTGGCCCGCTCGGTCAACACCAAATAGCCCCGAGGAGCAATCAATCGGCTCACTGTAATCGCTACAGCATTTTGCAGAACTCCGTTTTCACGTGATGCGATTCGCCAATTGAAGAGATTGATAAACTTTTCGGATCGATTGAAAATCTCCACATAATCATACCCTCCCACCCGCGGGTTGAACAACACTTCATTGATCACGAGGTCAAGGCTATCAGCCTCTTCCGGCAAGGCAAAGGTGGATTGAGCGAAATTCGGTTGAATAAGATTTCCCGCGCAGTCGCGAAGGTTGCTCACCCCAACCTGATACAACTGGCGAGGTTGAAGGGGACTCGCAAGGCTCACAATCAAACGGGTGAGTGCTGGTTTCTGAAGCGTTAGGCTGGTGATGCCAACGTCAGGCGTGAGCGTAACGGCTATCGTGCTAAGGTCCGTGTTCAACTTCTCGTTAAACAACAACTCAACTTGCTGGAGCCCATTCGGCACGGCCGCCTCCAATTTTGGCCCGGTCACGTCCGGCTTGTTGGCATTGATGGAATTTAATGTTCCCGGAGTACCTCCGGCACTGGCTTCCGCAGCCGCCCAGTTATCTTGCTCACCGCACGGGTTCTGTAGGTCGATTAATTCCAGGGCCCAACCACCTTCAGATTTGTCTTCACTCCGGTACCAGTCCAGCGTGTACGCAACGGAGTCGATCAGCCTGTTGTCCGACCGCCTGAGCATGATCGCATCGCCATCATTATTCAGCGTTGGAAAATTGGCCAGACCCAGAACGGAACCAGCGAACTTGCTGGCGTTGGAGGTGCTCGTCAGCAGCAGATAGCTGCCGGGCGACATAGAAGCAGCCGGAAATACCGCGGTAGAGGAACCATCCGTGAGCCGGAGACCCGATAGACTTACGGTGCGGTTGGTTCTGTTGAAAAGCTCAACATACTCGGCATCGGGCAACCCGATGGTGGGCGAAGGATCGGCCATGATCTCCGTGATGATGATCTCCTTTTCTGTAATCGGAACGGGCGGAGGTGGCGGGGGAGGAATGGCGCCCACGTAGATGTCGTCAATAAAATGACGTTGAAAGAAAGACGAGGTCGATTGCTGAATACGAATTCCGAAAAATGAACTGATCAGAAAACTGGCGTCTGACTGCGTGCCCTCCGAAACGTAGTCGGTGCCCGTGCCGGTAACATCCCGCTCAAGTAACCACACATTGTTAATGTCGCGGGTAACACGAATGCGCAGGGTGTTGGCCGATGAATTGGTAATGCCATCAAGCCCATTGATCAGGATGGCTGCTGTACCGTTGGTCACCTTGTACAGGCTCACATCATCGGCAGTACCTCCGATGCGCACAAAGTAACCGTTGGTGGTGGAGGCACTCAGGTTAGACTGATCCGACATCAGAAACACGTCAACGTAGTTGGCGCTGGAGGTGTTAAAATTGAGCTGCAGCCAAAATTCCCACCGGGCATTGGTCGAGATGGCCGATGGCGTCACGATCTGAAAAGACGAGTTGGCTGTTGTGGAGTTCGACCGGAGTTGGCCGCTGATTATAGTCCAATTGGCTGCGAGATCGGACGTCCACGCAGGGTTAGTCGTGAAGTCACCATCGGAGAAATCATCAACCACTTGCGCCTGGGCAATCGCAGCGCAAACGAATACGATGATTCCGTAGAAAATATGCTTCATGTGGCTAATCAAATATAGTATTTTTGTCCTCGTTAAATGAGACCATAAAGTGAAGCTAGCCATTGTGGGGGCCACCGGACTGGTAGGCCAGGAATTATTGAAAGTACTTAGCGAGCGTCAGTTCGCGTTTGATGAATTGCTGTTGGTGGCGTCAGCCAAGAATGTGGGGAAAGCCATTTCCTTTCAGGGAAAGAACTATACCATCATCGGCATGGAAGAAGCGGTGAAACGGGCACCGGATATCGCCATTTTTTCAGCGGGCGGCAGCACTTCGCTGGAATGGGCACCCCGCTTTGCCGAGATGGGTACCGTGGTGATTGATAATTCTTCGGCCTGGCGCATGGACCCTACCAAGAAACTGGTGGTGCCGGAAGTCAACGGCCATGTGTTGCGCATTGACGATCGTATTATCGCCAACCCCAATTGCTCGACCATTCAAATGGTGATGGCCCTTGCACCCTTGCATGTAAAATACAAAGTGAAACGCGTGGTAGTAAGCACCTACCAGAGCGTGACCGGCACTGGCAAAGATGCCGTGCAGCAACTGATGAACGAACGCAGCGGCACGGAAGGCCCCAAGGTATATCCCCATCCCATAGACTTCAACGCCCTGCCCCATATCGATGTGTTTCTCGACAACGGCTACACGAAAGAAGAGATGAAGATGGTGAACGAAACCCGGAAAATTATGGGTGACGACACCATTGGCGTAACGGCTACCACCGTACGCGTGCCTACAATTGGCGGCCACTCGGAAGCGGTAAACGTTGAGTTTGAAAAAGAATTTGACCTGAGCGAGGTGCGCCAGATTTTGGAAAACACACCGGGCGTTGTGGTTCAAGATGATGTGAAAAACAACGTGTACCCGATGCCCATCAACAGCCACGGCCGCGATGAGGTGTTTGTGGGCCGCTTGCGCAGGGATGAATCACAACCCCGCACGCTCAACATGTGGATTGTGGCCGACAATTTGCGCAAAGGGGCCGCCACCAACGCGGTACAAATTGCCGAGTTCATGCGCGAGCGGAGTTTGGTGTATTGACGGATCGGGATGTTATCTTGAGCAGGGAAGGAAATAGGCGGTACCTCAAAAAATCTTACAAATGTAATTTTTCAAAGAAAAGTGCACTGGCGATCAAGGATCGAAACACTAAAATTGGATCATAATGAAAAATATCAACCAATGAAAATCTATCAAATTCCACTTTTGATCTTATTGTTCTTTGTTTCATGTGAATTAAGCGAAAGCCCTAACAACGATAGACTTGTCTTGGAGGAAGTCACAGCTGACGCAAGCTTTGTCGGCTACATGGCGGCAAACCGCGAATTGATCGCTCGATATTCAAGTCTAGACGGGGAATCTCCCTCAGAAAAACAGGCACATTTAGCTCGTCTCAACTCGGCCGTAGCTCAAAATGACGGAAAACGAATTTCAGAGGAAATGGGATTCGATTCTGAGGAATCTTTAATAACTCAATTTTCCCTTGCTAAAGATCACCTAATTAGCTTGAGAATAAAATACCCAAAGCTTTTTGAGGGTAACAATCTTAAGGATGCCGTCCACGCCTATCAAGATAAAAAACCTCTTGATGAATTTTTGATTTCATTTTCGCAAAATACTGCAAATGGTCGGGTCCTTGGTTGTGCTGGTGGTGCAGCTTGTTTTCGAACAGCATCGGACTGCAAAGCAGCAGCAGAGTCTGATTTGGCAATTGGCTCAGCTGGTTGTACTTCGTTAGGGTGGTTTCCGGCATATTGGCCGGTTTGTCAGGGCTCCGTATTTTTGAACTACGCTGGTGATCAGCTCGCTTGCGCTTACGAACTTGATAAATGTTGCGAGTTATAATTTTCGCCCTTGTAATTTCATGTGTAGGGTGTAGTTCTCGCGAAGAAAGTTACAGGGTAGCTTTTAATTTGATCGAAAATGACTCTCTTTACAGTTTAGCACTCGATAGTCAGTATAATGTTAGGCTCATGGCTCTCAAAGAAGCTAATGACCATGCTGTCAATTATTTGTTACTGACCGCGCTTAGAATTGATTCAATACCGAAAATCCAGTCTTTCTTTGAGCTGAGCCTGCCAGCTGAACTTAGGGAAGCACAAGTTCAGGGTAATCTCATGCGATTAACGGAACAAATTGATGCTTCATACTCACTGCTAAATACTCGAGTTACCTTTACTGACAGTGTAAAGGATATTAAACTGAAAAACTTGCGCTGGCGAAGCGAATTTTACATTACCCTGGCTGAATCAATGAGGCAATATGAGCGCACCTTCCTCATAAAACTCATAGGTAATGAGTGACCGTGTTGATTTTTTGAAAAAGCTATTAGCTCTGGTAATACCTGTTGTTGTTGTTTTGTGGAGTCGGTATGGTAACCTCAAGCAAATTATCATTGATTACGGTTCCTGGTTGGTCCCCTTATTCTGTTTTTCAATCATTCTGGCGTTCCTACTTTTCTGGTTGGTTGAGAAAGGCGCCAACGCGAGGATTTTGATTGCCACAGTGCTTTCCGGCCTGATTCCTTTTTTGATTGTTTTTGTTGTAAAACAAATTATTCAACTGGAGTATGTAATTTTAATCTCTATAGGTTCCGCTGCTCTTTTCGTGATTTTTAGAAAAGAAATTCGCTGGTTCCTATTTTGAGCCCAGATCAAGTAGGTCCACTAATTTAATGTTACCGAGTTCATGCGCGAGCGGAGTTTGGTCGTGTAAGCTAACGGATTTCCGTTCATCCCAACATGACAGGAACCAACGAAATTGGTGATTGTCCAATTATGTTCAGAGAATCCGAACGGATATCTGTTCTTACACAGTCAAAAAACTGCAAAAAATGATGAAACTTCTTTGCCTTTTACTGATGACCGTCTCTGGGCTTTGTTGGTCGCAAACCCCCAAGCCGGAGATGATTCGAACGGCACACCTTACTCTGAACCAAATGCCGCCTTACCTTTTCTTCCTCGATCTTCTACCCTACCAGGCCCGGGGAGAAATGAAAGTATTCCAGGATCATCTTGAGTATAGCGCCAAAAGCTGCTACCCAGCTGGTTTTGATCAATTGGCCCGGATTGAAATGTTTCCATGCTACAATCACGTGATAAAGGACATCCACATTGATTATGGGCAAATAAAAAAAATAAGACGGGGCTATCGGCTGGCCATTTTAGTCCCGAACATGCTGGTAATAAAAGATCAAAATGACAACAAATACCGCTTTATGGTTTCGGGGCGCGGAAAAATAGTCAAGTACATCAAACAGCAAATGGGCGCCTCCAAAGGCAGCTAACATTGACTTTTCGGCCTAGCTCCCAATGCTTGGTCTTACTTTCTAAAAAACCCTCGTTAGTCGAAAATAATCCGCCATCGTTACCCGAAAAGTTTCGCGCTCCTGATCGGTTTGCAACACGGGCTTTGTATTGTCCGGCTGCAGCAATTGGAAGCCTTGGTTTTGTCGTATCCCCTCATAGATTCGGGCAGCCAATTCAAGCGAAGGGCGCGGGAGCGGCTCTGCCAATTGGAGCGTATCGATGCGGTTTGTTGCGAAATCGACAGCGATCAGCGTTAACCCTTCGCTTGCATTGCCCGGTTCAAGTTCAAGAACAACAAAAGCCATATCATTCATCGGACTTAGCACCAGGGCTGGCGTAAGTGTTGGATGCCCGGTGGAGTCGGGCCGGTCGGCCCACCGAAACACCTCCTGATTCCCCCGTACCTCCCGATCGTAATAAATGGAGCGAACGTTTCGGAAGAACAACTCCGTATCGTCCGGCATGGTGAACGCCAGGCGACTAAAGTCGACCGGGCGATCGCGATCGATTTTACAGCCTACAAGGAATACGATGAGTCCAATAAGCCACCGCATATGCTTACAACAGCGGGGCGACCATAAAGTTGTCGAAACGGTTCTCACCCACTACCTTCGCCAAGGAAAATCAACGCACAGACTATGGAAATTCTTAAGAAGTATGGCATTTGGATTGTCCTTGGCCTCTTGGTCATTTGGGGCATAGGCATTTATAACGGCATTGCCGGCAAGGAACAGACGGTCAAGCAGAGCTGGGGCGATGTGGAATCGGACTACCAACGCAGGAGCGATCTGATTCCAAATTTAGTTAGCACCGTAAAGGGTTACGCCAACTTCGAGCAAGAAACGCTTACCCGGGTGGTGGAAGCCCGCGCGAGCGCTACTCAGGTTAAAATTGATGCTTCGAATCTGACTCCTGAAAACCTGCAGGCCTTCCAGCAAGCGCAAGGCAGCCTGAACTCAGCCCTTGGTCGTTTGTTGGCTGTTGCGGAAAATTACCCCGACTTAAAAGCCAATCAGAACTTCGTTGACTTGCAAGCGCAGTTAGAGGGAACAGAAAACAGGATTTCGGTTTCACGTAAACGCTTCAATGAGGCGGTGGGTGACTACAACCGCGCTATTGTTGGCTTTCCGAGGGCCTTGATTGCCAGCATTGGGGGCTTTAAAGAAAAAGGATACTTCAAAGCCGAGGAAGGCGCTGAGAAAGCACCGGAAGTAAAATTCTAACCTTAACCGATACATTAAAAAAATGCCCGGCTTTCCAGTCGGGCATTTTTCATTTAAACAGATCAGTCAGATTACAAACTCTTCTTCACCTCACGCATTTCATAACTCTCAATCACATCGCCTGGCTTGATGTCGTTGAAGCTTTCAATGCCCATACCACAATCAAAGCCTGATTTCACTTCGCTGGCATCGTCTTTAAAGCGCTTCAGCGAGTTCAACTTGCCGGCATACACCACAATACCCTCGCGAATGAGGCGGATCGGGTTGTTGCGTTTGATATAGCCATCGGTAACCATACAACCGGCCACTGTTCCCACTTTCGTAATCTTGAATACATCGCGCACTTCGGCATTGCCTACAATCACTTCCTCCATCTCCTTCTCCAACATACCCTCCATGGCAGCCTTCACATCGTTGATGGCGTCATAGATGATGGAGTACATGCGGATTTCAATTTCCTCGTTCTCGGCCAGCTTACGTGCCGAACCGGACGGACGAACCTGGAAGCCGACAATGATGGCATCGGAGGCTGAGGCCAGCAATACATCCGATTCCGAAATCTGACCCACGGCCTTATGAATGATATTCACGGCCACTTTCTGGGTGGTGAGCTTCAGCAACGAATCGGAAAGGGCTTCCACGGAGCCATCCACATCACCTTTGACAATGATGTTCAATTGCTTGAACGAACCGATCGCCAGACGTCTGCCGATTTCATCGAGTGTAATATGCTTCTTGGTACGAATGCTCTGCTCGCGCTGGATCTGGCTGCGTTTGTTAGCCACTTCGCGTGCTTCGCGGTCGGTTTCCACTACACTGAACTTTTCACCCGCCTGCGGTGCACCATCAAGGCCTAATACTTGTACTGGAGTTGAAGGGCCGGCCTCCTTAATTCTCTTACCGGTATCGTCATACATGGCTTTTACACGGCCATAGTTGGAACCGGCCAGCATGATGTCACCGATCTTCAACGTACCGGCCTGCACCATAACGGTGGCCACATAGCCTCGACCCTTATCCAGCGATGCTTCAATGATAGAACCTACCGCTGGTTTCTCGGGGTTAGCCTTCAGGTTGAGGATTTCGGCTTCCAGTAATACTTTTTCCAGCAGCTCGTCAATTCCCTTTCCGGTCTTGGCTGAAATCTCCTGCACCTGGTACTTTCCACCCCAGTCTTCCACCAGGATGTTGATCTTCGAAAGTGACTCCCGCACTTTCTGAGGGTTTGCAGTCGGCTTATCTACTTTATTGATGGCGATAACAATCGGAACACCGGCCACCTGGGCGTGATTAATGGCTTCTTTGGTTTGCGGCATCACATCATCGTCAGCGGCAACCACAATAATTGCAACATCCG
>DAIPHR010000137.1:0-8557 GCA_036771215.1 Cyclobacteriaceae bacterium
AAAGCATTCAGTGCCTAAAATCAACAGACAAAATCAAGTCCGATTTTCTGGAGCGGCAGCTTACCCAGGCTGAAAGGCAAATCAGTTACCTGCCGCTGGCCCAGCGGCAACTCATCACGATTCAGCGTAACTATTCACTTTTGGAAAATCTGTACGTGTACCTGATGCAGAAAAAGGCTGAAGCTATGATTTCCAAGGCGGGCAATGTGTCGGATCTGGTTACCGTTAATCCGCCCATGCAGTTGGGCGGGCCCATTACACCAAAAACCCGACAGAATTACATACTGGCGCTCGTGGTTGGCCTGGCTATTCCCCTGCTCGGCTTCGTGGTCATGGAATATCTCAACGCCCAGGTTCAATCCAAGGAGGACATCGAGAAGGCAACCACCATTCCGTTCATCGGGGGCGTGGGGCATAAACGGGGCGAGGTTAGCCTGGAGGTGCTCGGTTCACCCAAGTCAGTTATCTCCGAGTCGTTTCGGTCGCTTCGTTCCAACCTGAATTATTTTGTCGGTAGAAAAGACCGTGTAGTGTTTCTGATCACCAGCTCCATCAGCGGTGAAGGAAAGACGTTCACTTCGATTAACCTGGCTTCGGTCTACTCCTTGTCGGGCCGCAAGACGCTCATCATTGGTGCCGACATGCGCAAGCCCAAGTTGTTCCGCGATTTTAATGCCGGAAATGAAAAAGGCCTCAGTACCTACCTGGCCGGCATGCACGAGTTTGATGACGTAGTTCAAACGACCGGCTATGAGAACTTATTTTTGGTTACCGGGGGGCCCGTGCCGCCCAATCCATCGGAGTTGATTTTGCAGCCTCGTATGGATCAGTTCATGCAGGAGGCGCGTGCGCGTTTTGATTGCGTGGTGATCGATACGCCTCCGCTGGCCCTCATCACCGATGCATTCCTGTTAACCCAATATGCCGATCATTCTATTTTTGTGGTGCGCCAGGATTACACACCCAAAGAGATGCTGAAATTGGTCAACGACTATTTCATTACCGGCAAGTTGAAGAACATCAGTATCCTCTTTAACGATGTCTTCCGCTCCGGCCCGGGCTATGGCTATGGCTATGGGTATGGACACGGATACGGGTACACGTATGGCGGCTACGGCTATGCGCGAAAAAAGAAAGGAGATAGCGGCTACTATTCTTGAGCTGTGTGATGCGTATGCCACCATGAAGGAGGTGAAGATCCCGTTTTTGAATTTCGAGCCAATGCATCAGGCCGCTCAAGGCGAGATGAAAAGCGCGTTTGCGAGGGTGTACGCCAGTAACTGGTTCATTAATGGAGCTGAGGTTGCTGATTTTGAAAAGGCCTTTGCCCGGTTTTGCCAAACTGATTTCGCGGTGGGGGTTAGCAATGGTTTGGATGCCCTTCACCTATGCCTGCGGGCGCTTGGTGTGCAGGCTGGCGATGAAGTAATTGTCCCTTCCAATACTTTTATAGCTACCGTTTTGGCGGTAAGCTACTGTGGTGCCACACCGGTGTTTGTGGAGCCTCGCATGGATACCTTCAACATCGATCCGGAAAATATTGAGCGCGCTATTACCAAGCGAACAAAAGTCATTATACCGGTGCATTTGTATGGACAGCCTTGCGAAATGGATCATATTGTGGCCATCGCATCTGCACATGGTTTGTTTGTGGTGGAAGACAATGCCCAGGCACATGGCGCTACTTTCTTAAACAAGATCACTGGGGGGTTGGGTCACTTGAATGCCACGAGTTTCTATCCGGGAAAAAATCTTGGAGCGCTGGGTGATGGAGGCGCAGTCACTACCGATAACTCATATCTAAGTGAGAAGGTAGCCATGTTGAGGAATTACGGCTCGAAAGAAAAATATAAGCATGAGTATATTGGTTTTAACATGCGTTTAGACGAGTTGCAGGCTGCCTTTCTTTCTGTGAAACTTGGGTTTATCAATGAATGGACAAGGCAGCGGCAGCAAATTGCAGAATGGTACATCGAATTTTTATCTGATTGTCCGCATATCATTTTGCCGACAACGCACGAAAATGCATCCCATGTTTATCACCTTTTTGTCGTTCGCTCAAATGAGCGTGATAGATTGCAAGAGCATTTGGGCGATAGTGGGGTGGCAACCTTGATTCATTATCCAACACCGCCCCACTTGCAAGCAGCTTATCGACACTTGGGTTGCGCAAAAGGGGATTTCCCTGTAGCAGAGCATCTTGCCGAGACTTGTTTAAGCTTACCAATATGGCCGGGGATGACCATTGAACAGGTGCAGTATGTCGCTAATCAAGTTATCAAATTCAAATAATGCTTGTTCAAACCGAAATACTTAGTGCAGATCAAACATTCTTAACGAAAGAGAAATTTTGAAAACTGTAATTCTAGCAGGAGGCTTAGTTACCCGGTTGTCGGAAGAGACGGTATTGCGACCAAAGCCCATGGTGGAGATTGGAGGCCGCCCGATTTTGTGGCATATCATGAAGATGTACGCCAGTCAGGGACACAACGATTTCGTGGTGTGCCTCGGCTACAAAGGCTACCTCATCAAAGAATATTTCGCCAACTATTTCCTTCATCAATCGGATGTCACCATTGATCTGGGCAAGAACTCGTTACAAGTCCACAACACGCAGGCAGAAGATTGGCGTGTAACACTCATTGACACCGGTGACCAGAGCATGACGGGCGCCCGAATCAAACGGGCAGCGCCCTATTTGGATGGCCAACCCTTTTTATTGACCTATGGCGATGGAGTAGGCAATGTGGATTTATCAGCGTTGATCGCGGCCCATCAACAGGGCGGCAGGCATTGCACGGTTACGGCTGTGCAGCCCAGTGGCCGATTTGGTTCGCTTGACATTGATGGTAAAGGAGGCGTTTCTGCCTTTCAGGAAAAGCCAAAAGGCGATGGTGCGTGGATCAACGGTGGCTTTTTTGCTTGCCAGCCCGAGGTGTTGAACTATGTTACCACCGACAATCAATGCATTTGGGAACGGCAACCCCTGGAGCAACTGGCGAAAGACGGCCAATTGACTGCTCACCGACACCACGGCTACTGGAAGCCGATGGATACCCTGCGCGATAAAGAAGAACTGGAGAAGGAATGGGCCACCGGAAGGGCCCCCTGGAAGATTTGGTAACAATGGCAGATCTGGAATTCTACCGAGGAAAAAAGGTTTTCGTCACAGGGCATACGGGTTTCAAAGGTTCGTGGCTATCCGCCTGGTTGCATGCACTCGGTGCACACGTGCAGGGCTATGCGCTTCCGCCCACCGATTACCAAACCCTTTACCGCGATATTTGGCCAAACCTCCCGTTTAAATCCACATGGGGTGATGTGCGTGACCGCCAGTTATTGCAACGCGAACTGTTGGATTTTCAACCCGATGTGATTTTCCACATGGCCGCACAGCCGCTCGTGCGCTATTCCTACCAGCAACCACTGGAGACTT
Source organism: Cyclobacteriaceae bacterium (assembly GCA_036771215.1). Lineage (GTDB taxonomy): Bacteria > Bacteroidota > Bacteroidia > Cytophagales > Cyclobacteriaceae > ELB16-189. The sequence goes on from DAIPHR010000137.1 coordinate 3,437, forward strand.
TTGAAGTGAACGTAATGGGTACGGCCAATGTGCTGGAGCCCTTGCAGCAGTTGGCCAAACCTTGTGCGGTGGTTGTCATCACTACCGACAAGGTTTATGAGAATTACGAATGGGATTATCCTTACCGCGAAGTGGATCGATTGGGCGGGCATGATCCATACTCCACCAGCAAGGCAGCGGCAGAGCTGGTGGTATCCTCGTTTCGAAATTCTTTCTTCAGCCTGCCGAATCGGGTTGCGAACATCCGCCTGGCAACGGCACGGGCAGGCAATGTCATTGGCGGTGGTGATTATTCACCTGATCGCCTCGTTCCCGATATTGTCAAAGCATTCGCAAAAGGAGAAACTGTGGTGATCCGCAATCCACAGTCTGTGCGACCCTGGCAGCACGTGCTGGAGCCGCTTTCCGGGTATCTTCAATTGGGTTCACAACTGCATCGGGCTGGTTTCGATCAAGCCTGGAATTTTGGGCCACCGGCTGAAGATACCCTTACCGTGCAGGAACTGGTGGAGTTAGCATTGCAGCATTGGCGAGGTGGAAGATATGAGGTCGCGCGTTCAGAAGGCCAGCCGCATGAGGCGAAACTGTTGAAACTGGACAGCAGCCGAGCAATCGAACAACTGGGTTGGAAGCCGAAATGGAACGCAGCTCAGGCCGTGGAGGCTACGTTGAACTGGTATAAGCAATACCAGGCGGGGGCCAAGGCGTTTGAGCTGTTGCATCACGACATACAATCGTACCAAACTGCATGACCGTTGCCGTGCTAGGTGCTACAGGTTTTTTGGGAAGCAGTATAGTTTCCCATTTACGTCATCAAGGCCATACGGTGCACGCGTGGGGTCGGTCACTCGTTCGACCTGATGAACAGAATTTTCGCTGGCAGGCCGGCAACGTAAATGCAATGGACGAAAGCTGGCTGCAATATGATGCGGTGGTGTATGCCGCGGGCGCAGGGGTACAGTCCCAACTGTCCACGGATTTTGAACAACTGATGTCGGTGAACTTTTTGTACCCCGCCAATCTCATGTATTTTTTGTCTGCCGGGAGATACCGTGGGTTTTATATCTCTTTCGGCAGCTACTTTGAAATAGGGGATAATGGTGATCCACAAACGTTCACGGAGGAAGAAGTGGCGCACTCCCGCCATTTGGTTCCCAACCCTTATTGTTCGACCAAGCGATTGTTAACACGTTGGGTTTCATCAACTAGCTGGTCGATGGGCTATACCCATCTGATTTTGCCCACCATTTATGGTGAAGGTGAGGCATCGCACCGACTGATTCCCTATCTGGTCAATTGCGCTACGGCCGGCACACCACCCCGGTTAACAGCCGGCACCCAGGTGCGCCAATATGTTCATGTTCAGGATGTGTGCCGTGCTGTTGAGGCACTTTTGAGCCAGGCACTCCGTGTTCCGTTGCTCAATATGGCGGCAAACGAAGTATGGTCGGTGCAGGCACTTGCCCGGCACGTGTATGGTGCAATTGGGGTTGAGCTTCCATTGGAGGCATTTGGGCAGGTAACCGCCCGCGATAGGTCCATGGGTTACCTGGCTTTAGACAGTACACGTTACCAGAATTTGAATTTACCCAAGCCGGTAATGAAGATTCAACAATATATTCAACAACTTCTTTCGCATCATGTATAAAAATATCCCCGTTGCCGCGATTGACTCTCTGCGCGCGGTAGCGGCAGCGCAAACTGAAAAACAGATCAAACCGGGAGAGCACTACATACCGGTGACGGGAAAAGTGCTGGATGCCGAAGACCTGTTGTTAGGGGTGGATGCCGTGTTAGACGGCTGGCTGACCACCGGACGCTTCGGACCTCAGTTTGAAAAAGAGTTTGCAGCCTATTTCGGTGCACGGTTTGCCGCCTTGGTCAATAGCGGATCATCCGCTAACCTCGTGGCTTTTTATGCGCTCACCTCACCCAAGTTGGAAGCGCGTGCAATCAAGCCGGGCGATGAAGTGATAACCGTGGCGGCAGGATTCCCCACTACGGTAAACCCCATGATTCAGTTCGGTTGCGTGCCGGTGTTTGTGGATGTGCACATACCCACTTACAACATCGATGTTAACCGGCTGGAGGAGGCGCTGAGTCCTAAAACCCGGGCCATCATGTTGGCGCACACCTTGGGCAATCCGTTTAATTTAAGCGTTGTTATGGATTTTGCGAAGCAGCACAACTTGTGGGTAATTGAAGATGACTGCGATAGCTTGGGTGCAACCTACCAGGGAAAAAAGACGGGTACGTTTGGGGAGTTAGCCACGGTTTCATTTTATCCCGCGCACCACATTACGATGGGCGAGGGGGGAGCTGTGCTCATCAACTCATTTGCGTTGAAAAAGATAGTAGAAAGCTTCCGGGACTGGGGGCGTGATTGCTTTTGTGAGCCAGGAAAAGACAACACGTGCATGAAGCGGCACGGTTGGCAGTTAGGTGATTTACCTTTCGGCTACGATCACAAGTACACCTATTCGCACATCGGGTTCAACCTGAAGGTTACGGATATGCAGGCGGCCATCGGACTGAGCCAGCTAAAGAAAGCAGATCACTTTGTGGCGCGCAGGCGCGAGAACCACGCCTTGTTGTACAACATGCTGAAGCCGTTTGAAGAACATTTTATTTTGCACGAGGCTACGCCCGGGAGCAACCCCAGTTGGTTTGGTTTTTTGATTACGGTGCGTGACAGTAGCCCGATTGACCGAAATGACCTGGTGAAATACCTGGAAGCTAACAAGATTGGAACGCGTTTACTGTTTGCAGGCAATTTGTTGCGACAGCCCGCCTACAAGCACATCCCGCACCGCGTGGTGGGGCAATTGACGAATACCGACACCATCATGAACCGTTCGTTTTGGCTGGGCGTATGGCCTGGGCTTTATGAGGTACATTATCAATATTTGACACAAGTCCTAAGCAGATTTTTAAGCCGTAGGAACTAACAATGCAAAGGTATATTCATGGAACGCTTGTATTCTTTGATTACTAACAAATGGCAGCAACTGAGCGTTTGCTACCTAGTATTTAGTTCTAGTTCTAAGACACTAGGGCAGACTTTTCTTTTTTTGGAGATTGTAATCAATTTATGAAGACAATCTGTTTCATGATTTTTAGGGCCTACTCAGAAATATGAGCCCTCAGAATAGCGGATTTATGGAAATAAAAGTAAGAGATATTCATCAGCCAGAGCTACTTGATTTTAAACGTGTTGGCTCAAGCGCGCTCGGCTACATATCAATCGCTGAAAAGCTACCCTTCCAGATTAGACGCGTGTATTGGACATACTATGCACCGCATGAGGTAATTCGAGGTCACCATGCACATAAAGCTCTACGCCAGGTTATTTTTGCGGTTAGTGGAGTAATAAAATTCAACCTTGAAAATATTCAAGGTGTTAAGAAATTTTTTATTCTAGACCGGCCTGAAATGGGTTTATATATAACTAATTTTCATTGGAGAACGATGGAGTTTTCACACAACGCTGTGCTGCTGTGCTTGGCATCTGAGGAATATGATGAGAGCGATTATATACGCGATTATGACGAATTCGTTTCTTTAAGAGATCAAAGAATACTCTAATTGTCGATTCGATCGAATTTATCCATTTTAGTAGTAAAACCATAAAATCTAACAGTTGATAAACATGGAAACTTCCAAAGCAGTTATAGTTGAAATAATCGTAAAAACACTCAACGACCTAGTTGACACCTTGCCTGATGATCAAAAGTTTGAACCCAATCTGGGCACAATATTGTTTGGTACGGGTTCGACCATAGATTCATTGACTCTCGTTTCATTTATTGTAGACCTTGAATCTTTGCTATCAGATAAATATTCACAGAGTATTTCGCTTACGGATGACAGGGCGATGACCAGAGAAAAATCCCCTTTTAGCAGCGTAAATGATTTAGCCGAATACATCGAGGAGATTATTGATCCTACGTTGATTAAAGGAATGTAGCCAAAAAACGCAATGCGATACCCAGGGAAAGTCGTTCTAATTTCTGGTACCAGTAGAGGATTAGGATATGTCATAGCTGAACATTTTTTAGAGAATGGTGCTACGGTTATTGGCTTAAGCCGCAATGAGCACAAACTTGAGAACCGCAATTATCATCATGTTATCGTTGATATTGGCGATCCACAACTGATTGTTGATGCATTTAAGAGGATAGGCAAAACATTTTCAAGGATAGACATTGTTGTTAATAATGCTGCAGTCTTGACTTCGCAGTATAGTTTAATATTGCCGATAAAAAACGCGGTGGATATGGTCAATGTTAATTTGTTAGGAACATTTTTCGTTTCAAGAGAGTCAGCCAAATTGATGAAAAAAAACGGGCATGGTAGAATAATCAATATTGGATCAATGGCAGCATCACTCGAGCCCATGGGAGACTCTATTTATGCTGCTACTAAGGTTGCGATCCAGACACTGGCAAATGTAATGGCCAAGGAGTTTGCCTCGATGAATATAACCTGTAATACAATCGGTATATCTGCCTTTGACTCCGACATGTTGAGATCTCATACACATAAAGCGCAAGAAAAAATAAATGAGATCATAAAACATCTTCCTGTGCCTAGAAAGGCAGTAGCAGCCGATGTTTTGAATGTGATTGATTTTTTTGCCTCTGAAGAAAGCTCGTATATTACTTCACAAACGATTTATCTGGGTGGGATCAATTGATGCCAATATCAAGATGGTCAAAAATCGGATATTCCCTTCAAACACATACTTATTGTCGAGCAACGTAGATAATACTTGTGTGATAATAGATCCTGGCCTCGATGACCTATCCATCCTTACAGCGATAAAAGAATCGCAACTTAAACCAATAGCCATTCTTTCAACACATGGGCATTTTGATCATATAGGCGCGGTGGCAAATATTAAGAATGAATACGATATCCCTTTTTATCTGCATGAATTGGATTTAAAGTTATTACAGTCTGCGAATTTTTTTCTTTTTGTGGCGAAAATCAATCATAAAATTTCCATTCCTAAACCCGACTTTCTTTTTAAACAGAAAAAAGATAAGATCATTATTGGAAATTTCGATTTTGATATCTTTCATTTACCTGGACATTCAAATGGATCTTGCATTTTTCAAG